>JAGOLH010000013.1 GCA_017994175.1 Bacteroidales bacterium | reverse complement strand
AAAAATTCATTGAACTGTTGGGTGAAATCAGAAACAATTCGATGACTCAGGCCTCTTTTGATTTGTTAAATTCGAGGTATATTGCAAACTTTGACCCCGATGAGTCGGAAGGCTATATTACCCTCACGACCCACAATGCCGGCGCAGCGCTGATTAACGACAGAAAAATGGCGGCACTGAAATCGCGTTCACGCAAGTACAGCGCCAGTATAACAGGCGACTTTCAACCCTATATGTTTCCCACCGACGAGGTGTTGGAGCTTAAACCCGGGGCACAGGTAATGTTTGTGAAAAATGATTCTTCGCCCGAAAAAAGGTATTATAATGGTAAAATTGGCCGCTTAACCCGTCTCGACGAAGACTCGGTGGTGGTTGAATGTAAGGGTGACGACGAAGAAATCAGAGTATGCCCCGAAGAATGGAGCAATGTGAAGCTTCACCTCAACGAAGAAACGCGCGAAATTGAGGAAGAAATTATAGGCAGTTTCAAGCAAATTCCATTGAAACTTGCCTGGGCTATTACGGTGCACAAAAGTCAGGGACTTACATTCGAAAAAGCCGTTCTCGATGTGAATCAGGCTTTTGCCTCAGGGCAGGTGTATGTTGCCCTCAGCCGTTGCCGAACTCTCGAAGGACTGGTTCTTATTTCGAAGATACAACGCCATGCCATAAAAACCGATGTCAACATACGCGAGTTCAACGAAACAGCCCTGCAAAACGAGCCCGGCGAAGACTCCCTGCGCGAATCGAAAGCCGCATTTCAGCAGGAAGTCGTCTTTTCGATATTCGATTTCAGCGATTTACAACGTCAGTTCAGGTCGCTGAAAAAACACTATCAGCTCAATGCTTCCAAAATTCACAGTGCCGATGAAGCAGCTTTCGGGCGTATCGAAGCAGATGCAGTTTCGGAAATGTATGAGGTGAATGATAAATTTAACATCCAGTTGCGGTCAATCATTAAACAAAATCCCGACCTGTTGCCCTGCGATAATCCGGCATTGCAGGAACGTATTTCGAAAGCCGCAAGCTATTTTCTCGAAAAGATGGCGTCGCTGTTTGCCATTCCGATGAGTAGCATCGGTTTCGACTCCGACAACAAGGAAGTGAAAAAAGAAATCATAGAATCAGCCGGTCGCTTCGAGCTGGCTATGGTGCTAAAAACCGCAGCACTCAGGGCGGTAACCGGTGGGCTTGATATACAGACTTACCTCAGGGCGGTATCCGATGCTGAGGCCGGCTTTATGCAAACGCTTGGACTAAAAAAAGTGCCTGTCGAAAACTCAGTAAAATTAATCAATCACAAAAAACTGTATTCGCTGCTTCATGCATGGCGCGCTTCGGTTGCCGACGATTTACGGGTGTCGCCGTTTATGGTAATGCCATTCAATACCATGAAACTGATTTGTGATAAACTACCCGCAACACAAAGAGAACTATCGAAAATAAAGGGACTGGGCAAGGTAAAACTTAAACAGTTTGGCGGCGACATTCTCGAAATGGTACATGATTATTGCCTCGAAAATGCCATTGAACGCGAAACTCCTGCCGACGACATCCCGGCAAAAAAGAAAAAAGAAAAAAAGCCGGAATCCAAATCGGTAAGTCTGGCGCTGTTCCGCGAAAACAAAAGTATTCCGCAAATCGCTACCGAAAGGGGGTTTGCAGAATCTACCATATGGGGACATCTGAGTTATTACGTTATCACCGGAGAACTACAGGCCGAAGACTTACTCGATGCCGGACGCATTGCCGAAATTAAGGAATTTGTTGGAAACAAAAGATTCAGTAGTATTGGTCAAATAATGGCTGAGTGCAATGGCAAATTCACTTTCAATGAACTTAAAATAGCGCTGTCAGGCAATACCTTGCGGGATTAGTACAACTTTTACTGAATCAGGGTGTTTATAATAAACGGTTCTTCTGCATGGCAATTCCCTGTTAAACTTACACGCTTGTTTAATGCCAACCAAATGGGAAACATGATGCAACCGTTGAAACGTTTAAGCACATAGTGCAAGTCATTACAACCGGCATAATCGTTCACTGTAGTTGATGAATAATAATTTCTGTTTGTTGCAAAGAATACACTAATTTTGCAGTATAAATACAATTGCAATGAAAAAAATAATAAAACCTGTTGCAGGTCTTGTTTTATTTCTTGTTTTAAATAACATGAATCTTAACGCTCAGGGCGTTGCCATTAACCTTGATGGTTCAGTTGCGAACGCATCGGCTATGCTTGATATTAAATCAACAGACAGGGGTATGCTTATTCCCAGGATATCTTTGTCGCAAACTACCTCTGCCAGTCCTGTTTCGAACCCTGTTGTTAGTTTGATGGTGTACAACACTGCCACAGCCAATGATGTAACCCCAGGGTATTACTATTGGGATGGCAGCAAATGGTTACGAATGTTTTCTGGCAGCCCGAATGATTATATTCTGAATCAGACTGCATCCGATCAAACGGCCGGATTCAGGATCAGTGGAAATGGCTTGATTGCGGGCAATGTGGGTATCGGTACGGCAACACCTTCATACAAACTGGATGTTTCCGGTGATATTCGGGGTACTGGAACTTTGTATATTAGTACTGGCAACACAACGGGAGGTGGGATTAAACTGGCCGACGATGGTGATATTGTTGACCTGAACGATGGCTGGGCTACCCATAGGTTTAGTTATGGCGTTAGATTTACAAATGCAAATGCCGGTGGTGCTACCGTGATTCAGCTGGCAAACAGTGGATCAAATTATACATATTTCAATAGTGGCAATGTTGGAATTGGGACAGCTACTCCACAAACGAACCTCGATGTCAACGGTGTGGTAAATGCTGCAACAGGATACCGTGTTGCCAATGCTGCAACGAACGGTTATTACCTCAGGGGAAACGGCACCAATTTCGTTTCATCTCCCATTCTTGCTGCCGATTTACCTGCTAGCAGTGGTAATTATATTCAGAACCAATATTCAGGTGCTCAAAGCGCAAACCTCTGGATCAGTGGAACTGCCAATGCTGCAACCTTTACTTTTACAGCACCGACTGGAGACCCATCTCCGGTTATTACAGCGCGCACCGTCCCTTCGGGTCAGGGCGCTGCGAATGAAAAAACCGAGTTGATATTGTTTCACACAAATGACCCTGCAAATGGTTCGGGAGTAGATCAGATCACACTAAGAGCTCCCGGACTCAGCTTCCAGACGTATAATGATGCTACGGTTGGCGATATTAATAATAATTCCGGTTATAATGAAAGGATGTATATTAATCCCGATGGAAATATTGGTATAGGCACAACTTCTCCCGGTGCAAGAGTACATGTTTCAGCCGGAGACGCTTCGCTTACGCTGTATGGCCCCAATGCATCATGGAGTGGAAAACTTTACGTAGGAGCAGCTCCCAATCAGAATATGGCCTCAACAGCGCAGGTTATTTCAACCGATGGTAATTTGCATTTAGACCCAGCACCATCAAAGAATATGTATCTGGGATATTATCAGGCAAGGGATATTTATATTAACCCTAGCGGAGGGAATGTTGGTGTTGGAACTACCGGACCCGCTTCAAAGCTTGATGTTTCGGGCGGAGATATACGTGTTTCTTCGCAGGGATATGGAGTGTATTTAAAAGATGAGACTAGTGCTACCAACTGGCAGTTGCATTCACATGGCGACAGGCTGCGAACCTATAATGGTGCCATTGAATACACTTATCTGACAACGGCTGATTTTAATTCAGGAATTTCGGGAACAACCAATTATGTGGCTAAGTTTACAGGTGCAAACTCAATCGGAAATTCTGTAATTTACGACAATGGAACGAACGTTGGCATTGGTACCACGAGCCCTCAGGATAAACTAGATGTTCGCGACGCAATGTCGGTAAACGAGATAAAATTCCGCAATGTTGGTGGTGGCGATGATTCCGACCCTTACAGGATGCGAAAAGTACAGGGGTCGAGCAATACCAATTGGCTTGAACTTCAACTCAATGATGATTCAAACGAGGAATTCCGTATTTATGGTAACTCTTGTGTGGGTTATGGATGTGCAGAATACAGCGGGAATTTATACCATTTCTTCAGAGCAGATGGAACAGCCTACCATTCTGGTAATTTGGGAATTGGAGTGTTAAGCCCTGCTTATAAACTTGATGTAAATGGTGCAGCCAATGCTACAAATTTCTGGGTTGGAAGCGGCAGTTACGAATTAACAACGAGCGGTTGGGGAGGCGATAGGGCAATTCGCATACCTGCTGCAGCAAATTTCAGAATTTATTCGGATGCCGGATCAACAAACTTATATGTTGATGGTCAATATTATGCCAATGAAGGAACCAATCTGGTATGGAATGCCGGTAACGACGGAGCAGGCAGCGGAAGTGATGCGGATTTGTTAGACGGACAACATGCTGCATCGTTTCTGAGCACAAGCAACTATGGAGTTGGTACTGTTTCGGCTGATATTGCATTCAGCCGCGACGACATTAGTGGCTGGACTTCTGCAGCAGGCTCAGGGGTTGATGACGGTGCTTATGTTGTGAACCTTGGCTTCACTCTTACAATCAATGGAAGTTCATATACTCAGTGTTACCTGTCAACAAACGGAAATATACAATTTGGCGGGTCGGGAGGAACTTCATATTATTATAATAGTGCTTTGCCATCCAGCTCTTTTTCGCTGCCCACCCTTTGTTTTTATTGGGACGATATGATTACTACCGGCAATGGTATCCGATATACTACCCTGGGTGATGCCGGAAACCGTATTTTTATTGCTGATTTTGAGCTAATGACACGTACAGGCTCTTATCCCGTTACAGCACAAGTACAGATACATGAAAATTCAAACCTCATGAATGTGAGATATTACAATGTAAGTCCATATGCATGCGGAATCGGAGCAACAATTGGCTTTCAGGCCAACACATCTCAGGCCATTCCGGTATCATGTAACGCAAAAGTGCTTGATGATAACTACAATCCGGAGTCAATATCATTTCAAATCATTAAGTAAACAAGGTATTGATGGTATTTTAAATCAGGGAAATTGGCATGAAACAAAGTATCATTGGATTTATTTTTCTTTTTTCGGTACAAATCATTATTGCACAGAGCAAGGAATATGGTACTGTTGGGGAGCAGATTATAAACGAAAATCTTATTAAAGTAATTCAGATTGTTTATCCCGAATTTACATTTTCTCCGGATGTGAAGTCTTTTGAAAGTCGTGTGAAAAAGTACTATACCGTACCTAAAGTTGCCGCTGAACGTGCCAGAGAAATGGGGCTGGATAAAAGTCCGCAGGTGCAGCAAGAACTTGCGCTTCTACATCAGACAATTGAGGAAAAATACCTGTCTGCATTGTACTACAGTGAAATCAGTAATAATATTGATGTAACTATTGAAGAAAGTAAAAACTATTATAATACACATTTGTCTGATTTTACCAAACCGGCTGAGTATAGCTATTTCATGGCACTGATTTATGATACAACGCAAAATACCATTCTTAAAGCGAGAGATAAGCTGAATTCTTTTGCTAAATCTGGAAAAGTGGAGTCTGATTTAAAATATGGAGACAAAGAGAGTTATATAATTATTTATCAATCGAACAGGGTTTTAACAGAGCAAAATCGTGAAGCAGCAATTATACGTTCGTTAAATGTCGGACAAATCAGTGAGCCGGTGTTGGTGAATGGTATGCTAAGCATTTTCTGTGTAACCGGTATTAAAAAAGAAGTTGTGTTGCCATTTGATGAAGTAAAAGAAATATGTGCTCAGCAAGTAAAAACAATTAAGATTAATATTGCCACAGAACAAATTCTTGAAAAAGCATATGAAGAATATCCGGTCAACATGAATACGAACAAATAATTAATTGGCGGTATTTACCAATTACAATTTTATAAACTGCCGGCTGAAAATGTTATCACTCTGTTTTATTACAATATTATATAGCCCTGGTGGATAATCGCTAAGATTATAGATTATACGGTAGTTTCTTACCGACAAATCCGAAATGGTTTCGGAATACACTTTTGATCCCAGCGAATTGTAAATCTCGATATCAAACGAATTCCCATTGGTTTTATAAATATCAAGGTAGAGAATTTGATTAACAGGGTTCGGGTATGGCATTGATACAATCATGTTTTCCGACTCCGATTGACACAAAATCTGGTTTTCGGGGTTTATATCGGCATATTCAGGGTATTCGGTAACCACTCCTTCGATGCAGAAATAATCAGGCATAATGTCGCTGTTTAAATAGATTTTGGTTGCTAATGTGAACTGGGTAACAGAGCCCGGATTGAAAATACCTGAAACAGTTTCGCGATAGCTGCGGTTTTGTGGCATGTGAATTATTAAGTCGATTTCCGTCAGGGGTAGTGTGCCGGCATTTATAATATCGACCGAGGTAATCAGGTAATCGTTTTCGATTTGGGTTTCCAAATTGAGCAGTACCAGGTCTAAAATAGGAACAATCACATTTATTGAAGATCGCATGGTGTCGGTGCAGCCATGCTCCGAAACCGCAATAAGTTCGACATGATACACTCCCGAATCTGCAAATGTATGTGTTGGTTCAGCAATATCGCTTTGCCCAGTATCACCAAAACGCCATTCATAATCTACCGCGCCAATACTTTGATTTGAGAATGCTACTTCGAGAGGAACAGCACCCCAATCAACGTCGGAAGTGAACAATGCCGTCGGCAGCGGATATACCGAAACCGTTTTGGTTTCAGAATCGGTGCATCCTGCATTGGTTGTAACTGTAAGGGTTACAGGATAATCGCCAACATTTGGAAAACTGACTTCCGGATTTGGTATATTGTAAGTTCCTATCCAGAAAACTTCATATTCCCAACTTTCGATATTGCCCGATTCCACACTGCTGTTGTCGGTTAATTGCTGTGAACGGTTTAAACAAAATTCCGGAATATTAAAATCGGCCACAGGTAACGGATTTACAGTCAGTATTTCTGAAATGGTATCGCTACATCCGTTAAGCGCCTTTACCCATAAGGTAACTTCGTATTGCCCGGCTTCGGGATATTCGTAACCGGGGTTTGAAACCGCCGAGGAATTTCCGTCGCCAAATAGCCAGTTATAATTTGTAATTTCCCAGGGGAACGGTGAAGTCGATTGATTGATGAAATATACCAAATCGCCTTCGCATGCTGGTGTACTGGTAAAAGCTGCAACAGGAGAAGGCAATACCTCTACAAACAAGGTCAGAGAATCGGTACATCCAATACTGTTTTCAACGGTAATAGTAACCGGTATTTCACCGGAATCAACAAATTCGTGTAACACCTGCGTCCCTTCAATATTATATGTGCCATCGAAATTCCACCATACCGAAGTAATTACACCCTCGGAAGAGATGCTATTGTCGGTGAAAACAATCAGGTTTCCGCTGCAAGCAATATCTGGCGAAAAATCCGGAACTGGCAGACCATGAATTAGCAATGCTTCATTGAATGAATTTGAACACCCGTCGCTGTTTTCAACAATAAGCCCAATAAGATAGTTACCTGCTGAATCAAAGACGTGAGTAAAGTCTTGATTATTTGAGACAATTTCTCCATTAATACTCCATTCCCATTGAGTAAGAGAACCCGACATCGCCTCACTCATGTCGCTAAAAACAATCAGATTCTTCTCACAAAGTCCGGCAACCTCAAAATCAGCATGAGGAGCCGTTCCATGAATGCTAACATTAATTGTATCCTCGGCAACGCATCCGTAAATACTTGTTACGGTAACACTATATTCACCGGCAGCTTCAATGGTGATAAATGGTTCACTGCTCCCGTTGCTCCAATGATAACTTGCAGCTTCTTCTATTTCGGTTGACAGCATGATGCGATTTCCAATACATAAACTTGTATCATTGGGACCAAGCGAGGCTTCTGTAGCAAAATAGCTGATTGCAATCGAGACAGTGTCGGAGTAAAACCTACAGCCAAGGCTATCGGTCACGATGTACGCATAATTACCGGCCTGGTTGATATCAATATAACTTTCAACCGATGCATTCCCGTACCACTGATAGGTATAACCATCGTTTTCCAGTGCCTGCCACTGAATCGAATTTCCGCTGCAAATGGTTGTATCCTGAAGCCCTTGATTAACAATGGGAAAATTCACTTCGATTTCATCGGAAGAGGTCATACCAAAAATATCAGTTACGGTAACCTCATATACACCCGATTGCATAGAATTAAGAATAATTGATGGAGAGGTTTCACCATTACTCCAGCTATAATCGACAAACCAGGGTTTCTCTGCAGAAATGGTTGTATCGCAGAAATTATATGTAACTATCACATCGCGTCCCAGGTTAACGGGAGGAGCATATTTATTACGAAAGTAATTCATGAGTTCCATTCTCCCGGAGTAATTCAGCAAAGTGTCGAAAACAATAATTTCTGCAATTTCGCCTTGCATAGGAAATGTGTAGTCGCCATACTGGGAATTCCCGATGATTAGGTCAAACAAATTCGTTCCGATTAAATCGACACTAATGGGGAATTCGCTGACTTTGAACAAATTGTGGTATACTTCAATTTTTTCCATCGGTGTCATCCTTACATTTACAAGGAAAAAACTGTCTTCGGGCATGCACCACTCCGTGGTTGTGATAACATTATCGTAATATACCCTCATCATGCATAAATCAGCATCGTTGTTCACCGCAAAAGCTCCCTCCCCGTTTACACCCTTCGATAATACAAATCCATAGTTGCTGAACTGATCGTACTTGATAAACATATAATAATCGCGTATGCTATCGAGGGGCAGAATGCTACCGAAATTAATATAATTGTTTTCGAACTGTACCGAGGCTTGATTGTTTATGAGAGAATCATTTACATTGTATTCAGGTTGAAGGATTGCATTTGCCTGAAGTCCCATATAATCGTTTTGCGATTTATCTTGCCATGCGGTAACTTTATTATCGGAAACACTTACTTTTTCAGAAGCGTCGATCCAAAAGCTTATATCAGCAGGACTAAAGCGTTTTACAAAAAAGCTATCAACGTCAGTTTCATTGAAATCGTTGCACATATTAAAAGCGAAAACCCTCCAGTAATACGTGCCGGTATCAGCAATTGCTTGTGAATAGCTGTTGTCGGTAATATCAGAACTCCATATAATGTTTTCGAACCCGGCATCATCGCTAATTTCGATACGATAATACAATGTATTTGAACTTGGTGTCCAACTGAAAATAACCAACGGATTCAAATTGTAGAAATATGCTTCTGAAGCAGGGGTAAGGCAATGAAAATCCTCGGGTAATTGGAAATCTGTATCTACATTTAAACTTAGCATTGTACTGTCGCTGCAGCCGTTACTGTTGGTTACTTTTTGCCAGACTTCGAAAGTCCCGGATGTTGTAAAGACGTGTTGGGGGTTCTCTTCATTTGATTCTGAACCATCTCCAAAATCCCAGTGCCATGATGTGATTTCCGGGTCGTTAGCCTCATTGACAAATGAAACATCCGAATTCAGGCAATGATGTAAACCCAGATTGACAGAAAAAGCTGCTTCAGGATTGGGCAGAACCAGTATTTCTTTCTGGATAAAGTTATTACACCCGGCATCGGTTGATGCGTACAGTTGCACCATGTAACCGCCCGGTGCGTCATACGTATGAACCGGATTTTCTTCCGATGATGTTTCGGAGTCACCAAAATCCCAACTCCACTCCGATATTTCGAACGGTGGAGTAATTGTGCTAAGATTGGTAAAATGGGTTTCTTCCCCAAGGCAAGCCGTGTCTGCGTCAAAGTCAACAACGGGAGCATATCCCGAAATGCTTATTTGTACAGTATCTATTCCCAGGCATCCCCTGTTGTTGGTAACGGTTACATGATAATTGCCCGATTCCGTTGCAGGAATTACCGATGAGGTAGTGCCATCGTTCCACAGGTAGCTCACAATTCCTGTAGGTGGTGAAATCAGCCCAATGTTTGTTCCATAGCATTCATCACGGTCGGCCCCTAGCGAAATCTGATTTGGGAAATTATCAACTTGTACATTGATTATGTCGCTGGTTGCCCAGCATCCCAATAAATCATAAACTGTAACTCTGTAGTTGCCTTCGGGATATGGGCCCCCGATAGTTAACGCACTACCTCCGTTATATCCAGTGTTCCATTCGTGGTAGAATGATCCCAGGCCGGTTTCCCATACGATTTCATCACCAGCACAAATGGTAGTATCGGCAAAAGAGTAGCCTATTTCGGGGTACGATACATAAATAATATCGCTTGAAGTAACACCATAAGAGTCGGTTGCAGTAACCGAATAATACCCTTTCTGATTTACCGAAATCGTCTGCGTTGTTTCTCCTGTACTCCAAAGATAGTCCGAAAATCCGATTCCGGCATCAAGGGTGGTGTCGCAGAAATTATCAGCAATTAAAATATCGAACCCAAGACTCACCGGCTCCTTGTATAATGTGGGGTAGTATTTATAACGCAGCATATTTTCAACAAAAAGCGATTGATCTTCCGACAGAGAACTATAGATGATTAGTTCGCTGATATTTCCGTTAAGGTAATATATTTCCCCATTATCAGAACCGTTAGAATACCCTCCCAACAGGCACCTGTAGGGGCTGTCAAGATTATATGTATTGCTCGAAATTGAGTTGTTGGAGGTTTTGAGCACACCGTCAATTCTATACTTGAGGTTTTGCCCTGTGCGGTTTGCATGAATGGTTGTCAAATGATACTGCGATAAGGCTGCAGCAAATGGGAAAGCCTGGCCGTTCTGATCCGATAACAGAAATGTTAAACTACCGCCTTCGTAAAACAGAGCCCATCGGTTGGGCACACCAGCTGCAAGCGATTTTGCAATAAACGTACCTTCTGAAGCATTCGACTTGCCTACCACGAACAATGACCATGAACTGGCATTCCCAATGTCGAGAATATCGCCACCACTTAAAAAATCGTTCCCGTCGAACTGAAGCGCTGGCAGATCGTTCAGACCGTTCGTAATAAGAATTGGTTTTTTTGAATCGTCGTCTTGTGCAAAACTGTTTGCATTATCAGATTTATCTGTCCATGTTGCCACTTTATTGTTCCCATCAGCTTCTACATCATCACCATTGAGCCAAACCTGAATTCCCGGGAAAGTTAGGGGCGTAAAGATTACAAACATAAAAGTGTCGGAGAGCATCACAGGCTCTAATCCGTTGAATGCCACGATATTCCAGTAACAAGTGTCTTGCCCTGTAATGGTATAATTCTTATTATTTATTACAACATCATCCTCATATATAATAGCGGTAAGGTCGTTGTTTGACGCAATTGTGATATGATAAACAGTTGCATCGGGGTGCATGTTCCATGAAAAATCGATGTTTGTATTTGGAATCACCTGATTTGCAATGGGATTTACTGGGCTCAAAAACTGTGAATACAGATTATTTATTGCCAGCACTGATATTAGAAATATAAAAAATGTAAATTTTCTAAGCATAATTGGAGACGTTTACACAAATGTAAGTTAATTTCAAATAAATATGTATAATTTATTTGCATGAAGTGTAAATATTTTACAGGATTGTCTTTAGAAATTTCTCTAAGTTTTAAAAACCTGTCAGTGTAACTGAATATGCATTTTTAAATTGGTCTGATTACAACAAATTAACCCAGATTCAACAAATTAGTGCTTCTGTCTTTGAGGTATTTTGCGGGAATTCCACAGTATATTTTCCATGCAGGAATATTGGTGTTAACCAGAGAATATGCTCCGATTACTGCTCCTTCTTCAATGACGATATTCGGGAAAATGGTTGAGCATGCACCCAAATGAGAAAATTGTTTCATTATTACGCGTCCACCGGTAACATCGGTTTTTTCAATAGGATGAATAGGCCCAATTAAAAAGTCACCCGAAAAATTATCCATTGCACTATATATAGTACTTCTGGGCGACATGCCGGTAAAATCGTGTAGCGTTATCCCGAAAGCTCCATATAGAGCACAATAGGCTGAAATGTGAATATGGGAACCGATTGTGATATCCCCCGATAAAATGCAAAAATCATCAATCCTAACATTATTACCTATGCGTATGGATTCCGGGGAATAGAAGCTACTTTTCCTGCTTATTAGAACGCCTTTCCCAACGGAATGCAACCCAAGTTCCTGTAATTCGTGTTCGCTGTAGAATGAAGTCATAAATTCGTGTGTTACTTATCTGTTAAAAGGGTTTTGTTGTTTTTATCGCTAAAAATTTTTCATGTAAAATTGATAAAATCAAAGATAATATTTTCTGCGATACTTCTCTGTTTTGAAAATTTCAACATGCGATACAAATAGATTTACCTTATATTACCCGTTTAAGTAAATGATTATTTTGACGAGAAAATATGCCTATTATTCCATCTTTACAGCGGAACAATTTTCAATACTTTCTCAACACAGCGAATTTTGAAAAGTAATCGGGTATGAATGACTATTTTTTATAATTTAGGCATTTAAATATACAGCATTGGAAAGCCTTCAAAAGAAAAGTTTTAAAGCCTTCTACTGGGATTTCAGCGGAAAAATTGCAGGGCAGCTGGTTGCTTTTATTGTTTCCATTTTTTTGGCACGTTTACTTAGCCCCGCCGATTTTGGCTTACTGGCTATTGTTAACGTAATTATTGCTTTTTCCAATATTTTTCTCGACCTGGGATTGAGTGTGTCGCTGGTGCAAAATGCCAATATCAGAGAAGAACACTATGGTAGTGTTTTTTGGTTTAACCTTGCGACCGGCATTTTATTCACCCTTCTGTTATTTTTTACTGCAGGGCCTTTGGCTGTATTTTACGAAAACACTGAAATTAAGGATATTACCCGGCTAATGTCGCTGCTGTTCCTGATAAATGCTTTTGGCAGGGTAATTTCAGCAAAGCTTCACAAAGAAATGAAATTTGATGTTCCTGTGAAGGCGCAATTGGGTGCTGCCTTTTTCAGCGGAGTTCTTGGTGTTGCAATGGCTTTTGCAGGTTTTGGCGTTTGGAGCCTTGTTGCCCAGAGTTTATTATTTGCTGTATTATCGAATCTTTTGCTGTATCTGCTTGAAAAATGGAGGCCAAAACTCTATTTCTCGTGGAAAGCACTTAAAGAACTATGGGGATTTGGTTTCAGAATGTTTCTTTCCGGAGTGTTGAATGCCTTGTACACAAACCTTGATGCACTGATTATCGGCAAGCTTTTTCCTGCCGCCGTTTTAGGGCAATATTACCGGGCAAAATCAACTTCAAATATTATTGTTAATAACGCATCCGGAAGCCTTATGGCTGTATTCCTTCCAGCGCTGAGTTCTGTACAGAACGATTTGGAAAGGGTCAGGCAGATTGTAAGCAAATCGTTTCACTTTATTTGCCTGATCTCGTTTTTTCTCACGGGCTTTTTTTATGTAATTGGAGGCGACTGTATTATTATTTTATTTTCCGACAAATGGATGCCTGCCGTTCCGCTTTTTGAACTGACCATGCTTAGTGCTTATGCTTATCCGGTTAGTGCTGTTCTGGTGAATGTGATTGTAGCAATGGGTAATTCAAAAGCATTTCTGCGCCTCGAAATTTATAAAAAAGTACTCCTGAGCTTGAACTTTATTATTGGTTTCTATTTTGGTATCGAAGAATTCCTGATTGGTTTTATTATTGTCAACTTACTTTCGGTTTTGTTGAATATCTGGTATGCTGCCGACGACATGAAAGTTCCGTCGAAATGGTTTATTTCACGAAGCGCAATTTATATTTTAAGTACTTTTGCCATTACGGTTACATGCAAATTTGCATTTATGTTTTTCGAAACAAATTACGTATTGCATTTATTACTTTGCGGTAGTGCGTTTTGCTTGTTGTTTTTGGCAGCGATGCTTTTATTCAGATCGCAGGGAATGAGGTATGTTCTCGAGCAACTGAAATGGAAAAATATTGGGAGTAGAATAATACAACGGTTTTATGACAGATAAAAAAAAGATATACGTTACCCGACCGGCATTGCCACCGCTTGAAGAGTTCGAAATATATCTGAAGCAAATGTGGGAAACAGGTTGGCTTACCAACAATGGCCCATTCCATATTGAACTCGAAAACAAATTGCGCGATTTTTTACAGGTCGATCATATATCCTTGTTCTCCAATGGTACGATAGCTTTGATAACAGCCTTGCAAGCCCTCGACCTCAAAGGAGAAATCATTACAACACCCTACAGTTTTGTGGCAACTTCGCATGCCATAAAATGGAACGGACTTACCCCTGTTTTTGCTGATATCGACGACAACACATGCAATCTTGACCCACGTTCAGTCGAAAAGCAAATTACTCAACATACCTCTGCAATTCTTCCTGTTCATGTGTATGGTATTCCATGCGATATAGATGCCCTGCAAAAGATTGCCGACAAGTATCGACTGAAGATTATTTACGATGCTGCGCATGCTTTCAATGTAAAGCTTCAGGGGCGAAGTATTTTGAATTTTGGAGACCTTACTGTTTTAAGCTTTCATGCTACCAAAGCCTTTCATACGTTTGAGGGCGGGGCCATAGTTTCTCATTCAGCAGAACAGAAAGCAAAAATCGACTTTCTGAAAAACTTTGGATTTGCCGATGAGCTTACCATTGTGGGTGTGGGCATTAACGGTAAAATGAACGAAGTACAGGCTTCGATGGGGTTGTTACAGCTGAAATACTTCAACAACTATGTTGAACAGCGTAAGCAGATATCGTCGATGTATTTGAAAAAATTGAACAAAACTCCCGGAATTAGAATTCCGATAATTGATAAAAATCTCGACTATAATTATTCCTATTTCCCGGTTTTTATTAATTCACAACAGTTTGGCAACACAAGGGATGGTGTTTATAATTCGCTGAAAGACAATGATATATATGCCAGAAGATACTTTTATCCTCTTATCAGCAACCTGCCCAGCTATCGCTCAGTTGTTTCGGCATCTCCAGAAAATCTTCCGGTTGCAAATCGTATTGCGGATGTAGTGTTATGTCTGCCCTTGTACCCCGGATTGAGCGAGCAAGAAATTTCGGAGATCTGCGAAATAATACAAAATTGTTACCACCCTAACATCAAAAATAATTGACAGGGCGTTTCATTAATATTGTTAACCGGCTTCTAGCTTCCTGAAAGATATGGAAGAGAACCTATTGTCAACGAAAATCGACTTTGCATCGGAACCGAATAAACCGATGCTGAGTGTTATGATGATTACCTACAATCACGAAAAATATATTGGCCAGGCAATCAAATCAATTCTGCAGCAGACAACCGATTTTGAATTTGAAATTGTAATAGGAGAGGACTGCAGCACCGATAAAACAAGGAGTATTATATGCGAAATTGCCCTAGAATATCCCGATAAGTTCAAACTAATGCTGCATGATAAAAATTTGGGCATGATGCAGAATTTTTTTACAATAATTGCGGCTTGTCGAGGTAAATATGTGGCCATATGCGAAGGCGATGATTATTGGATTGATAATGGCAAATTGCAAAAGCAGGTTAATTTTCTTGAGCAAAATCCGGATGTTTCTATTTGTTGCCATAATGTATTTACCGAAGAGGAAGACGGCAATAGAGCTGTTTTGTGGGAATGGAAAGAAATGCAGAGATTCAGCCTCTACGATTTGGCAAAAGGCAACTTTATTTCAACGCCAAGTGTAGTATTTCGCAGAACACCTTTCTCGATTTTACCCGAAAA
This sequence comes from Bacteroidales bacterium, assembly GCA_017994175.1. Taxonomy (GTDB): domain Bacteria; phylum Bacteroidota; class Bacteroidia; order Bacteroidales; family ML635J-15; genus JAGOEF01. The sequence goes on along the minus strand of JAGOLH010000013.1, from coordinate 37,609 downwards.
ATATCTGCAGGCTCCGTTGGGCGATTTCATTTTACACTTGTTTAACGCCAGAGCGGGCGATATTTGCTATATGCCCGACATTATGGCAGTCTATCGTATTCACAGCGGGGGTGTTTGGACTACCCGAAAAAGCGATATTGATAAACAAATTAACCTGTACACAAAATATTTACACACCAACCAAATGCTTCTCGAAGATTTTTCCGACATTCGTATTTGCCGCATAAGCTTCAGTAAGGGTACCTCAGAATCGCTAAATCAACTCAGGATTCTATCGGCGAAAAAAGGAAGAATAAAAGAATCGAAACAATTTGCACGAAAACTTATACACCACATGATGAGTTTCGGGCTTGTCAACGCCCGTGTTTTAATATCATGTGTTCAAAATTTGTATTTTTTTAAACGCTTCGAGCGTAATATTTATTTACATGAAAAAGGCAGTGAGTAATATCATATTATTGTTTACCAACTATTTGATGTTGATTTCAGTTATTATCAGCATCCCCTTTCTGCTGCTTTTAAAGTTAATTGTTAGAAAAAGTGGGTTTTTGTATCTCGAAAATTTTCCGGAAGAAAATGCCGGTTATCAGTATCGCGCTGCCAAATGGGCGCAAGTACTTTGTCAGAACTCGTTTAAAGTGAAAATTAAAACAGTTATTTCAGAAAAAAAACGGTTTGATAATACAGGGCACTTCTACTATTTATGGATTTCTTATTTTAAAAAGTTTTGGCATATAGCAAGCTCTGTGCGCTATAAAAGAGTAATTGTCAGGCGCGAAATTATGGCTGCCAACGATTATGGATATTTGTTTATGGAGAGGTTCCTATTGGTGTTACACCCGAACGCCATCCTCGATTTTGACGACGACCTGGCATATGCAAAAAATCAACCCAAAAATAATTTGAGTTTTTTTGGCAAAATCATGCTGGAGCATCGCGATAAGTTCAATGCCAGCCTTCGTCTGTACCGGTATTTTATTGTGGGGTCTCCATTTCTTGCTGATTTAATCACCTCTGCCAACCCCCAACTGAAACGGAATGCTATCTGCTATATTCCTACCTGCGTCGATTACGACAGTATTGAAGCAAAAACATATATTGCAGAAAACGATACTATCGTGTTGGGTTGGATTGGTGGTATCTATAATTTGTACTTGCTCGAATCGCTTATTCCCAGCTTGAATCGCATTGCAGAAAAGCATAAAATCAAACTTGTTGTTATTGCCGGCAAACAACCCGAATGGGAAGCAAGTTTCGAAATTCAGTTTTTGCAATGGTCTTTGAAAAATGAAACCGACTTCCTGAAAAGTATTGACATCGGCTTGATGCCTCTGCAAAATAACATTGAGTCTATCGGAAAGTGCGGATTTAAGTTGATTCAATATATGGGCCTTGGCATTCCTGCAATCGCAACCAATATAGGCATCAACACCTTAATTGTGGAGGATGGAGTTAATGGTTTTCTGGTTCAGCCTGATGCCGACTGGTACCCGGTTCTCGATAAAGCCATTAAGGAGAAAACAAGGCTTTCGGGAATGGGCCGGCAGGCTCGCAATACTATCGAAAAAGAATATTCATTTAAGGCGAATGCCGGTAAATATATGGAATTTGTTGTGCCGGATTATAATTCTAAAGAATAGTAATATTGAACCATGCGCAATTATATTTTTATAAGTTTGTAAAGGGCTAGGTTAATTTTTTAAGAACAGTTATGTGTGGTATAGCAGGTATTGTAAATTTTAATAAAAAAGTTCTTGAAACAGACGTACGACGCATGTGCGATACTCTTATTCATCGCGGTCCTGATGCTGCAGGTGTTTGGATTAACCACAGCTCAGATGTTGGTTTCGGACACAGGCGTCTGAGCATCATTGACCTTTCGGCAGCTGCCAACCAGCCAATGCATTATTCCGGCAAGTTTACCATTACATTTAATGGTGAGATTTTCAATTATATCGAGCTTCGCGAAGAGCTTACCAAAAAAGGAATGCAGTTCCGTACAGACAGCGATACCGAAGTACTGCTTGCTGCTTATGAGGTGTATGGAGAGAATATGCTGCAACACCTCGACGGGCAGTTTGCTTTTGCAATATACGATAATCGCAATGAGTCTGTTTTTTGTGCCCGCGACCGTATCGGCGAAAAACCATTTTATTACTACTACGACGAAGACAAGGGTTTTTACTTTGCCTCAGAGATGAAAGCAATTTTTGCAGCCGGAATTCCTTGCGATGTAAATCAAAGCATGGTTTATAACTATCTTCTTCACTGGACACTGGAAAACCCTTTTAATAAAGCAGAAACGTTTTATAAAAATATTTTTTCACTCGAACCGGCTTCGATGCTGATACTGAACCGGCATGGATTGAAAAAAAGAATGTACTGGCAGCTGAACCCGAATTACACAAATCATAAGATATCGTTTCAGGATGCAATGCAAGAATACCGATTCCTTTTCGGGGAGTCAGTCCGCTGTCGTCAACGGTCGGATGTGCCCGTTGGTACGTCGCTTTCGGGGGGAATCGATTCGAGCAGTGTTGTACGGGAAATGAATTCTCAGCTCAAAGATGGTACTGGCCAGTTTTGCTTTTCCGCCCGTTTCGAGGAAGCAGGATACGATGAAGGTGGTTTTATGTCGCTTGCGACTCAGGGCCTTAACAACGTGGAATGGAGGCAGATATTTATCGATGAAAACGATTACTGGAACAACCTGCAGAAAATTGCCTATCATCAGGAGGAACCTTTTCTTGGCCCCAGTGTTTTTGTTCTCTGGCAGGTTCAGAAACTGGCGCATGATAATGGAATTGTAGTATTACTCGACGGACAGGGAGCCGATGAAATACTTGCTGGATATTTTAAATATTTTAATACTTTCCTCAGGGAAACGCTTTTTACACGCCCACTCAACTTTAGGAATGCGAAGAACAATATTTTTCAAAAAACAGGGTACCAGTCCGGAATTACTGCTCTTTTAACTGAAAGAATGAGAAATAGTGCTTCCCGCACTTCTTTTAAAGGCAAACGAATAAAGCAGTTAGAAGATAAAGGAGTATTGGTCGATACAAATGCAGCAGCCAATGCGCTTCAGAATCCGTTTACAGCTTTTTCGAAACTTAACGAAGCACTGTGCTTTGATGTGTGTTTCTATGGTCTTGGAAAACTGCTGAGGTTTGCCGACAGGAGTTCTATGGCCTTCTCACGGGAAATCAGGCTGCCATTTTTATCGCACAAACTGATTGAATTTGTGTTTTCGTTACCCGCTGATTTTAAAATACACGATGGGTATACCAAATATATTCACCGGAAAAGCATGGAATCGGTGTTACCATCAGAAATTTGCTGGAGAACCGATAAAATGAGTCCGCAGGCACCATACGACAAATGGCTGAATTCTTCCAGAGGAAAGGAAATGGTGCAGCACTACAGACATCTGCTGATTGAGTCAGGATGCTTTTCAAAGGACATTAACATATCCAATTTCGAAATTATTGACCTGGGTGCATTTTTCGAAAATGCGAGGGCACTTGCTTCGCATCAAAACTAAAGCATTACAAATTGAAAACGAAAAAGGATAAATATCTGTTGCTAAAAGGAGTTGCCGGAATTGGCGACCGCCTACATATATTGGCAGCAGCTATCGACTATTGCGAACGAAACAACCGGAAAATTATTGTTGATTGGGCAGATGGCGTGTTCGCTGCTCCGGGTACCGACCTTTTCGAAAAGTACTTTACCTGTCTGCACCCATTATATTGTAAGCAAAAACCATCTGCAAACGAATTGACGGAGATGAGCTTTTATCCTGATATATTTCGCAGTTTTATTTACGACGATATTTATAATCACTATACTCCGGTGCACCCGGGCTTCATTGCGAGATTCCCCCGACGATTTATTCCCGATGGGAAATGGTGTAAAATATATGGGTACTGGTGCTATAATAGCAATCAGATATATAAAGCCTTGGGAATACTGTTGAACATTAACAATAAACACGATATCCTTCAGGGAAGATACCTGCCCGATGACATTCGAAGCGATGTGGTTGTGTATGCCGATATGGCCAATATCTCACGAAAAGAAACTTTTTTAAAGTATATTCAAATTAAAGATTTGATAAAATCACAAATCGAAAAATTTGTTGCTGAGGCAAATCTGAGTGAGAAATCGATTGGACTGCACATTCGCAATACCGATAAAAAGCCACTGAACTCAACAGCAACATTGATAGAACATATTAAAAGAAAATTTGGTAGCGATTATACTATTTTTGTTGCTACCGATAATAAAAATACAGAGGAAGAAATTAAAGCACATTTTACGAATGTCGTCAAATTCGATAAATTTTTGCCAGAAGTACATATTGGTGGAGTTCACCATTATGCGCAACAGACAAAAAACTGGGAAAAGGCAGAATTGGTATTGGAACAAAGTATTATCGACATGTGGCTTTTAGCGAAATGTGAGTATTTGTATTATCTCGGGAACTCTTCTTTTTCGGTTATATCCTCTTATTTGCATAATAACGCTGCCAAACAAACCGATTGGAATATGCTGCAGCAGTAACATCGGAAATATGAAAAACACATTGATTACATTTTTGAAAAATCTGTTTGCGCTGGCCGGGTTCGACTATCACAGGCTTATGGACCGTGAAAGCGTTTGGCAGCTGATTAGAAAACTAAGACCATGGAATACGGGTACCGCAATTATCCGGCTTGGCCCTGATGGTGACGGTGGGTATCTGGTTCCGGATGATTTATCGGGAATTGAAGCCTGCTTCTCGCCCGGTGTAAGCAATATCAGTGGTTTTGAGGAAGACTGTGCCGCCCGCGGTATGCTGTTGTTCATGGCCGATAAATCTGTTGAAAGGCCTAATATTCAGCTTCCTGAGGGGAAATACCAATTTACTAAGAAATTTATAGGGCACTTCAACAGTGACGATTACATCACAATGGATGAGTGGGTAAGCTCATCTCTTAAAAACAACAACTCCGATTTATTGCTTCAGATGGATATTGAAAGTTGCGAATACCTGAGTTTTATCAATATGTCACAGAAATTACTGCAGCGATTCAGGATAATTGTTGTTGAATTTCACCAGCTCGACAGGTTGTGGAACCGCGATTTTTACAAGCTTGCCGAAGCAACTTTCGATAAAATATTGCTTACACATACCTGTGTGCATATTCATCCAAACAATAGGTATTCTTTGCACAGAAGAAAGGGCATAGAGATTCCTGTGCTTGCAGAATTTACTTTTATTCGCAACGACAGAATTACGCAGAAATCTCCCAAAACTGTTTTTCCCGACCCTCTTGATTTTGATAACACAACTGGAAAACATATTGCCCTTCCAACTTGCTGGTATGGTGAATAGGTTTTTAAAACCCAATAGGCTCTGTATTACCTAATCATTTTAAAACTTCCGTCAGAAAACAACTTAATTATCGCAGATTCTTTTTGGGTCGTGTTTTCTTCTTTTTCAAATGGAACAGCGTAGTCGACCTTCTTCATGATTTCATGGTCAATTTCGGAATATTCCAGGGGAGCAGGAGTCCCGGGGAAATTTGCTGAAGTACTAACAATAGGTTTCCGGAAAGCACTGATTAATTCCTTGACAAATCCGGATTTTACAAGCCTGATTCCTACACTTTCATCGGACGACATTACGATTTCAGGCAGACTACATGCATTGGGATAAATTATAGTCAAAGGACTTGTGGTAACTTCGATAAGTTCATAGGCTATTTCAGGAACTCTTGATACATATTTTTCGAGCATGACCAAACTGTCTACAAGTATGATAAAACTCTTGGAGGGGTCGCGGGGCTTGATTTGAATAAGCTTCTTACAGGCATTCGGATTGGTGGCATCACATCCAATACCCCATACCGTATCTGTGGGGTATAAAATTGTTCCGCCATGTTGCAATGTTTCCAGAGTTTTTTGAAGGGTGTCGTCCATGTACTATATTAAATTAGCGAATGGTAAAGGTTTATAAGTTTTTCAGCAATAGCTTTCTCTGAAAAAAGTTGGGCATGCTGGTATCCCATTCCAATCATGTTTGCTCTTAAGTCGCTGTCGTTTAAAACCTTAATAATTGACTTGCCAAGCATTTCAACCGATGCGGGATCAGTAAGAATGCTGTGCGGTCCGGCCGCTTCAGGTAGACTGCTTATGTTGCTGGTGATAACAGGCACACCGGAGGTAATAGCTTCGAGTACAGGGATTCCGAACCCTTCAAATATCGAGGGGTAAACAAATACATCAGCCATTTGATAAATAGCCGGCATATCTGCATCAGGAATCTGATGCCGGATAAATAGCTTGTCCTCAATATGATTATTTTCGGCATACCCAATTATGGTATTTACATAAGGGGTGGCCTTGCCAACCAATAGCAACGGTTTGTCGATACCGAAGCGCTGCATGGCTTTTAATATCGTAATTACGTTTTTTCGCTCTTCGATAGTACCAACGAACAATATATAGTTTTCAGGAATTTTATATTTATCCTTTACAGTCTGCATTTCGGATTCGGAAATTTTTTCAGCAAATTTTGGATTACAGTTCTGATAGATAATTTCTATTTTCTGAGGTTTTATACCGTAAAAGTTAATAATGTCTTCTTTCGTTTGTTTGCTTACTGCAATAATAGCATCAGCATATTTACACGATGCCAGCGATTTGGCGTGGTATATTTTTCTGTCAACAGAGCGGTATAGTTCAGGATATCGTAAAAAAATGAGGTCGTGAATAGTTACTACGCAAGGGATGTTTCTCTTGTTGAGCCCAAGTGGTATTTCGTTACTGAGCCCATGGTACAAATCGATATTGCATTTCGATGCTGATTTCGACATCCCATGCGTTCTCCAGAGCCACTCGGTAATTTTTCCCCCATGGTTTGGATACACTACCTCAATGGAAGGATGGGTTGCAAATTCAGGCAGTGAGTTGGGTACACGTGGTGTGAAAAGCACAAGTTCAGTTTCCGGAGAATTCTTACGCAGGAGGTCAATACAGTTGCGGCTATAGTTACCCAGCCCGCTCGTGTTGAAAAATGCCCGTTTTGCATCAAAGCCTATCCGCATAACTATTATATTAAACTGCTATTTCAAAATCGCGCAACACTTGATTCAATGAGGTTTTTTTGTCGGTAGAAGCCTTTCTTTTCCCAATAATCAAGGCGCAGGGAACCTGATACTCTCCTGCACTAAACTTTTTATTAATTGTGCCCGGAATAACAACCGACTGATCGGGAATGTAGCCTGTGTATTCATGGCTTGTACTGCCCGATACATCAATAATTTTTGTGCTTGATGTAATCACTACATTTGCACCCAATACGGCTTCTTTTCCAACATGTACACCTTCAACAACAATACAACGGGATCCGATAAAGCAATTGTCTTCAATTATCACCGGGCTAGCCTGCAAGGGTTCTAACACACCACCGATACCAACACCTCCGCTCAGATGTACATTTTTTCCTATCTGAGCACATGAACCTACCGTTGCCCAGGTATCAACCATCGTGTACTCATCGATATAGGCACCAATATTTACATACGATGGCATCAGCACTACGCCGGGGGCTACAAAGCACCCATAGCGGCAAACTGCTTGTGGAACCACTCTTACCCCCAACTTCGAAAGGCCTTTCTTTACTGGTATTTTGTCGTAGAACTCAAAATACCCGGTATCGATTACTTCCATTTTTTGTATTCTGAAAAACAGAAGAACAGCTTTCTTTATCCATTCATTAATTTTCCACTGTCCTGCAATATTTTCGGCAACCCTAATCTTACCTGTGTCGAGAAAGGCAATAGCTGATTGTATTGCATTGGTACACGCATTTGTTTCGAGCAACCGATAATCTTCGTATGCACTTTCAATAAGCTGTTGTATGTGTTCTGTCATTACAGTTTGGTTTCTGTGTTTATTGCATTACAACAATCCAAGCTCCAGCTTGGCTTCATCGCTGAGCATGTTCGTGTCCCAGGGAGGATCGAAAACAATGCTAACGCTTACTTTCCCGATACCTTCAATCAAACTGACTTTATAACGCACCATTTCCACCAGATCGTCTGCCATCGGGCAGTTGGGAGCGGTTAGCGTCATATTGATTTTTACGTTCATATCATCATCGATATCTATCAGATAAATAAGGCCTAAATCGTAAACATTAACCGGAATTTCGGGATCGTAAACCGATTTCAGGGTGGAGACAATGAGTTTTTCGTAAGTTTCTTTTGGGGTCATCGCATCAGGTATTAGCTTATTTTTGGGAATCGGCACTGAAAGCCATCGCGTACAACTTCATTCTTTTTATCATTGATAGTAGTCCGTTGCTGCGTGTCGGGGATAGATGCTGGTCAAGTCCGATTTTTCCGATGAAATATAAATCACTGGTATAAATGTCGGTGGCGGGTTGCCCTGAAAGCACTTTAATTAGAAGTGAAGCAATCCCTTTAGTAATAATTGCATCACTGTCGGCAGCATAATATACTTTCCCATCTTTCATTTCAGCATAAATCCAAACTTTCGACTGGCATCCCGAAATCAGGTTATCGTCTGTCTTCAGTTCAGGGCTCATTTCAGCCAGTTCATTTCCGATATCAATTAAAAAGGCGTACTTGTCCATCCAGTCGTCGAAAACCGAGAACTCTTCAATAATTTTATCTTGAATCTGATTTATTGTCATCGTTTATCGCTAAATTTTTTCTATCAACTACACCAAATAATTTACCGGCATTTCTGAATATTGTAACCGGAATTGCCTGAATATTGTTGTTAATTTTCTGGTGGTTTTTTTCAGAGGAGTGCATCCAGTTTTGCAGCAAGGGTCGATTTGGGAACAGCGCCAACCACCTTATCCTTAATTTCCCCGTTTTTTAGAAAAATAACAGTAGGAATATTTCTGATTCCGTATTTTGCCGACACTTCAGGATTTTCATCTACATTTACTTTCCCGATGATGGCTTTCTCGTGGTATGTTTGAGCCATTTCTTCGATATAAGGTGCAATCATTCTGCAGGGTCCGCACCATGTTGCCCAAAAATCCATTACAACGGGTTTTTCATTTTGGTTCACAATTTCACTGTGATTCTGATCGGTAATTTCTAAAGCCATATATTTAAGTTTTACGTTAGTTTATTTCTGACGAATATAATAAAATTAATTCAGTTTACACCTACGTATTGTAGAACAGTTTTCTACAAAGTGAATCATGTCATCCGAAAGCTCGATGTTGTAAGTTCGGCTGTGTGTTTTTATGCTTAATGTCTTTTCGCTTTCTTCAAAAATTAAATAGAGCTTTATTTTCCCCTTGTTCTTTTTTACAATTTTTGTCAGAGTTCCAACAAAATCCTCAGTGATGTCGGCAATGTTCAATGTAAGCTCCAGAGAGTGAAAATAATTTTCTTTAAGCTCTGCCAACCAACGAATATTCTTCGTTTGAAAAATTCTCTCATCAGGATTTTTAAATCCTTTTTTCACCGTTCCGGTAATCATTACCGATTGCCCTTCCTGAAAAAACATTTTATAGTCAAGATAATCCTTTGAATAAAAATTTATCGAAAAGTTATCGGAATAATCTTCAATAATAAGCTTCCCGTAGGGATTTCCGGTCTTTCCAATTTTTTCTTCAGCTTTGGTAATCAGCCCGATTACATGATGTGTTTCGTCAAGCTGGTGGATTGACAAATCTTTTAGGTCGGCAAGGGGTGTGGTATTTAGATTTTTTATTTCGAATGAATACGCGTCAAGCGGATGGGCCGAAATATACACCCCGATATGATCTCTTTCATGGTTGAGCCACTCTGTGGAATATACATTGGTTGCGGGAGGAATACCTGGTTTCTTAGTATCAACGGTAATAATGTCGCCAAATAGATCCATACTGCCGTTTTTTCGCGCTTGCATAGCATTCCCATACGAAATCAGATTTTCAATGAAACTGGTTTGTCCGTTTTCGCTGCTTAAAAAATACTGATGTCGTTCAATGGAGTCAAAGCAATCGAAAGCTCCCGAATATGCAAGAGCCTCAATATTTTTTTTGTTTACAGCATTGAGGTTTACTCTTTCGGCAAAATTAAAAATATCGGTAAATGGGCCGTTTTTTTCACGCTCTTTAATAATATCGGTTACTGCATTTGTACCGACATTTTTTACAGCCACCAGTCCAAATCGCAGGTTGCCCTCGAAGGTAACCTTGAATTTATAGCTGCTGTCGTTGATGTCGGGACCCAACACTTTCATTTTCATTCTGCGACATTCTTCCATCAATTTGGTTATTTCCTTGATGTCGGATAAGTTTCGGCTCATCGATGCAGCCATGAATTCGGCAGGGAAATGGGCTTTCATGTAAGCAGTTTGATAAGCCAGATGCGCATAGCATACAGAATGCGACTTGTTAAAAGCGTATTTTGCAAATGCTTCCCAGTCTTTCCATATTTTTTCTATCAGGTCTTGTGCCGGCTTGTTGGCACGTTTGCAACCTTCGGTAAATTGGGGGTTTTTATGACAGCCTTCGAAAAACTTTGCTTTAAGTTCCTGCATCAACTTTTCGTTTTTCTTTCCCATTGCTTTCCGCAACTGGTCAGATTCTCCACGTGTAAACCCTGCCAAAGCCCTCGAAAGCAACATAACCTGCTCCTGATACACAGTTACCCCATAGGTTTTTTCAAGGTATTTTTCCATCATGGGGTGATCGTAGTCTATTTTTTCGCGCCCAAGTTTACGGTTGATGAAACTAGGGATGTACTCCATGGGTCCTGGCCTGTATAATGCATTCATCGCTACAAGGTCGTCGAAACGGTTGGGTCGTAAATTGCGTAAATGAGCCTTCATGGGGTCCGACTCAAACTGGAAAATTCCCGTTGTCTCTCCTTTGCTGAACAATTCATAAACCTTTTCGTCGTCAAATGGGATATTGTGAATATCGATGCTTATAGCCTTGTACTCTTTTACATTTTGTATGGCCTCTCTGAGAATCGACAGGGTTTTCAACCCGAGAAAGTCCATTTTTAATAGCCCTATCGATTCAACGAAATGACCATCGTATTGGGTGCATAAAACCGAAGACTCTTTCGAGGGCATTAACGGGATATGGTTCTGTAGTTCATCTCTTCCGATGATAACGCCGCAGGCATGTACGGCAGTCTGACGCACCGATCCCTCCAGGGTGCAGGCGAATTGCAGGGTCTGTAATCTCTTACTGTCCTTCTTAGCACGGGCATCAATAATCTCGGATGCAATAATTTTCCTCGTTTCAAGCACAAGAAGTATGGAGTCGTTCCCCTCTTTCTTTGCAGAGGTGATTTCTTTGTTTGTTTCTTCTATTACTTTTTCGATGCTGCCAAGTCGCGATTCCCCCGACAAAATTATTTCGTATGCATTGGCCAGTTTTGCCCCCAGATCCGGAAGGAGCTTGGTAAGCCTTTCGGCATCCGAAAGCGGCAATCCCAACACGCGTGCCACATCTTTAATAACCATTTTTGCTGCCATGGTACCAAATGTAACTATCTGGGCAACGTTTTCTTTTCCGTATTTTTCGGTTACATAATTTAGCACACTTTGACGGCCGTCGTCATCGAAGTCGATATCCACATCTGGCATCGATATACGGTCAGGGTTCAGGAATCTTTCAAACAGCAAATCGTGCTTGAGCGGGTCAATATCAATAATACCATTGCAGTACGCAATAATCGAGCCGGCAGCAGAGCCTCTTCCCGGACCCACAATTACTCCGTGGTCTTTGGCATATTTTACAAAATCCTGCACTATCAGAAAGTATCCCGGAAACCCCATGGTTTTAATAGTGTCGATTTCGAACCGAATCCTTTCTAATACTTCATCCGGCAAAGGGTCGCCATACTTCTGCACAGCTCCTGCCATGGTTAACTGCTCAAGATAATCCGACTCAAGCTTTATGCGAAGTTTGTCGGTGAAACTGCCATCAAGTTTATTATACTTCTCCTGCCCAAAATCAAGAATAAGGTCATGCTCACGAAACTTTTTTTCATATTCTGTGAGTGTGGCGAACGATTCGGGGATTTTGAAATAGGGCATTATGGGCTTGGAGTTCAGGTCGAAGTACTCGACCTTGTCGGCAATTTCACAAGTATTGGTCAGGGCTTCGAGATTGTCGCCGAAAAGTTCATACATTTCGTCGGGCGATTTGAAGTACTCCTGCTTGGTATACCGCATGCGGTTCGGGTCATCAATACTCTTCCCTGTGGTAAGGCAGATGAGCAAATCATGGGCATCGGCATCGGCTTTGTTAATAAAATGTATGTCGTTGGTGGCAATGAGTTTTATCCGATGTCTTTTAGCCGCATCAACAAGATATTTGTTCACAATGAGCTGTTCGGCGTATACCGATTTGTTTTTCTCCGGGTCATCAGAAAAATGCAGCATCAATTCCAGATAAAAATCGGAACCAAAGAGATTTTTATACCATTCTATTGCTTTTTCAGCAGCATCAAAATCGTTTAATAGTATTTTCTGCGGAATTTCACCGCCAAGGCAGGCTGAAGAAACAATCAGGCCTTCACCATATTTTTCGAGCAGCTCTCTGTCAATTCTCGGGCGCTGGTAAAACCCTTCTGTCGAAGCGATGGTACAGAGCTTTACAAGATTATGATAGCCAATTTTGTTTTTGGCAATTAATATTACATGGTATCCCGAATATTCTTCTTTCCCAGCTTTGCTTTTATGTCCTTTTTCAGCCAGATAGGCTTCTACCCCCAGCAGTGGTTTTATGGATTTCTTTTTACATTCATCGAAAAAAGCTTTTATACCGAACATATAGCCGTGATCGGTGAGAGCCAGGGCTTTCATTTTATATTCTGCTGCTTTGGCAACCAGTCCTTCTATGCTGGCGGCACCATCTAAAATCGAATAATGCGAGTGAACGTGTAAGTGAACAAAATCCATAATGTAACTACTTGAATATCAGTATAAATAATTTAATATTTCCTCTTCCTAAAAGTAGTAATTCAAAAATTAAAAAACGCGATGTCCCTTTGATTTTCAGGAAAAAGTAATGAACAAATTGCGATTAATAAATTATACGCGGTTACACAAGCTTTCGGAGTTCGGCTTCAGTTTTTATTAATTGTTTTTAACAAATTTCCGGATATAGGTTTGGCTGTTTTCGTGAACAAGAACCAGAGAATATAAACCCGGTGTTAGCATCGATACATCGAGCCTTAGCTGAAAGTCGCCGACGTGTTTCGAAATAACCTTCGTTCCGCTGGAGGAGCACACCAAAACGGAAGCGATTTTACCGCTCGAAGTTATTTCTAAAAAATTGGCTGTCGGATTGGGCGAAACCGATATCAAGGGACGTTCGTAAGCTTCGATATCGGAATGATTTACCGAAATAATATCTTTTAAAATACAGTTGTTCGGATCGGGGTTTATTTCAGTTACCAATCCGCTGACCTCAAGACTGTAATCCTGTAGGTTCTGTGTTTGTTCCAGCCGCACTGTGTCGCGGTCGCCCGAATCGTACACAATTTCGTATTCCATGGGAATTTCGAAAAACGGTGTCGCGTCAGGCATTACCGTTGTTTGATTACTGCGGATATGCAGGAAGTTTGGCGATTGATACCATTCAATTTCATATTGTGGATAGCCTTCGCCGTAGCACCAGTTTTCGAAGAAAGTTGTGAAATCGATGCCGGTGTAATCGCTGATAAAATTTTTCAGATCGTCGGAAGTTACATTGCTGTTGCCAAAAGTGCTGATATAGTCTTTAAGCATGGCAAAAAACAGGGCATCATCATTAATCATATAGCGGATCATATGCACCAGGCAGGCTCCTTTTCTGTAGCTCAGTTCGTAATTGAATATGCGGCTTTCGTCGTTCAGCTCGTTGAAAGGCACGTACACCGAACCCGTTGGCGATAGTTTTGCCCGGTTCTGTGCTTCCTCGAGCCATGCATCTTCATAGCCGTCGGGCTGGATAAATTCCTCGCCGAAATATTCCACATAGCTTGCAAAACCTTCGTTAATCCATATATCTTGCCAGGTGGCACAGGTAAGGTAATCGCCGAACCAGCTGTGACCCAATTCATGAATGACCAGCCTGAACCCGAAATTGCCGAGCGTAGTCATGGTTTGGTGCTCCATTCCGCCGCCAAGATTTACCAAACAATGTCCGTACTTCTCTTCATGAAACGGAAATTTTCCAAGCAGCACCGAAAGGACGTCAATCATTGTGTCGGTTTGATGAATAAACCATTCATTTGCAGGCAGGTACATGGCATTATTAATAACATAGTTCTGCACCAGTACCGAATCGTCGTAGCCGCTAAGGTCCACATAGAACGAATAATCCTGATAATCGCCTATTGCAACCGATATCAGGTAGTAGGCAATCGGATAATTCGATTTCCATTCCATCCGTTTTTTCCCATTTCCAAGATCAACCGTGTTGGTAAGCAAACCCTGTGACCCTGCCAGCAGATCGTTGGGTATTGTTACGAAAACCCATACCGAATCGGCTTTGTCGGTGAGCACCTGTTTGCAGGGGAACCAGTATTTGGCTTCGTAAGGTTCAGTGAGTGAATAGGTGATTTTATAGTTGGTCGATAAGAATTCGTAATTGTTACAGGTCATTCCGGCATCGGGTAGGCCTGAATAATATATATCGGCGCACACCTGATAATCGCTGCTGAAAGGGGTTGCCGGAGAATATGGTATTATCAGAAGGTTATCCTGGTGTGTGAAAGCTGTATTTACACCGTTTATCAACACCGAATCAACATCCATGCACTGCATAAGGTCGAACACAAGTTCCCCTTCGTAGGTCTCCTGAAAGTTCAGATACATCAGTGTGTGTCCGGCAACGGCTGTGCTCTGATTATCCATATCGAGGTTCAGATGATAAAACCCGATGTTGTACTGATACAACCGCGGGTCAACTTCATGAACCTGACTAAATAACCGGGTGGCAAAATTTTTCTCAGAAAAAAAACTATCGTCCTGTGCTGCAAGCATTACACTAAATATAAGCCCAATAAAGGCAAATGATATCTTTTTCATACTATGGCAATAAAATTCTTCATAAAAGTAGAAAAATTTTACTTTGATTGTCAGGTGCATACCGTCCAAAATAAACATAAGCAACTTCTATTAATTATTGGTTGATGCTTAACTTGATTCAGGTTTAGGCTCTGTTTGGCAGAAATGTAAAGTATTATCGGTAGTTAAATAAATTTCGCCTGTAATAATATCTATTAATTTGCGGGAATGCGAATGTTTTTGGGAAGGTGGTGGTGGAATGAGTGCGTCGTTTCTCCGCCCGTCATTGCGAGGGTTGAAAACCCGAAGCAATCTGTACTTAGGCGGGCGATGATAGATTCGCCTTCAGGTACGGAGATTGCTACGCTGCGCTCGCAATGACGTTGGGGAGCCCGTCATTGCGAATGTGAGGTACGAACATGAAGCAATCTGTATTTCGACGAGCTTCCCACAGGTACTTCTTTGACGGAATTAATACAGACATTTCAAAAGGTTGTGTTGTAACGTCTTCGTGGATGTGGATTGCTTCACTGCGTTCGCAATGACGTTGGGGAGCGCGTCATTGCCTTTAGATTAGCACCGTAAAAATTAGTTGTAATTTTATGGTAGTTCAATTACCGGCTCTTCTCAATTCTTTTCATAGCTTCGCGTCGGCTTAATGGCTTCAGTTCGTGGTTGTGAACAAAATGCTCAACCCATTGTGCATCGGTTTTCGAATATTCGCGCAACGCCCAGCCGATGGCTTTTTGCACAAAAAATTCTTTCGAGCTGTTGTTTTGCAAAATATGCGAAGCAAGCAAATCGAGCCGGGTGTTCTGTCGGTATTTCAACTGAAAAATAATAGAACTCCGTTTTAACCAGATGTTTTCGTCAAGGCTCCACTTGTCGGTTACTGGTTGCATCAGATCGGGATATTTCAGAAAAAAATCGCCGAGAACCGAGCCATTGATATAATCGACCGAATCCCACCACGAATTGGAGGTCAGCAATCTTTCGAGCAACGCAATATCGCCGGGCTGTCGGTTTTTCTTGTGCTTTATCAGTAATAAAATGGCAAAATAATGATACTCCCTTTCGGGCAATGCAAACAACTGCAATACCATTTCTTTTGTTGTTTCATAATCGGGTAGCCCATGTTGTGCAATAAACTCCTGATGAAGCATTTCTCTGGGCCCAGACTGCATACCAAAAAACGGGAACCGGTTTTTCATGTAACGACTCATCTGTGCAGCATATTCCGGATTACGATGTGCCTGATATAATTGGGTCAGTTGATGTATGATTTCCATAGTGTGTTTTTTCCAAAATTATAAAATTAACTGCAAATAATGGAAACTCATTGTTCAATACCTTGGCTGTGGGTATTGAATCCGGGTAATAATCATCGGTTTTCGAAACTTTTGCGGCAACATGATGATATTACAAAATATTATTTATATTTGCAGCCCGGTTCGGGAAACCGGAGAATGATTGTTTAATTTAATTGATAAAAACAAATGGCTTTAAAAATCAGACTGGCACGACATGGTAGAAAAGGAATTGCTTATTATCACATTGTTGTAGCCGACAGCAGATCGCCACGTGATGGCAGATTTATTGAACGTATCGGAATGTATAACCCGAACACAAACCCTGCAACCATCGAACTCGAATTCGACAAGGCGCTTTCGTGGATGCAGAAGGGTGCGCTTCCGACCGATACATGTAAAAGGATCTTATCGTATAAAGGAGTCCTGATGAAAAAACACCTGCTCGAAGGAGTGGTGAAAGGTGCTTTTGATAGCAGCGAGGCAGAAGTGCGTTTCGACAAATGGATGAATGAAAAGTCTGCCAAAGTTGTTGCTAAAGTTGACCGGTTGGCTAACGAGAAAAACAAGAGCGACAAAGAAAAACTCGCAGCCGAAACCAAAGTAAAAGAAGAACGCGCTCAGGCTCTGGCACGCAAATATGCCGAAGAAGCTGCCAAGGCAAAACAAGCCGAAGAAGCTGAACAAACCGAAACCCCTGCCGAAGAAGAGGCTACTGCTCCCGAAAACGAGTAATCGCTGATACTGACGCAATGATTGAGGAAACCTCGTGCCAATTTATCGGAGTAATATCAAAACCCGTTGGCAATAAAGGCTTTCTTCAGATAAAAATAGCAGAGAATGCCGACACCGATTTGTTGTTCAACACCAATTCGGTGTTTTTATTGTTGGATGGGCTTTTTGTCCCTTTCATGCTCGAGGAAGTTGAAGTACTTTCGAAATCAGCTATAATGAAAATTGCAGGGGTTAATACTATTGACAAAGCCCGGCAATATAGCGATATAAAAGTTTATATTCAGGAAAGCTTCTCAGATGATGACACCGATTCCGACGAATCAAATCAGGAGAATATTCTTGGATATGAAGTTGTTGACGTACAGTCAGGATATATTGGGAAAATAAGGAGCGTAAATCATATCCCCGAAAACCCATTGTTAGAGGTTGATTACAAAAACAGAACGATACTCATTCCTGCGCACGACGACTTCATTGAAAATATAGACGACACCCTTCGCGTTATTTATGTGAAACTGCCTGAAGGATTTCTTGAAATATTTTAACATCAGGGTTCGGTTAAAATTGCTAATTTTACTGCCTGAAACTAAATGAATAATACAATGGAAAACACAGTTAAAAAAGATAAAACTACCAAAATACTGATAGCTCTGATATCGGTTATGATTGTTGGCATCGGTGTTTTAATCTGGATGGTTGTTGATTTGAATGCAAAAAACAAAAATCTTACCACACAAACTATTACAATCAGTGCCGATAAAGAGCTCGTTAAGCAGGAATTGAATAATCTGCTGGCCGATTACGAAGACCTGAGCACAAACAACGACAGCCTAAACAGTGAACTTGAAAAAGAAAAGGCCCATATTAAAACGCTAATCCGGGAAATTGAAAATATGAAGTCGGTGAGCATTGCGCAGATGGAAAAATACAAGGAGGAACTCAATACCTTGCGTTCTATTATGAAACACTATGTGTACCAGATCGATTCGTTAAATACGCTGAATCAAGATCTTATGGCGGAAAATGAGAATATCCGCATGGACAACGAACGCCTGAATTACGAATACGAAGAAATAGTTGAGCGAAACGACGAACTGGAAGTGGTGGTCGAAAAGGCTTCAATGCTTAAAGCAAACGGAATAAACGTAATTTACTATAACAGCAGAGGAAAGGAAACAACCAAAGCTTCAAAAATCGTAAAACTAAAGACGGTGTTTACACTTGTCGAAAATTCACTGGCAAAACAGGGAAATACCACTATATATCTGCGTATAATCCGCCCCGATGGGTTTGTTATGACAAGTGCCGGTAAAACTCTTGACATACACGGCGAGTCGATTGCCTACTCCACTTCGCGGCAGGTTCTATACGAAGGCTCAAATCTTGAAGTTGCGATATATTTTGACGTTCCTTCAACCCTTACAAGTGGTAAATATAGTGCCGAACTATTTGTTGAGAACTATTTGATTGGCGGGACAAACTTCCTCATTGAATAAAACTATATCCGGATGATGTAATGCATTCGAGATGAACATAATACCAATACCCGACAACACCCAATTCGTAGTTATTATCGTAATTACTTTCATTAGCTTGGTTTTATTGGCTTGGGTGCGCACCAGTGGGAGTAAATATCTGAACGAAATTTTTCCGGCGGTTGTTTTCGAAAGAAAAGCATATAAACTTTGGGTTGAAAACAGCAGTGTCTCTGCCGGAATTGCAGCCCTTCTAAATGTGATTCTATTTTTTAACCTGTCGGTGTTGGTGTGGGAATTTATTTTTATAAACAGAATTCCAGTTCACCCATCTTTTCTTTACATCCTAGTTCCGGGATTGATTTTAAGCTTTTTTGCTGCGAAACAACTATTGTATTATCTTATAGGTTCTGCTACTGACCAGACTGAAACTACTTCGGTCTATGTGCAGGGAGTTATGATTATTTACAGGGTATTCGGGCTTTCGCTTTTTCCCGTGATTATTGCAGCACCTTTTTGCAGCTCATGGCTTTCGATGGCATTGTTTGTTACCGCAGCAGCACTTTTTGTTTCGGCACAATTACTCATTTGGTACCGTGCTTTTGTGTTTTGTAAGAAAACAAAATTTTCAATATTCTACTTGTTTTTGTATCTTTGTACCCTTGAAATATTTCCTGTGTTGTTCATATTCAAAATTGCTTTGAGTTTGATGTAACAGAGTAAATTAATTGTAAACAAGAGAAGATGGCTGTAAAAATTAAAACAATATTGGTTTCGCAACCTAAACCCGAAAACGACAGATCACCTTACTCTGAGCTGGCAAGAAAACACAACCTGAAAATTGATTTCAGACCGTTTATTCAGGTTGAGGGTGTCGACGCTAAAGAATTCCGAAAAACCCGCGTCGAAGTTATATGCCACTCAGCTGTTATTTTTACCAGTAGGTTGGCCATTGATCATTTTTTTAGAATTTGTGAAGAACAAAAAATCCCTATTTCCGACTCATGGAAATATTTTTGCGTCTCTGAGTCGATTGCAAATTACCTTCAGAAATATATTGTGTACCGAAAACGGAAAATATTTTTTGGTAACGGAACATTCGATGATTTGATGACGGATATCAATAAAAACAAAGAAGAAAAATTCCTTCTGCCGCTCAGTAACCCGCATAAACAGGACATCCCCGAGCTGCTCGATAAAACCGGCATTAACTACACAAAAGCAGTTTTATTTCAAACAGTAAGTGCAAATTTGTCGGATTTAAGTAATGTAAACTACGATGTTCTTGTGTTTTTCAGTCCTGCTGAAATAGCTTCACTGTTTCAGAATTTTCCTGATTTTGTGCAAAACGATACTAAAATAGCCACCTTCGGTGAGGCCACCGCAAAAGCTGTAAGAGATGCCAGACTGCGAATTGATATTGAAGCACCCGTCCCCGAATGTCCGTCCATGGTGATGGCACTCGAATCGTTTATATGCCAGTATAACAGAGAGAATAAAAAGTAGCTCCTGCCGTCAACCCCAAACAATATTACAGCAATGACAACGCAGGAGAAAAACGATTTTCGGTTGCGTAAGAGTGAAATAATTTCGAAGGATACCGAAATTAAACCCTTATTCATGAAGGGCAATTACTTTATGCAATCCGGATTGAAAACAGTTTTTCTGGTTACCAAAACCGATGCAGCAGGTCAGGTTAAGGTATTGTTCACTGCACCAAAAAAAAACATAAGGCTTGCAGTGAATCGTAATCGGGTAAAACGACTTATGCGCGAAGCATTCCGGCAAAATAAAATGGAAATATGTGCTTCTGCCACCGAAAACAAGAAAGACGTTACCATTGCATTCATTATTACCTCATCGGCTGATGCGACCTGGGGCGAAATTGAAAGAAAAATAATTCTATCTTTACAAAGAATATGTAAAACCATAGAAATTAACCCAAAATTCAATGAAATTCAAAAAGGTAAGATTCAATAAATTTAGTTTTTTATCCCTGTTTTTTTTGCTGGGATCTCTCATGCTATTGCCCGCTGAAGTGCGAGCACAGGAGGATAAGGACTTTGAAACTGTAAAGCAACTCGATATATTTTATTCTCTGTACAAAGAGCTCGACTTGTTTTATGTTGATGAAATCGACCCGGCGAAAACCATAAGAATTGCTATAGATGCAATGCTTGAAAAAATGGATCCCTACACAGTGTATTTGCCGGAAGACGAAATTGAAGATTTACGATTCATGACTACCGGAGAGTATGGGGGCATTGGTGCTCTAATCAGAAAATACGAAGATTATGTTGCAATATCGGAACCGTACCAGGGCTTTCCAGCGCAGAAATCAGGACTGAAAGCCGGCGATATCATTGTTGCAATTGATGGCAAAGATACCAAAGGTAAAAACACCTCCGATGTGTCGGAGTTATTGAAAGGCCAGCCGGGAACAAATGTAAAACTCAGTATCAGACGTACCGGGGAGAATGCTGCAATGGAAATTACGATTACCAGAGAAGAAATAAAAATCCCGAGTGTTCCTTACTACGAATTACTCAAAGGCGATATTGCTTATATTCAACTGAGCAGTTTTACCAATACGGCTACTACCGAAGTGCGTGACGCCTATCTCGAACTTAGCCAGAACCGTAAACTCAATGGGGTAATACTGGACCTCAGGGGAAACCCGGGCGGGTTATTGGTAGAAGCTGTTAAAATTTGTAATCTGTTTCTCGAGAAAGACGTTCTTGTGGTTAGTACTAAAGGTAAAGTTGAGCAATGGGATAAGGAATACAAAACTACCGAATTGCCCCTCGATGCTACTATCCCACTTGTTGTTCTTGTAAATAGCGGCTCGGCATCTGCCTCCGAAATCGTTTCGGGCTGTATGCAGGATCTCGACAGGGGAGTGATTATCGGGCAGAAAACTTATGGCAAGGGGCTTGTACAGACCACACGCGATCTGAGTTATAACTCAAAGCTAAAAGTTACCACAGCCAAATATTACATCCCCAGCGGAAGATGTATACAAGCACTCGATTATACCCATCGCAACGAAGACGGAAGTGTTGGAAGGGTCCCCGATTCGCTGGTGTCGGAATTTAAGACCCGCAATGGCCGCAGCGTTTTCGACGGTGGAGGGGTATTGCCCGATATTGTTACTGAACCGCGAAAAATTGCCAGTATTACTGAAAGCCTGATTCTTGAAAACTTCATTTTCGACTTTGCAACAGACTATACTGCTAAAAATAATACCATTGCCGGTGCTGCCGAGTTCCACATTGATGATGCATTATACGGCGATTTTGTAAGCTATTTGTCCGATAAGCATTTCGAATACCAGACCGAGAGCGAGGAATTGCTTAACGAACTGATAGAAACTTCGAAAGAAGAGAAATACTTTTCAGTGGCAGAAGCGGAACTCGAGGCCTTACGCCTCAAATTAGGTCATGATACCAACAAAGACCTGTTGGTTTTTAAAGACGAGATTAGCGAAATTCTGGGAATGGAAATCGTACACCGGTATTATTATCAAAAAGGAAAAATTCAATATGAAATGAAATACGACGAGGAACTGAACAAAGCAATTGAAGTCATCTCCAACAAAGCTATGTACGATTCTATTCTCGGCGTTAAAAATAAATGAGAAAAAAGTAACCAACAATGGAAACTGTTTTAAGTGGAATACGATCGACGGGCAACCTGCATCTCGGTAATTATTATGGTGCAGTGAAAAATTTTGTAAGAATGCAGCATTCGAACCATTGCTTTTTCTTTATTGCCGATTATCACTCCCTCACAACGCACCCCAATTCAGCTGATTTTCACAGCAATGTTAAGCAGGTGCTTATTGAGTATCTGGCTGCCGGTCTGGATCCTGAAGTATCAACACTATATATTCAGAGCGACGTACCCGAAATTTTTGAACTTTATCTTATACTGAATATGCTCGCCTATAAGGGAGAATTGGAACGGACAGCATCTTTTAAAGAAAAAGCACGCAAGCAACCCGACAACATCAATGCCGGCTTGCTTACCTACCCGGTGCTGATGGCTGCCGATATCCTTATACACCGCGCTGATAAAGTTCCCGTTGGTAAAGACCAGGAGCAGCATCTCGAAATGACGCGTAAATATGTAAGACGATTTAATACGCTGTATCAAACAGAGTTTTTTAAGGAACCAGAACCCTATAACTTTGGGAATGCCCTGATTAAAATACCGGGTCTTGATGGAACAGGAAAAATGGGAAAATCGGAAGGTAATGGTGTTTTTCTGGCTGATGATTCGGAAGTGATACGAAAAAAAATAATGAAGGCAGTTACCGATACAGGGCCCACGGTACCCCATTCGGAACCAACAGAGCCTATAAAAAACTTGTTTGCCATTATGGAAGTTGTTTCAAAACCAGAGACTCTGCAGTTTTTCAGAGAACAATATGCCAATTGCTCCATCCGTTACGGAGATCTGAAAAAACAACTCGCCCAGGATGTGGTTGAGGCAATTGAGCCTATCGGCAAACGAATAAAAGAACTTTCGCGCGATAACGACTACATTGCACGCGTTGCAAAAACAGGAGCGGAAAAAGCCCGCGCCAGCGCTTCGAAAACACTGGCCGAAGTCCGGAAAATTATTGGCGTTACATCCCTTCAGAACTGAAATTAATTAATATTATCCAAAATGAATCGAGTACGTGTGCGCTTTGCACCCAGTCCCACGGGGCCCTTGCACATCGGTGGAGTAAGAACAGCATTGTTCAATTATTTATTTGCCCGGAAAAACAACGGGAGCTTTATTCTTCGGATTGAAGACACCGATTCGGTACGCTATGTTGAGGGTGCCGAAAAATACATTATTGAATCACTGAAATGGTGCGGCTTACAATTTGACGAGGGAATTGAACAGGGCGGCCCTTTTGAACCATACCGTCAGAGTGACCGGAATTCAATATATCGCCAGTATGCAGATTTTCTTTTAAATAAAGGTTTTGCATATTATGCTTTTGACAAACCGGAAGAGCTTGACGCGTTGCGTCATGCCTGCGAAAAAGAAGGGAAGACGTTTGTTTACAGCCCCTCTACACGCCTTGGCTTGTGCAATTCACTCAGTTTAACCGAAAATGAATGGAACGACAAGCTCCTTCAGGGAGCCCCTTTTGTAATCCGGTTCAAAACACCTGTGAATACAAAAGTTACCGTTCATGATATCATCAGAGGAGAAGTCGTTTTTCAGTCGGACGAACTGGATGATAAAGTACTGTTCAAATCGGATGGTACGCCTACCTATCATCTGGCAAATGTTGTCGACGATCATCTGATGGAGATTTCGCATGTGATCAGGGGGGAGGAGTGGCTTCCTTCACTTCCGCTTCATGTTATGCTGTACGGTGCTTTTGAATGGACTCCACCGAAATTTGCGCATCTGCCACTTATATTGAAACCTTCTGGGAAGGGTAAACTCTCGAAACGCGATGGCGATCAACTTGGTTTTCCGGTGTTTCCACTACGGTGGGTTGGTCCTGATGGCGATATATCGAGTGGTTACCGCGAAGCCGGTTATTTCTCGGAAGCACTGCTCAATTTTCTGGTTTTGCTTGGATGGAACCCGGGCGATGATCAGGAAATCATGAACCTTGACGAAATGATACAAAAATTCGACCTCGAAAAGGTCGGTAAAAGCGGCAGCCGCTTCGACCCCGAAAAAGCCAAATGGTTCAACCACCAGTACTTGATACGAAAAACAGACGAAGAGATTGCCACCTTGTTTATGGAAACACTTCGTGAAAAAGGGTTAAACCCGCCTTTCGCGACCGTAGTGCATGTTTGTAGTGCTGTGAAGGAACGGGTGAGCTTTGTGCAGGATATCTGGGACGAAGCGTATTTCTATTTTACCCCTCCGGCAGAATATGACACCGTTTTTGTGCAAAAACAATGGAAACCTGAGTCGGCCGGATATCTCATGAGCGTTGCCGAAATTCTTAAGGTAACAGCAAATTTTACAGCCAGCGATTGTGAAAGCAATGTTAAGGTTTGGATTGAACAAAACCAGCTTTCATTCGGGAAAGTGCTCAATCCGCTTCGTCTGGCTATTGTGGGGGCCGGTAAAGGTCCCCATATTTTCGACATTATCAGCATGATAGGGAAAGATCAAACACTAAGCAGAATTAAGGCTGCGGTGAATACTCTCAGATAAAATCAATTTGAATACGGGGAAATCTAAAAATCAGTATAGCGTCTGATAAGCAATCCCGATACCCCAATTTTAATGAAAACATTCTGCTGCGTTGCGAGTTCGTTTTGTTGGTGACGCAGTCCAATGCTTATCCTGACTTGTCCCTTTATATAGATAGCTAAGCGCACCCAGTTCTCAAATACCACATAAGTTTACAACCCACTGTAGGCAACGCAACGTGGGCAGTCCCGACAAAAATGCGAGCCAACCCGAGCGTGAATACCCGTTTAATAGAAAAACAACAAAGGGCAAGAGAAGCAAGCACCTTAATAATCCGACTCAGGTTTGCTTCACGCAGCTTTGTTTTGTCGGCCAAAGGTGAAGGGCTTGTGTTGACAAAACATTACTTTGTTAGTTTTTCATTAAACGGGTAGAGCGGGGAGACAGCTTATTTTTGTCTTGATTTTTTGTTACTTTTTCATTAAGGAAAAAGTAAGATAAAGAATGATTTAACGATCTTTAGCATCCCAATCGTTAATAGTGATCACTGGGTTTAACTCAAAGTATCCTTATTTAAATGAACAATTCAGGTGGTTGCTGTGAATACTCTCAGATAAATTCAGTTGGAATACAGTAAAATTTAGAAATCGGTATAACGCCTGATTAGCAATCCCGATACCCCAATTTTAATTAAAACATTCTGCTGCGTTGCGAGTTCGTTTTGTTGGTGACGCAGTCCAATGCTTATAATTGCCGAAAGATTTCGATCGGGATTAATAAAATATTGTGCCGATAATTCGGTGTAAATAATATTTGTTTCAATGCCTTGCCCAATCCGGTTATACCATGTACTTACCGGAATATTCCCATTTTGCAGGGCATCCATAGTAGGTTTGTAAATGTCTTGCCCAAAGTGTGTTCCTGTTGTGTCGAGTCCGGTAAAAGCAAGCATGAACTTTCCCTCGAAAAGGAAGCGTTT
Source organism: Bacteroidales bacterium (assembly GCA_017994175.1). Classification (GTDB taxonomy): domain Bacteria; phylum Bacteroidota; class Bacteroidia; order Bacteroidales; family ML635J-15; genus JAGOEF01. The sequence continues at coordinate 11,915 of JAGOLH010000013.1, read as the reverse complement.
GTGCAGGTAGCTGATTCCCGAAACCGATTCAACGAAATTGGCACCCAGTGGATGCGCAAGACTTTGATTAAAGTGCCCGTAGTTTTGTTGCGATACTACGTGAGAATAGGTGTAAGGGCGGGCAAAATTAAACTCCGTGAACGCATGTAAGTAATTTATGCCTCCAATGTTACTTGATTTTAAGCCTATCTGACCCGCTACCTTATTCCCGAAAAAACCATAGTGTATTTCCGAATCGTCGGGGTTCCTCAAATGACGAATATCGTTCATGAATTCGTCAACATTAAAATCGTCAAGCACAAATTGCCCGTACAGGTAGGTGTTTTTTAGTAATTTGAATTTCAGGTTTATGCCCATAAGTGCATTATCGACGCTACCCAACGAAAACTCAACAGGCCGATAAAAAATTACCGGATTTAAATAGCCTGGTTCAAAGCCGTGGTTTACGCCGGAAATAATAGCCTCGAAAGCGCCGAAATTGAACCATTTGCAAACCTTCCAGTCAATATAGTGGATGTAAGCATATTTGGTTTTAAAATCACCCCAAACAGTGCCCTCGGGAACATTGATGTCCTTCATCTGGGCAACAACAAAGCGGTATTGAACGTGCCATACGTTCAGGTCAGCCATTATGTACGGATAATTATAAGCATTGTACGAAAGCATCATCGAACGGTAGCCATCTCCCCAGAAATGCTTTCCAAAACCGGCTTCAAGGGTAATTAGCTGAAAAGGCCGGTAAGTAATATTGAAATTTGAGTATATGTTTTGCGGAAACCTCTGCTTTATTACCCTTCCAGTACCCGGCAATACACCTGTTCGTAAACGGAATTCGTTTATATAGTCGGTCATTGCAAAATTCACATAACTTAAATCGAAATGAGTAGCAATGGTATTATTATATTCAGCATCGAACAGAACACCGGCTCCGTACCCTCCTGAGAAATTACTGCCGGTATTGAATAGAATTTCGGAATGGATGAGGGGTTGAGCAGAAAAAATAAACTTTTTTACCCGGTAATATTTCCCGTCTGCTTCGTAATTTGTAAATGTATAATTCAATAGGTCTTTCGGAGCAATCAACGTAGTATCCACAACATCGCAGCGATATAGCGGGTATATCGAAGAATGCGCATTCCCGGTCAAACGTTCTTGCAACGCATAGTATTCCCATCCGCATTCCAGATGCTGAAGTTGCGCCTGCAATGGTAGAAACATTGCCCAAGAGGCAAAAAACAAAATGAGATATTTCGGTATCCTTGTCATGCTAAAAATCGTGGTATTGATTCCGAAGACAGGTTTTTATTCCCACCGATGGCATAATATAATGTTCTCCCGAATTTTTCCGGCTATAATAGGTTGCTGATGCAAAAAACTGCCAGTGATACGCGTAATTGACTACATAGGCTATCCTTGCCTGAGAAAATACAACCCGATCAGGTTCCATGGCATCGTTGATATTGGCTGAGAAAATTCCCCTTGCACCCAACCCGGTTCGATAATAAATCATTCCTCCGGTGAGAGATACCTTAAATCGGATTCTACTCACTGCAGCCTGCACGATGATTTCAGAGAAATCGTTGCCTGCCGGATGTGCCAGTACCTGATTGTAATGCCCCCAGTAGTTTTCGTTACCGAGGGGCTGATACATACCTGCTCCAACATAATTCCATTCAATCCGCCCGAAAATAAATCTCATCCATCTCGTATTGACGATAGTAACTTTGCATCCCGCCTGATAGGCAGCCGCTTGTTTCTGGCCGTAGGCAAACTGACCATAAATACCAACATTCGAAACAGGCGAGAACAGAAAATTTCCGCCCCAAATAAAATGCAGTGTATCGTTGGTGTGGTACAACGCTTCGTTCAATCCGGGGAAAAATGCAGTAATCTTTTTTGAGAACTGGGCATTGGTACCAAAGGCCGTTGCTTCGAAAACCCCCAGTTGAAGGAATAATGTGGGGTTATAACCCAGATAATTGATATTAACAAATTTGTGAGGATACAGGCTGTTCTCAGACCAATCGGGGGTATCTCCGTTTATGTTATTGTAATTCGGGTTAAGTGTTCTGGTGGCAAGATTCATGTAAAAGAAATTCTTTGCGCTTAAAACAGTTTTAAAGTACAGATATTGAGGCGCATAATCCGAAAGTATAAGAGAACGGTACCCATCTCCAATAAAATTTTTATCGTTGCCTGTTTCAACATATAAAAAACGGGTCGGCTTATAGCTCAAGCTTGCATAGGCTGTCCCCCAGTCGTAGGCATCGTTCCTATATGGCTTTACCCGTGCTTCTCCCGGAATTACCCGAAATACATTATAATAGTCGTCGATGTACCCCGGCATCGATGCCTGATTTTCGTAATAGCTGCTGATGAGGGTGATTTTTTTGTATAACTCAGCGTAAAGCATCAGTCCGCGAGTATTTTCATACATATTTTCGTTTCTTTCAACATCGCGGGAGTAGGTAAACTCAAACAATGGATCGGCAATGATTTTGAAATTTTCTCCCTGCACAAATCCGAGGTGTTCGTGAAAAAGTTTTCGCTTAATCCACGATCCATCATCGGTAGTATAATCAGCGAAATTGTTTATTTTTAATTCGCTGAACGCACTGCAGTGGATAGCGGAATGATATCCCTGATCGAAGCAGTAAAATTTATTGCCAATTGCAAGGGGCATATGATTAAAATGCAGATAATCCTGAGCTTTCGCCTGGCAAAAACTCAGGATTACGATAACTGCACTTGTAAGAAATGTTTTCAGTGTTTCCGCTTTTAATACACGTCAATTTGGTAAGGAATGCGAGCCTGTACTCCGGATGCATTTTTCACGTACTGCAACATTTCGATATACCGGTAATCTTCTCCAAGATTTTTCTTGATATAACTTTGTTCCATCTGATTCGAAAAGTCCGACATCATAGTTTCGAAGAAGTCTTTCACTTCGGGCAGTTCTTTAATTCTGTAGTCGGTAAGCTTGGCAAGCTCAACGGCTTTTTTCACTGCTTTGTCGAGTCCGCCGATTTCATCAACAAGTCCAATCTGCAATGCATTTTCGCCACTCCATACACGGCCCTGACCAATAGAGTCAACTTCTGCAACAGTCATGCTTCTTCCCTGAGCTACATGGTTAATGAATACGCTGTAGAAATCTTCAATCTGTTTTTGAATTACCATTCCTTCCTGGGTGGTAACAGGGCGGGTTATTGAACCCATATCGCTGTGAGCATTGGTTCCAACGCCATCGAAACTCAGTCCGATTTTGTCTGTCAGAAGCTTTTGCATATTGGGCAGCAATCCGAAAACACCAATTGATCCGGTAAGGGTGTTGGGTTGAGCAAAAATGTAACTGGCTTTACATGCAATGTAATATCCTCCCGATGCGGCATAATTCCCCATGGACACAACCACGGGCTTAACAGCCTTGGTAAGTTCCATTTCATGCAGAATAATTTCGGAAGCCAGGCCTGAGCCTCCGGGGCTATTCACCCGTAGTACAACAGCTTTAACCTTTTCGTCTTCGCGGGCTTTGCGTATCTCTGCCGCCAGTCTGTCCCCGCCGATTTCATCGTCCTTACCGTCACCATCAACAATGCTTCCTTCAGCAAAAATAACGGCAATGCGGTTCTCAGAATATTTCTCCTTCTTTGCTTTAACTGGGATCTTTGAATACGTCCCCAGCGAAACCAGATAGTCTTCGTCTTTATCGCTGTATGATGCTTTTGTCTTTATTTCGGTAAGTACTTCGTCGCGATACACCAGCTTATCGACAAATTTATACTGCAGTGCCGATTTGGCATCAAAAATCATAAGGCTATCGGCATAGAGATTCAGATCGGCTACGGTAATATTGCGTTTTACCGAAATGCCTGTAAGCATGTGATTCCAGATACTCGATACATAAGTAAGGGTCTGCAGTTTATTCTCTTCGCTCATTTTATCAAGCAGGAATGGTTCAATTGCACTTTTAAATTTACCGTGACGGAAAACCTGTACTTCGATTCCCATTTTTTCTAGGGTGCCTTTAAAGAAAGTTACCTGAGCATACATTCCTCTCCAGTCTAATCCTCCCTGAGGGTTGAGGTATATTTTATCAGCAACCGAAGCCAGATAATACGATTTCTGTGTATAGGCATCGGAATAACTGATAATAAACTTTCCGGTTTCTTTAAATTCGATGAGGGCGTTCCTGATTTCTTCGAGGGTGGCCATTCCTGCCGGTACCGACGAAACATCAAGGAAAATCCCTTTAATTTTTTCATCTGTTTTTGCTTTTTCCAGACATTTCAATATGTCGTTTAAACCCACTACCTGTGAAGTTTTAAAAGTGGCAAAATCGAAATTTACAAACGGATTTTCGTTGGTTCTGTCGGGAATATCTTCCGACAAGGTAATTTTCAGCACCGAATTATCTTTAATAGCTGGAGCCGAAGGTGATAATGATGAGAGCAACACTCCAAAGCTGAAAAACATGAAGACTACATACAATATCATTGCAACGAAGCTTCCAAGTAAACAGGCTAAAAATATTTTCCAGAATTTCATAGCATTAGGTTTTAAGTGAGTTGTTTTTTCAAAAATAATCAAAATAATACTAATGTGGGTTGGAGAGAGCTTTTTTAATAAAAAATTAAGGTTTCAAAATGTTGAGGGCACTTTAAGGAATTGCCATCCCTGTCGCATATAGTATTCAATGACCCTTTTCATACAGTCAAGCATATTCTCAATATTTGGGGCACTGTCGTGCAAAACAATGATGCTGCCGTTGGATGCATGTTGTTTCACATTTCGGAACAATGTTTTTGCATCGGTGTTGCTGTTAAAATCACCGGGCATTACATCCCACAATACAATTCTATAATGCAGGGCTATTATTCGGCTCATTGCCGGAGTAATATACCCGTATGGAGGTCGGAACAATACTGAATCAACTAAAGTGGCCGTTTTTTCGATTTCCGAAATGAAAGCCTTTTTGTGCAACACATTAAGGCGCGTATGACTATATGAATGATTTCCGGTTGTATGCCCCTGTGTTATTATCTGCCTGTAAATTTCAGGGTGGACCTCTACCTGCTTTCCGGTGCAGAAAAAGCTTGCAGGCACATTGTATTGTTTCAGCACATTTAGTATTTTTTCTGTTGACCCGGGTATCGGACCATCGTCGAAAGTCAGGTACAAACATGGAACGCTGCCGGGTATGTTGCAGACAACATCTGGCATGAGCCGTAACGCTGTTTTCGGAATACTGTAATTAGTTTTCAAAGGATTTTCCTTTTTTCTTCTCGTACGCAGTACGCATATTTCTATACTGTGATTCAATCTCCGGCAGATATTCCCTGTGTTTGTATTCTTTCGCCATTCGGTTAAGTTGCTGTAATATTAGTAGAGTTTTCTTTTCTTCTTTGTCGAGGCTTGGCTGATACTTTTCATCAAAACTAAGCAAGAAACTAAGGTATTCAACAGAATTGGCTGCCAGAATTTGTGCAGTTTCTCTTGCTTTTTTCTTTTTGTTAATACGGTAGTAGCCATGTATCAGGGTTGTAGTATAATATTCATATGCGACACGATTGTTTGGAATCAGCTCAAGGCATGCATCCAGCATGGATTCAGATTCTTTTATCCTGCCCTCAAAATACAAGGCTCTTGCACAATGTCCGTAAATATTCCGGATATTTCCCGCCAGTTGCCGCATGTTATCGTCGAGATATACGCTGCTGTCGGTATATGAATACAGTCTGAAATTTTCGGTCAGGTTTTTATATATCATTTCAGCATCGACCGACCCAATCGATTTCTGGCTGAGCTCATTGATAATAGGTGCCAGCCGGAAACTCATTCCCTCAAGCGAAAAATATTTTTCCAGCCCCAGATAGCTTTCACTACCGGCAGTAATTGAGAAATACACCGGACGTTTCCAGTTGTTTTCGTTAATAATTTCCAGTACTATTAAATCACTTTTTGTCAGCAGTTTTTTAGGAATTTCCCATTCCATCGCATCCGGTATCCATTCTTTCTGGCTTGCTTTCACGGTGCCGGTGCTTAGGAGATGCTCCTTGTTAAGAGGCATTATTAATCGAGTTCCGGGGAAATAGTTTTCAGGTTTATCCGAATAGCTGTGCTGCATTTTATTACTCTCGTTGTCGGAAAACACAAAGGCAAGGGCATCGGCAAGCGGAATCGGTTTTTCAATCTGGGCTTTTAGCATATTGTCGATAGCAAGCAATATCGCATTGGCTATAGTTAAATCAATTTTGTAGAGCTTTGCTTTTTCGGGTGATGAGATATTTTCGATAAATGAACGGAATGCTTTGAATTGCGGGTTTTTACCATGGGGTGCCATGAACATGAAGTCTTTTTTCAGTTTTTCATATTCGTCGGGTTTCATTTGCGGATAAAGTGATTTGTCGAGCATTCCGACCCACTGAGCATATATTTGCTCCATGCTATGGTCAAATTCTGCTTTATGCGACTCGTAAATCTTATCGACAAACGGAAAAACATTATCGTGAATATACACAAATTCACGTGTCCCTGCAAGATAAGCGGATGCATCAATGTTGCACGGCACTGGGTCGCTTTCGTACTGTTTTTTTCTGCATTGATTGATATACCAGTCGGAATTCAGATAACTCAGGTTTATCACCCGCACATCGGTTCTTACCCCTTCTACTTCCTGAAGATACCATAGTGGATAGGTATCATTATCACCGTTGGTAAATAGAATTGCATTCGGAGCCAGCCCTGACAGATAATTGTAAGCCATTTCAGAGGCGAGCCTTTGACCGCTTTTGTTGTGATCGGCGAAATTTTCTGCAAGCATGAGAACCGGAACGGCAAGCAGGCAGACGCTTGTAGTAATGATTGCTACACGAAGGGTTTGCCATTTTTTCTTAAGCAGATAAAAAAGTGCATAACAGCCAATGCCAATCCAAACAGAAAATGTGTAGAAGGAGCCGGCATAAGAATAATCCCTTTCACGGGGCTGATAGGGGAATTGGTTGAGATAGATCACAATTGCAATTCCTGTAAAAAAGAAAAGTAACAGCAGAATGCCCGATGCTTTTTTATCCTTTCTGAAGTGAAACACCAAACCAATCAGACCCACCAACAACGGGATAAAAAAATATGTATTTTTTGCAGGGTTTTTCAGGATGCTGTTTGAATCCACTGAAGTTTCACCCAACCGCAACCTGTCGATAAAGCCTATACCCGAAATCCAGTTCCCGTTAACAGGCCCGCCATGTCCCTGAATATCGTTCTGCCTGCCAACAAAGTTCCACATGAAATATCTGAAATACATATGCCCTATCTGGTAGCGAAATAAAAACCTCAGGTTTTCCTTCATCGAGGGAATTTTGTCCCCATTATTGCCCGACCATTCTTTGTAGGCTTCTGTATGGTTTTCTTTGCTGCTCCACATACGTGGAAAATACCGGGTGTCCTGTTTTATATAATTTGGCTGCATCTGATAGCCGGTAATCACATATTTACCGTTTACAATGCGATGCAATGGCGAAGCTTCAATGTAGGGTTTCTGGGGATTAAGCACAGAATTGAAAAATGGACCTTTCAGTAGCGGACGATCGCCATATTGCTCCCTTTCGAGATACGATAACAGGTTATATGCCTGCGAAGGATCAGCTTCGTTGATAGGCGTTCCTGCTGAAGATCGCAGCACAGTGAGTGCATACGAAGAATACCCTGTTAGCAGCAATAAAACCATAGTAAGAATTATTCTCAGGCGTTGCAGCTTTTTGCGGATGGCAATAAATATAGAAACAGCAAAAATAGCATACAGAATCAAAAATCCGGTAATCATTCCGGAACCTATGGGCAAGTGAAACACGTTAACAAATAACACATCGGTGTAGGCAACCGCATTGCTTACTCCGGGGATAAGAAGATAAAGTATCGCAAAAAGAAGTGCTATGGCAAACCCGGCCAACAGTAGTATATTCTTTAGGTTCGGTTTATACTTTTTAAAGCCAAAAACAAATACCAGGGCGGGAATGGTCAACAAATTGAGTAAATGGGTTCCTATCGATAAGCCCATAAGATAGGTTATCAGGAACAGCCACCTTTCCGCTCCCGGTTTTTCCGAGATTTTTTCCCATTTCAACATACACCAGAATACCGCTGCGGTAAGGAGTGAGGACAGGCTGTACACTTCGGCCTCGGTAGCCGATTGCCAGAAACTGTCGGAAAATGCATATGCAAGAGCACCGACAGCACTGCTTCCCCATATCATGATTTGTTGTACGCGTGAAAATTCCGGAGTGTTTTTAACCGTAATGCGCTGCAACAACATCACAATAGTGAAATACAGAAACAGGATGGTAAATGCCGATGCAAATGCCGAAAGCAAATTCACTGCAAATGCAGCATAACTACCCGATCCGAAAGCAAATATCAAAGTAAAAAGACGCGCAAGCAATACATAAAATGGCGCTCCGGGAGGATGCCCAACCTGCAGTTTATAGCCAACGGCAATCCACTCGCTGCTATCCCAGAACCCCGCCGATGGAGCAAGACTGATCAGATATACCAGCATTGCAACGAGCCAGATACTCCAGCCGATAATTTTATTTGTTTTTGTGGAATTAAACATCCCCGAACTATTTGTGCAGCTAAGGTATAACAAATAATCTATTCGTAAATACAGCACTTGTGAATTAATTGTCAGGTGGTATTAAACTTTTCTGCCTGACGTTATTTGTCTGATAAAATCGTTATTTTTGTAAATAATAAAAACTAAAGAGTATGAAAACACTGTTCACAATTCCGTTTATTTTTCTGGCTTTGTTGGGAACTGCCCAGAATGTTACCGAGGGAGAAGCTATCATTTCGGGGGTAAAGCAGAATGCCATTATTGCTACAATTCCCAAAGCTGATGTAGAGGTGATATCCAAAGAGTGGAAAAATCTGATGAAAAAATACGATGCAGAGGTTACAGGTAAGGATGAACTGTTTGCTAACAATGCCGTTATTAAGTCGATTACCGACAATTCTATGGACGTGTATGCACGTTTCGAGGTAAATAAGGACAAAGACGTTGTAATGAGCGTTGCATTCGATCTGGGCGGTTTTTATATGAATTCATCAGCACAACCCGAATTATTTAAAGAAGCTAAAAAATTCGTGCAGAAATTTGCTGAGAGTCAGTCGAAATCGGCCTATAAAGAGACTGTGAAAGCAGAGCAAAAAGTGCTCTCCGGCATGGAAAAAGAAAAGAAAAAGCTGGAAAAAGCCAACGAAAAACTGGAGAAGAAAAATGAAGATATGCGCAATCAAATCAAGGAAAACTCCCAGGCAATCAAAGAAAATCAGGCTCAGATCGATAATAAAATAAAGGAAATCGAAACGCAGGAAAATAAGGTGAAGGCCCTGAAAAAGGACAAACCCTGATTGCAGGGAGCTGTTAATAATTTCTTATTAATAATCATATTGCCATGCGCCCCTGCAGGTAGTTTTCTTATTTTTGTGTCATCTAAACTAACAAAATAATGAAATTTGGTGTTGTCATTTTCCCGGGTTCCAATTGCGATCACGATATGAAATACTCCCTGCAGGATATATTGCTGCAGGATGTGGTTGAACTGTGGCATAAAGACAGCAGCCTGAAAAACTGTGATGCTATTGCAATTCCGGGTGGCTTTTCGTTTGGCGATTATTTGCGCTCAGGGGCGCTTGCCCGTTTTTCACCTATCATGACCAAGGTGATACAGTTTGCCAATAGCGGAGGGTTTGTTTTTGGTGTTTGCAACGGATTTCAGATTCTCTGCGAAACGGGGCTTCTTCCCGGTGCTTTGCTGCACAACACAAATCAAAAATTTATCTGCCGCAACCAATTCATAAAAGCGGAGCATAATCAATCGGCAATGACCAATCTGGTGCCTACTAATAAAGCGCTTAAAATTCCCATTGCCCATGGTGAAGGTCGCTATTATGCCCCCAACGATGTGTTGTCCGATATGGTCAATCACAATCAAATTGTTTGGCGCTATTGCGATGCCAATGCTGAGCTATCAGAAAAAAGCAATCCCAACGGCTCCGTAATGAATATTGCAGGCATTTGCAACCGTAAAGGAAATGTATTTGGCATGATGCCCCATCCGGAACGCGCTGCCGACCCCGAACTGGGCAATACCGACGGAGTACTCATCCTCCAGTCGATTATCAATCACCTGCAGAAATAATATTATTTTCGTTGTAATCTGATTATTGATTATATTTGTTATTTAAGTAAAGCATTGTATATTTAAAATTATAATAATGGTATATTTAAGAAGCTTGCAATGTAATCTACGCATAACATGAATTTCATGAAAAAAACAACCTACTTTCTGTTGCTTATACTTTTTACAATTCCCTTGCATTGTGTTGCACAGTACTGGGAATATGATTATTTTGATGCTTCCAGCATGGGTAGGCAGGTAATTCTTACCGATGACTCATGCTTTGTGGTTACCGCAACCAGAAACAATACCGAGGCCGGTGTAACTATTAAGCTTAGCCAGGTTGGAGAATTGCTTGGGTCTTTTCCGTTCGGAGGTTTTTCAATTTGCCAGACATTTGACGGAGGGTATGTAATTGCTTCGGGACTGAACTTCCAAGATACCCGTTTATTGAAGGTCGATTCTGCCGGTGAATTTGAATGGGACCATACTTATGGTGGTGAACAGCAGAACCATTTTGCAAAAGTAATTTCCACATCCGACTCCTGCATTCTTGCCTGTGGCTCTACAGAAAGTTATGGCGATAGTTGCATTTTTATTGTAAAAACCGATTCTCTTGGGAATTTGTTATGGCAACGCACATTCCAATGCTCCGACTATGGTATTGCTAAGGACTTGATGGAGATAGACAATCACTATTTTGTTTCGGGCATCTACCAAAATGCTAATTCGGATTTTGTTTTATTTCTGATAAAATTGACTCCACAAGGGACCACCGTCTTCCGGAAAGAACATACTGTAGGAATCACAGGGTGGTCAATGGCGATGAATTCCGATTCAACTTTCATTTTTTGTGGCATGAACCGACTTGTAAAACTTAGCCACCAGGGAGATATGATCTGGAGTAAACTTTTTAATAACAACTGGCGTTTTGCCTCAGTTGATACATTATCCGAGGGTGGATATATTATTTCCGGAAACATTCAATATGGTACGTATTACGACGAAAACGCCCTTTTTAAGGCAGATGCCGAAGGCAATGTGTATTGGTTTCAAACCTATCCGAATGGTTCCGATAATGTGATGGAAGAATTTAGTTCCGTAATTACCCTTGCGGATAATGGTTTTATAACCTGCGGATATTCCTATTTCGATGATGATGAGATTTATATCAGGGTGCTCAAAACTAATGAGAGCGGGCAGATAACTTCGGATGTGGAAACACAGGCAATGTCGCCTATAATAACTGTATTCCCGAACCCTGCCACCGATGAAATACACTGGAACCCCTGCGAAAAAATGAATTATTCTCTTATGGATATATACGGTAGAACCATCCTGTCGGGCAGCGGTAATTATATTAATACAATGCAATTGCAACCGGGATTATATATGTTAACATTTCACACTAATTCCGGTGATTTAATGAAACAGGTTAAGGTGCTTAAAAATTAGGTCCCCATAATGTTTTTGGGAATTATTATTACAAAATCGTAAACATTAAAACGGATAATTCCGATTATTTATATCTTTAATCCTTCTTTTAAAACTCCGATATGCTCGTAAAAATATACGCAAGCGCAGTTCAGGGCATTAGCGCACGCCTGATTACCATTGAGGTAAATGCCAGCAAAGGCTATGCGTATCATTTGGTTGGTTTGCCCGATAATGCCGTGAAGGAAAGCCAGCATCGCATTGTAAGTGCACTTTCGAACAACGAATTGCGCTGGCCTGGAA
>JAGOLH010000080.1 GCA_017994175.1 Bacteroidales bacterium | reverse complement strand
CCAGGATATAATAACCAAAGAAGTATTTAAGTTCGCTTCTCCAACTTCTGAAATTCTTAATACTCCTTTAGCCCCTTTGATAAAAGAATGGGAACTTCTACCGCACTAATTGTATGAAGTCAGGAAAAGTCATCCGTTTTGAATTGTTGTTCAGTGTTGAATTTGGCAGATACCATACATATTATGTCGCAAAACATTTGCAGTTGGCTCCAGTTAAATCAATCAAAACTTTTCAAGATAGGTAATTCACACCACGATAATAACTTACAGTAGAACAAAACATCAGATTGTTTCAAAAAATTAGCTAAGAAAAAAATGCTGTGCAGCTAAGGGTCAGAACCCTAGGTAAGTCTTAGAATCCATTCATCAGGAATTGATGTTTCAGGCTGTTTCATTATACCCTCTTTGCCATCTATACAATTCTAGTAATTTATTTCTAAATTTGTGACTTAATAAGAAAGCCATTCATGGAAAATCAGCGTTGTTGTTTAGTTTTTTAAATATTTAGATTGAAAAGTAAAAATTTATGTCAAACAGTCAGTTACTATTAAAAGCAGCTTCTTTTGCAGCTGCAAGGCATCAGAACCAAAAAAGAAAAGGAGCATCGGCAAAACCATATATTAATCATCCAATAAAAGTTGCAGAAATTCTGGCATCAAATGGGGAAGCAGATAACACCAACCTGCTAATTGCGGCACTGCTGCACGATGTATTGGAAGATACAGTAAAAACTCCTGATGAAATGATTGAAGTTAAGTCCGTCATTCATGATTATTTTGGAGCCAATGTTCTTTCAATAGTCGAAGAGGTAACCGACGATAAAAGTTTGCCAAAGCAAATGCGGAAACAGATGCAAATTGAGCATGCCCCACATTTATCGGTAAATGCAAAAAAACTCAAGCTAGCCGACAAAATCAACAACCTCACCGATATTCTTCACGACCCACCAACCGATTGGCCTATGGAACGTAAATATGAATATTTTGTGTGGGCTGAAAAGGTGCTTAATGGTTTGTCGGGAATAAACCCAACCATGGAAGGCATGGCAAAGGAATTGGTTATCAAGGGAAAGCATTGTTATTAAAGCGAAAAGCATTACGATTAAATGCGAATTAATTTATAATATAATGAGGTTATTATTATTACTGGTTTCGTTATTATTTTTGCAGAAACAACTCAATGCTCAGAGATAAATGAATTATTTAAGTTTCGATGAAATTAAAAAAAGACTTTCGCAATTCAAGGTTGGTATTGCAGGCTGTGGCGGATTGGGATCGAATTGTGCGGTCGCTCTTGCTCGTACGGGCATTGGGTCGTTGGTACTTGTCGATTTCGACAAAGTGAGCGAGGGCAATTTGAACAGACAGTATTTTTTTACCGATCAACTGGGCCAAAAAAAAACAGAAGCACTGCGGTACAACCTAAATAAAATTAATGCCTCTTGCCACATTGAAACTCACAATTTAAAAATACAAGCCAATAATGTGCTGTCGGTTTTTTCGGGATGCGATGTCATTGTAGAGGCTTTTGATGCAGCCGACCAGAAGAAAATGTTCATTGAAACCTGCATGAGTCAACTGGCATCCACGCCATTGGTGTGTGGTATTGGCCTTGCGGGTTATGGTTCAAACAACATGCTTTCAACCGTGCAGTACGATAAAAATTTATATATATGTGGCGACCAGACCTACGAGGTATTCGCCAACCTTCCTCCCCTCGCCCCACGGGTAGGGATTGTTGCAAATATGCAAGCCAATCAGGTACTCGAAATACTTTTAAAACAATAACACAATGAATATTTTACTGAACAATAATCCGGTTAACTTTACCAAATCGGAAATGAGCATTGCTGAGATTATTGAAGAAAAGAATTTTACGTTTAAAATGCTTGTTGTTAAATTGAACGGTATTCTAATTGAGAAAGAGAACTATCGAAGCGCTTTGGTTAAAGACGGTGATACTCTGGTAATCCTCCATTTGATTTCGGGAGGGTAATCATTCTTACACAATACTGTAAAATGATATTGAATTAATAATCCGTTAATTCATTATGAATAAGTAATCCCACAAGTGAGCCAAATAATTTTAAAGTTTTTTAATCAAACGACACCCCGCCATTCATTTTCGACATTTTAAGTAAGTCGTCGTATTGCTTTGGTGTAACACTTATGATATACTTAAGCGGGTCGACCGATTCGCCATTAATCCTAACCTCAAAATGCAGGTGAGGCGCAGTAGATAAGCCGGTGTTTCCGACAGTACCAATCTGTTGTCCGCGTTTAATTTTATCGTTTTTGTTCACGTCAATCGAATTGAGGTGTGCATAATAGCTGCTCAGTCCATTTACGCCATGGTCTATTATCACCAGATTGCCATACCCAGAGCGGGATCTGTTTTTTTCAATCCTGGTAACCACACCATCTCCTGAAGCAAATACGGGTGTACCGGTTTCTGCGACATAATCTATTCCGTGATGCATCTGTATTGTATTAAATACAGGGTGCTTCCTGTACCCGTAAAACGAGCCGATATGATTCAGCTGGCTGTTGTTGATGGGTTGCAGAACCGGTATTGATTGTAACCTTTTTGTTCTGAGCATTGCCATTTCGGTAATTTCCTTATAAGAATTCGCCTGAATGTTCAATTTTTTCGACAAAACATCAATTTTATTGGCAACATCTATTACAAGCCAGGAACTTGTATAACCTTCCAGATCTTCATGAGCCTGACTGCCACCAAAGCCTGAATTACGAACGGCCTGAGGAATTGAATCGAGCTGGTATATCGATCTGTATAACTCATTGTCGCGCCCTGCCATATCTTCGAGAAGAACATTCATTTCGGTGAATTTCGAGCTCATTTCCTTGAAATTCTTACGCAAATAGCGGTTTTCAGCACGCAACAGCTGCTCTTCGGGAGTCTCGAAAAACACCATATACACTGTAAGCATAGCTACGGCAGAAATCAATGAAACAAAGGAATGAGGTATAAGTAGCATAATCAGTCTTTTCAGGCTGAATGGCACTTTCTCGAAGCGTAACGACTTGGGGTCGAACTTGACTTTTGTTTTAAACATGTATAAAAATTTGCTTCCTTTTGTTATGCTTTGATGCAAATCTAATTAAAACGTCTAAATTTGCAACCTGAGAAAACTTAAAATTATATTAACGACACATAAGCCAACCCATCTATGGAATCGAAACAGTTGAGGTCTGCATTTTTGGAATTCTTTTCAAGCAAGCAGCATCAGATAGTCCAAAGTGCCCCTATGGTAATTAAGAACGACCCAACCCTTATGTTCACAAATGCGGGGATGAATCAGTTCAAAGATTACTTCCTGGGAAATCGTGTGCCGCAGCACCGCAGGGTTGCAAATACCCAAAAATGCCTTAGAGTTTCGGGAAAACACAACGACCTTGAAGAAGTTGGACATGATACATATCATCACACAATGTTCGAAATGCTTGGCAACTGGTCGTTTGGCGATTATTTCAAAAATGAAGCTATTGAATTTGCATGGGAGTTTTTAACCGAGGTTTTAAAAATAGATAAAAGCAGACTTTATGTTACCGTCTTTGCCGGTGATACAAAAGAGTATCTCGATGAAGACATAGAATCGCGCGAATGCTGGAAGCAACTTATTGAGCATGACAGAATTTTAGATGGCACCCGTAAAGACAATTTCTGGGAGATGGGAGAAACCGGACCCTGCGGACCTTGCTCCGAAGTTCATATCGATTTACGTTTCGACGATGATAGAGCAAAAACCGATGGGAAAGAACTTGTTAACAAATCGCATCCGCTCGTGATTGAAATTTGGAATCTGGTATTCATTCAGTTTAACAGAAAATCGGATGGTTCACTTGAAAGCCTGCCTGAAAAACATGTTGACACCGGTATGGGATTTGAGCGCCTTTGTATGGTAATGCAGAATAAGCAATCGAACTACGATACCGATGTTTTCACACCTATTATTAATAGGATATCAGAAATCGTGGGATTCAAATATAAAGCAGCAGATAAAACCGACATTGCTATGCGGGTTGTTGCCGATCACTTGCGTGCCGTTAGTTTTGCAATAGCCGATGGTCAAATGCCATCAAATGTAAAAGCCGGTTATGTAATCCGCAGAATTTTGAGAAGAGCAGTGAGGTATTATTATTCGTTCCTTTCGTACCAGCAACCGCTTATGCATAAGCTTGTACCCGTGCTTTCAGATACCATGGGAGAAGCCTATCCTGAATTGAAAGCACAGCAGAGTTTTATAGAAAAAGTGATTTATGAGGAAGAAAATGCGTTTCTCATCACCCTCGAAAAGGGTATCCGCATGCTTGACGCAATTATTTCTGATGTAAAAAAGAACGACTATCGTATTATTAGCGGCACTGATGCTTTTACTCTTTACGACACCTATGGTTTTCCATTTGATTTAACCGATCTGATTGCCCGAGAAAATGGTTTAATTGTAAATCGCAAGGAATTCGAAACGGCAATGGAAAAACAAAAAACCATGGCCCGAAACGCATCGGCTGTGGATACCGGTGACTGGAATATTTTGATTGAAGATGAAATCGAAGAATTTGTTGGTTACGAAATGCTGGAAACTCCTGTACAAATCACCCGTTACCGGCAAATGAACCAGAAAGGGAAAAACTATTTTCAACTGGTTTTTAATATCACTCCCTTTTACGCAGAAAGCGGAGGTCAGGTGGGTGATACAGGAAAAATTGAAAACGAAAATGAAACAGTCGAAATTGTTGATACCCGAAAAGAAAACGATACAATAATACATATTTCGGAAAAGCTCCCTCATGATGTTAGTGCCATATTTACGGCTGTTGTCGACAAAGAAAGGCGCAACGATATCCGCCGGAACCACAGCGCCACCCACCTGATGCATTATGCTCTCCGGAATGTACTTGGCACTCATGTAGAACAAAAGGGCTCGCTGGTTCATCCCGATTATTTACGCTTCGATTTTGCACATTTCCAGAAGATGTCAGAAAACGAAATCCGGGATGTGGAAATAATGGTAAACACTCTTATCCGCGACAATATAATCCTCGATGAAAAAAGAAATCTGCCCCTGATAAAGGCAAAAAATATGGGAGCCATGGCATTGTTTGGTGAAAAATATGGCGATATTGTAAGAGTGGTTCAATTTGGTGAATCTATCGAACTTTGCGGCGGAACACATGTTGACAGCACAGGTAGCATCGGATTCTTCAGGATTGTTTCCGAATCAGCAATCGCAGCCGGCATCAGACGCATTGAGGCAGTTACAGGGCGCGTTGCAGAGCATTTGATATTTGAAAACATCGATATGCTGCGACAGATTGGAGCTTTGGTTAAAGTACAGAAAAATTACCCTGAGGCTATTCAATCAATGATTGATGAAAACAAAAAAATGAAGTCGGTAATTGATGAGTTCAACAAAAAAGAAATCATTTTGGTAAAGAACCGACTGAAAACACAGGTTAAAGAACAAAATGGAATTAAATACATTACCGATGTTCTTGATAATATGGATGCTGCAGCACTAAAAGACATGAGCTATCAGCTTAAATCGGAAATAAGAGGGTTGGTTTGCATTCTCGCAGGAATATCAGCAAATAAAGTGTATTTGTCAGTAATGATTGACGAAGAAATAATGCAAGCACACAATCTGAATGCCGGACTTGTTGTGCGTGAAGCTGCCAAAGCAATACAGGGCGGAGGCGGTGGTCAGCCATTTTATGCTACTGCCGGAGGCTCAAAAACAGAGGGAGCAAAAGATGCGGTAAACATTGCACTGCAAATGTGCATTTCGTGAGCATTCCTCACCCCTGCCCATCTGTTTAATTAATGTTGAAAAGTATTGGAACGAACAGATTTTTTGACTTTGTAAATTAAAAATAATACTGTTAATTAGCATCACCTTAAAAACACATAGAAATGAAAACAATGAAATTCGTATTACTGGCAGCCGCAGGGCTTTTCGCTATGAGCTCCTGTCAGTCGCAAAAAAAATCAACTGATGAAAAAATCAGTTTAAGCAACTCAAAAGATTCTGCCTCCTATGCTATCGGTATGCAAATTGCTAACAACTTCAAGTCGAACGGCATTGACACAGATATTAACATGGAAGCTGTAATTGCAGGGTTGCGCGACAATGGGACCGGAAAAACACAGTTCACTATTGAAACTGCCGATCAGGTTGTTCAACGTTATTTTGCTTCGATAAGCGAAAGCAAAAATGCCGGAAAAGTTGAAGAAGGACAGAAATTCCTTGCTGCAAAAGAAAAAGAGCCCGGGGTGAAGAAAACCGCATCAGGATTGCTTTATAAAGAGATAACCCCCGGAACCGGTGCTACACCCAAAGCCACCGATAAAGTAAAAACCCATTACAGAGGCACACTGATTGATGGAACCGAATTCGACTCATCATACAAAAGAGGCGAACCCGCTGTTTTCCCTGTAAATCAGGTGATAAAAGGTTGGACTGAAGCACTCCAGCTGATGAAAGTCGGTGCCAAATGGGAATTGTACATCCCCTATAACCTTGCCTATGGCGAAAGAGGTGCCGGTCAGTTGATTGGCCCATACGAAACCCTTATTTTCGAGATAGAATTGATAAGTATCGAATAATTTTTGTAAACCGAAGCCTGCTTCGGTTTTTTTTTAACTAATAAAAAAAAATTAATCACACAACAAACAAATAAATGAAAAACAAAAGTCTGATATCGATTAACGATTACACTAAAGAAGATTACATGCGAATTCTGAATCTTGCCGCCGAATTCGAGAAAAATCCCCGGCAAAACATACTGCAGGGATATGTAATTGCTTCGCTGTTTTTTGAACCATCCACAAGAACGCGGTTAAGTTTCGAAAGTGCTGTTCAGCGACTTGGCGGACGCATCATTGGGTTCTCAGAAGCAGGAAACTCTTCCGTTTCGAAAGGAGAATCGCTGAAAGACACCATTCTCACCGTTTGCAATTACAGCGACCTAATCATTATGCGACACCCTGTGGAAGGGAGTGCACGTTTTGCCAGCGAAGTGGCTTCGGTACCCATTATCAATGCAGGCGATGGTGCAAACCAGCATCCTACCCAATGCCTTCTCGACCTGTATTCTATAAACAAAACGCAGGGAAAGCTCGACAATCTGAGTATTGCAGTTGTGGGTGACCTAAAATACGGACGTACAGTGCATTCACTAATTCATGCCATGATTAACTTTAATCCGGTATTCCACTTTGTTTCACCTCCCACACTACGTCTGCCCGAAGAATACAAACAGTTGCTGCGCGACAATAAAATCCCTTTTTACGAGCATGACGAAATTACCGATTGCATCAGAGAGTCCGACATTATGTATGTTACCCGCGTTCAAAAAGAAAGATTCTCCGATCCTATGGAATATGAAAAAGTAAAAAACACCTATATCCTTCACAACAGTATGCTCGAAGGAACACGCGATAACCTGAGAATTTTGCACCCACTGCCAAGGGTTACCGAAATCAACATTAATGTTGATCCAAGCCCCAAAGCATACTACTTCACTCAGGCTCTTAATGGCGTGTACACAAGAATGGCAATTATTTCAATAATATTAGGTTTAAAATAAAGAAAACATGAAACACAATAATTCCGAAATGACTGTAAGAGCCATTGAAAATGGCACCGTTATCGATCATATCCCTTCGAAAAACCTGTTTAAAGTGTTGTCGGTAATTGGCATTGAACGCATGGATACCACGATATTTATCGGCAATAACCTCGACAGCAAAAAGCTTGGGAAAAAAGGTATTATTAAAATCACCGATAAATTTCCTTCTCTCGACGACATCAACAAAATTGCCTTACTGGCTCCTAACGCCGTGTTCAATATCATAAGAAACTACGAAGTAGTAGAGAAAAAACCGGTTTCTTTACCCGAAAAAGTGCAGGGTTTTGTAAAATGTATGAACCCCAAATGCATCACCAATTTCGAGCAGGTACCAACGCATTTTCATGTTTCAGTATCCGATGGAGAAATTCAGCTAAAGTGCAAGTATTGCGAAAAAATAACGGGTGAGAGAAACATTGAAGTAATATAGACGGTAATGAAAAAGCACATAATCCTTTTCTCTTCTTGCGTGTTGCTTGCAGTAGGTTCTTTGGCACAATCCACCGATAATGCTGCCAACAGAAACAATACGTTTGCTTTTACAATGCTTAATAAACTTTATTCCGAAACCAAGAACACTCTGGTTAGCCCGTTAAGCATTTCGGTTGCAATGGCAATAACCTATGAAGGCGCTAAGGGAAAGACTTCGAAAGAAATTGCCACAGTAATGGGTTTCGACAAAAACAAAAAACAGCACCATGTGCAGTTTGTTGATTTGGTGCAGCAATACCGTGACACTTCGCTCCATGCATTAAAAATGAACAACATTCTAATGGTACAGAAAGACTACGCTTTTAATAAGGATTTCATTGCTGCATCATTAGACTATAGTGCGATGCTGTATTTTGCCAATTTCAGGGACGATACGCAACGGGAAGCTGCCCGCAGGGGACTGAACGATTGGGTTGAAAGCCAGACCAATAATACAATTAAAGACCTGTTACAGCCGGGCATTCTCGACAATCTGACGCGCCTGGTAATTGTGAATAGTTTGTATTTTAATGCAAACTGGGAAATCGCATTCGATGCAAAAAAGACCCGTCAGATGATTTTCTATAGCATCGATAAACAGGTTATTGTGCCTTTTATGCATGGGCGCGAAGACTTCAACTACTACGCCGATTCGCTGATACAGGTTTTGGAGTTACCTTACTCCGGCAAACGTTTTTCTATGGTGGTTTTTCTTCCGAAAAACGAAATCAGTCTGAAGAATTTTATTGGCAGTTTTACTGTTGAAACTTACAA
Source organism: Bacteroidales bacterium (assembly GCA_017994175.1). Classification (GTDB taxonomy): domain Bacteria; phylum Bacteroidota; class Bacteroidia; order Bacteroidales; family ML635J-15; genus JAGOEF01. Next base: position 3,548 of record JAGOLH010000080.1, on the reverse strand, counting down.
TTTCTATATTTCTCAAATGGCAAAACACCGTGTTGACGTGTTACTCCCGAGTTTTACAATAAGCGATGAGTCGAATCTCAGGCAGTTTTTCGAATCACTGGGTATGGTTACCGCTTTTACAGGCTATGCCAATTTTAAAGGAATGAATGGTAAAAAAGACCTGATGATAAAAGATGTGGTTCATAAAACCTATATAAAAGTGGATGAAACAGGTACCGAGGCTGCAGGAGCTAGTGCTGTTGTGATACGTGAAAAAAGTGCGCCGGCCGAAAAACCGGTTTTCTTTAACGCGAATCGTACATTTTTTTATGTTATCAGAGATAATGCTTCAAATTCCATATTGTTTGCAGGTAGCATAAACAAACCATTTTAGAAGCAGCTGAATTTTTGAACAAGTCAACCCAAAGGCACATTTGCAAATAAGGAAAACAATTGTATTTTTGGTAAATATTAATAACACAAATTTTTGAAAACTATGAAACAAATTCTCACATTACTGATGGTTGCCCTTCTTTTTGTTGCATGCGGTAATTGCAAAAAATGCAAAGATGACGATAAGTGTTGCGATTCCACAAAAAACGAATGCTGTAAGCATCCTGAAAACTTGGTTATGGTTGATTCGTTACTCACTAATCAGGAAGCATTTCTCGATAAAAATATCGCCGTTTGCGGTGTGGCAATTCATGTTTGCGAGCATTCAGGCAAGAATCTATTCATTGCTACTGACACCGCTGCCGAAGATTATCTGGTTGCCAAAGCTACCGCTGATTTGGGTGTTTTTGACAAAGCGTTGCTGAATGAGCACGTATGTGCATTCGGCACTTTTAAAAAAGCCGAAGTTGAAGCAGTGGAAACCCATCACGAAAAAGAAGTGTACTATTACCTACAGTGCGATTCTGTAAAGCAGTGCAAATGTAAAGGAGATAACAAAAAATGTGGTGATGCTGCTAAAAGCGGTTGCAAAGGGCATTCCGAAAAACACAATTGCGAAGGGCAATAAAACAACCTTCTATTGCAGAAAGCATACTCAAACGCAGCCGTCTCCGGTTGCGTTTTTTATTGGATGAGCAACATTATAAGCTATCTCCCCGCACTAACCGTTTAATGGAAAAACTGACAAAGTAGTTTATTGTCATTGTATTCAGCCAGCGTGGACGCTGTCTGCATATAAGTGCTTCGCTACGCAATGACGTTTTCGAGCCCGTCTTTGCGCGGACGAGGAACGAGGACAAAGCAATCTGTACTGGACGGACGGGTATTGCTTACGTCTCCGTGGGGTTAGATTGCTTCGCTACGCTCGCAATGACGTGTGGGAGAATGGTGCAATAATAAAAGCACCCGCCTGAGTGGCGGGTGCTTTTATTTATTTGAGACCCCTGCGTTCGAGGAGGTATTTTTCGTTGGGTTCCTGACCGCGGAATTTCTTATACTGTTCCATGGCCGGGGCTTCGCCAATTTCCGAAAGGCAATACTTACGGAATTTTGCAGCGAGTTCTTTGTTGAACAAATCGCCGCTTTCGGCAAAGGCTGCAAAAGCATCGGCATCGAGCACGGCAGCCCAGATGTACACATAGTATCCGGCCGAATACCCGCCACTGAAAATGTGCGAGAAATAGGTACTGCGGTAGCGGGGCAGAATTTCGGGAATGAGGCCGATGTTGTTCATGGCTTCCTCTTCGAACTTCAGTACATCGTCAACCGAGGCACCGCTTTCGATTAAATGCCATTTCATATCGAGCAGCGATGCGGCGAGATATTCCACCGTGGCAAAGCCCTGATTGAATAGACCGGAGTTTACCAGTTTCTGAATCAGTTCTTCGGGCATGGGTTCGTTGGTTTTATTGTGAAGAGCATAATGGCGCAACACTTCGGGTTCACTGGCAAAGTTTTCCATTATCTGCGAAGGCAGTTCCACATAATCGCGGGGAGTAACACCGGCGGTGCGTTTGTAGTAGCCATCGGTAAAGAGTCCGTGAAGTCCGTGACCAAATTCGTGGAAAAGGGTTGTGGTTTCGTCCCAGCTCAACAGGGCAGGATTGTCGGCAGTGGGTTTCGGAAAGTTGCATACAATGCTTACGAGGGGAATTTCTCTCTTACCGTCCTTGTCGTATCCGGCTTCGCGGAAACCGGTACACCAGGCACCACCCTGTTTGCTATCGCGCACATAGTAGTCCATATAGAGAATGCCAATGAGTGTTCCATCGGCTTCCTTCACTTCGAAAACTTCGACATCGGGATGGTACACAGGAATGTTGGTCACTTTATTAAACTTAATTCCATAGAGTTGTGTGGCAACCCAAAAAACACCATCGCGTACATTTTCGAGTTTGAAATAGGGTTTAAGTTCGTTTTCGTCGATGTTGTATTTTTGTTTACGCAGCTTTTCGGCATAGTAGAACCAATCCCAAGAGGCGATTTTGAAATTTGCGCCTTCTTTGTTGGCAATAGCCTGCATTTCTTTGAGTTCCTGACTGGCTACGGGAAGGGCTGATTTCCACAGTTTCATGAGGAATTGGTCAACATTTTCGGGTGTTTCGGCCATGTTTTCGGCAATCACATATTCGGCATAGTTCTTATAACCGAGCAGTTGGGCTTTCTTTGCCCGTTTTTCGACCATCTGGGTGATGAGCTTTTTGTTGTCGTTGTCGTTACCATTGTTTCCCCGCATAAAATAGCCACGGTAAATTTTTTCGCGCAGGTCGCGGTTTTGGGCATATTGCAGGAAAGGAGTCATCGACGCACGCGAAAGCTGGAATACCCATTTACCTTCGAGACCTTGGTCTTTTGCTGTAGCGGCTGCGCCGGCAATAACATCGGCGGGTAAACCAGCCAGATCGGCTTCTTTATCAACAACCAGTTTGAAGTTCACATTGGTTTCGGCCAGGAGGTTATCGCCATATTGCAGGTCGAGCATCGAGAGCTCGTTGTTGAGCGTACGCAGGGTTTCCTTGTCGGCAGCCGAAAGGGCAGCACCACTGCGGATAAAGTCGTTGTAGTATTTTTCGGTTACCCTGATGCGGTCGGGACTGAGACCGGCTTCGAGGCGGGAATCGTAAACGGCTTTCACGCGTTTGAACAAATCTTCGTTGAGCATGATGTTGTTCTGGTGGTCGGTAACCAGGGGTGTTACTTCCTTGGCAATGGTCTGCAACGAGTCGCTCGACACTGCCGAAAGAAGGTTGAAGAACACCGAGCTTACCGTGGTGAGCATTTCGCCCGACTGGTCGAGTGCCAGTATGGTGTTTTCGAAATCGGGGGCTTCCTTGTTGTCGGTAATGGCCTTTATTTCCTGCTCCTGCCTTTTGATACCTTCTTTAAAAGCCGGCAAGTAGTGTTCGTTTTTGATTTTATCGAACGCCGGAACACCATAAGGCGTGTCGAAAGCGGTGAAGAACGGGTTTTCGGGTTGCATATCGGTCGCTTTTTTGTTTTTACATGCGCCTGCCAGCAGTATCAGCGGCAGACAAATCAGAATGAGTCGTTTCATATTGTTTAGTTTATATTGTTTGGTTCACATCATTAATTTTCGTTGTCCGGATCCATACCTA
>JAGOLH010000012.1 GCA_017994175.1 Bacteroidales bacterium | reverse complement strand
ATGCTGACTCTATCAAGCTAAACAAAGAAGAACTAGCCATTAAAGGACATTTTGTGTGGCCCTTTGTTTTAGTTACCGATGCCCCTGATTTGGCGAATATTGTATCAAGTAGTGCATGGGTAAATTACGATGTATATAAATTGCTTGGAAGCATTTCACTTGGCAATAACAACAGTTTTACGTTAATCGATCCTATTGGGTATGAGATTTCATTCGACAGCACGGCAAGTTTTTTAATTTCGGAAAACAGGTTTACTCCCCGCTTTTATGGCAAGTTAATCCTTCCCATCAACATAAAAAACACCAATAACGAAAGAATGGTTTTACCTTTTAAAAATGTAAACAACCTGTTCTTTTTTAGCCAGGAAAACGTTCAGACACAGCATAAAATTCAAATTGCCGAAAATACAAATCTGGCATTTATACCTTTGGCATACACAGTCGATTTTAGCAATGTCGATGCTATTGATCAAATAGGCAAAGATGCAATGTGGAAAGGTGTTGGTTTCGAAAAAGCAAAAATTGAAATTCCCGTGAACGTCGATATGCAACAACGCATAAATCCGGAATATCCGATGCAATATGTATTCGATATTGCAGGCACACCTAATCAATTTGCCTATATCGACAACGGCGGTATGACTGCAAGTTTAGAAACAAACTTCAGTTTATACAACGCGGGGAACTATTGTGGGTTTGCTATAAATATCACCAAACTTAAGCTTCTTATCAGCGGAAACGAACATACCAACTCGGAACTATCTGTCGCTACAAAAATCCCACTTTTAGGAAACGACGAAATGGCTGCAAACATAATTATTGATGCCAATGGATTTCAGATTATGGATTTAAATACCCAACTGCTAAACAAGCAAATTGTTTTAAACGCTGATAAAGAAAAACTGAAACTCATTCTAACTATTAAACAGGCTGTTTTTAAAGACAATGAAAAGCTCGAGTTCACGGTCAATATGGATTGGCCTTATATGCAAACCTATATTCCGAATTTAAGCGGCTTATGTGTTTGGGGAAATGACGATTTTGGATTCAATGAGCCGAATGGCGCATGCATTTTGAGCAATCCTGTGTCGGCTAAATATTACAATACTTACGATTTAATAGTCGATTCGATTGTGTCGGGGCGGCATGGGCAAAATTACATGATGGGTGTGAACGGGGAAATTGTGTTGGCTGATAATATTGCAGGAGCCAACAACAAACCTCCACGTGTTACCATGGCTTCGTACGAGCTAAAAGAAGGAGCCAGCTCTACTTACGATTTGTCGGTAGAAACTTGGGTGCAGAGCTTTATTAACAAGGCGGAATTTCTGTCAACCCCCGAAAATATCTTTGCGAATTTGCCTTATATACGAGTAAACACACCTGTAATTGAATTTGAAGGAGGACTTGTTGCCACAAACGAAGACCCCGAATGGGGAACTGCATTCTACGCTTTATTAGACGGAACCATCAAACAACCTCAGGAATATCATGCTAAAGTGCAGTTTTTAATCGGAAAACTTGATGGAGAGCCGTATTGGTTTGCCGAATTGGGCTTGTCAACTAGCGGTCATGAACACGATCAGGCTCAGGTGCCTGAAGGGAAAAAGAAAAAGCTAAAAAAAGTTCAAATGTCGAAGTCTGGAATAAAAATCGGACCCCTCGAAATCAATGGGATTACAGGCAGGGTTTATTACCACATGCGACCCGAAACAGCCGTAGGAGTTGACTGCAATATGAAATTCGATGAAATTGCCGAACCGGGTCTATCGAACTATCATCTGGGATTACCCGATTTACCCGATGCCGATGTGTGTGAAATTCTTAATCATTTGAACGCAGCACAAATGAAATCATTGCTATGTAGTTTACATTCATCAGCTTTTAATGCCGTATTAGAAAAATTTCCGGAGCCCAATTTCGACGACATTCAGTCGTATATAGAATCGCATGGGTCCTCTGATTCGGAATTTTTGAACCAAATGATTGCCGCCGAAGCACGGGGCAGAATGCAAGATGCTTATGAAAACGGGGGCATACAAGATCAATATCACAAGTTTACATATGACAGACTTGCCAAAGTTTTTCCGGGTTACGACTGGTGCCAAAAAGTGATTGACGACAACGATGAAGGCATGCAATGGGGTAACTTACTATGCCAAATGCCCAACATACAATGGCCGCGATTCCCCGATGTTTGTGAACTATCAGAGTATTTCTTCAATAGAGTACTCGAAGAACTTCCACCTCCTTCATACGATGATTTAAACGCAATTATGTACGACGAAAATTGGGATATGATTCAAGTAGATTATCCAAATATAACATGGCCAGATATTCACGAAATGTTTCCCGAAAAAAACCTTTGCAAATTTATCATGATTTGGCCCGGTATCAATTGGGGAAATATCTATTTGAATATTCCCGAATTACCCAAACTCGAATGGCCCGATTGGGAATATTATTTTCCGGGATTACCCGATTTAGAAGTTGTTCTGCCAGAACTGAACATCGAAATACCCTCTATCTCATTCGAGCCGGGAGAGATAGAAGTTGATTATAAAGTAGATCCTTCGGTTTCGTATGGAGTGTATGTATTGGTGAATTATGTCGATTTTACTACAAAAGGCGAAGTGGTTGAAGGTACCGGTACCATGGAAGTAAAGTTTACCGAAGATGGCGGGTTAGAAGATATTGGCTTCGAAGTAACCAGCAACTGGGGCAATTATGCTGGAGCTCCTCCTGTAATCGAAGGCTTGGGATGTATGCAATACAGCCGAAATGCCAACCGATTTGTAGGCGACTTTTTTGGGCAGGCACGAAATCCGGCAGTTTGTGGTCACGGACACTTGCATATTGATATTAATCCTGATTTTTGGGAAATAAATCTGGCTTCCCGCGAAAAACCAGTTATCGTACAGCCTTTATGTTCAAACGGACCTGTGCGTTTTACCGGATATTTCTTACTCAATCAGACTAGGTTTGAAATAGGACTGGGAACCTCAATGAGTGCAAAATTTGGCGGTTCGATTAGTACCGAGGTGTGTTCTCTTGGCATAAAAGCGGAAATATCGTTAAAAGCCGATATCTTGGCAAGTATTCAGTATAAGCCAAACATAAAAATCAATAAAGCATATTTTGGGGTTGATTTCCATGCCGGTTTATATGTAACCACCAGTGGAACCTTATGTGATTTTGGCAATTTTGAATTGGCCAGTATAGGTTTAAAAGGTCAACTCGAATATTATGAAAGATATCTTTCGGGTAAAGTCTCTGGGCATGCAACATTTCTGAGCATCGTTACCTGTGATTTTGACCTAAGCACCGGAATTAACTTGTAACACGTATGAAAAACAAAACAGCCATAGTATTAATATTTTTGCTCATCTTTAGCCATCAATTGCTGGCACAAGAAAACGCCAAAGTAATAGTTAGCAATACCGACAACTCTGAAATTTGGGTGAAATGGTACAGCGAATTCATTTATTTCGATTCCCCTGTGTTTTTGTATCGTCAAGAAAATGGAAGAAGTACATGGGAATTTATTGGAGAATTTAGTCGTGGCAATGGAATGTCGCGAGAAATACTACAAGAAGACAAAATTCTGGAGGTTTTACAAAACTCGGTAATGGGAAGCAGAGCAGGCGATTTGGATGGAATGACCTTACTAATTCTTATGATTAAATCGGTAGAACACCCCGAGCTGTGTCAGTTTTTAGGAATTCAACATATTGATAAAACTGTAACTGCAGGTAAGCAATACCGATATAAAATTTGTAAAGGCAACAGCCCCGAAGCGAATTCCCTTGCAATATCAGATTACATTACTTCAACAAAATACGAGAAAGTCGACCCCCCGGCTGATATCAAAGCATGGCAAGACAATTATAGTGCGAAGTTTTCGTGGAGGCCCAATCCCGATGCATTTATGGGAGTGAAAATGTATCGTGCAAGCGATAACGAAGACATGGAACTGATAACCCCTGTGCCCATAATTCACAACCTCGACGAAAATGGAAATTATCAGGAAGCATTGTTTACCGACGATAGTTTGGTTCTGGGAAAAGAATACCGCTATATTGTTAAAAGCATCGACTACTTTGGCAGAGAAAGCAAACCGAGCTCCGAAATTATTGTAAAAATAGGTGATGTAACACCCCCTTTACCTCCCCACCGACTGGGTGTAAGCGTAATTGGCAAACAGGTGCAAGTGTATTGGGAAAACGAAAACATCAGCGATTTAGCAGGATATCGCATTTATCGAGCACTTGAAGGCAACACTGATTATATTGCAGTCAACTCAAGTCTGATTCCCAAAGAAATTCAAACCTATTACGATACTGTTTCTACAATAGGATTATACAACTATAAAGTTGCAACGGTTGATACAGCCGGAAACGAAGCACTTTCGATTGCATATTTGGCCGACATAAAAGATGTTTTTCCGCCAGCAGCACCACAAAACCTTAAAGCCAGTTCCGACACCGGAATTATTCATTTAAGTTGGGATATTTGTCCTGAACCCGATCTGATGGGCTATTATATTTATCGCAGTATGAATGGCAATCCTCAAACCTACATGCTGCTCAATGCCGACCATTATACGCAAAACAATTTCTCAGATAAGTTGCCAAAACAAATATCCAGTAATTTTTCGTATAAAGTAGTAGCAGTTGATTCCAGTTACAACAAAAGTGAATTTTCGAATACTGCATTTACAAAGTTGCCTGATGTTACAGCACCCGAAAAACCGGTCATTAAAACCATAACAAAAAATAATAATACTTTGATTATTGAATGGTATCCGGTTTACGACAACGATTTGTTGGGATATAACATTTTCCGTTTTACCGAAAATCAAAGTCCCGACCAAGCTGAAAAAATCAACATCGATATAGTTACAGGTATTACTATTTTTACCGATAGATTTGCCGATTTCGATACCAGCTATCGCTATTTGGTGATTGCAGTCGATAAGCAAGGAAATTTCTCTGCTCCTTCGGAGGCATATACTGCCCCACGATTAGCTTATCCTGATGCAAACCTCAGTTTCGACAAATTCAGGCTTATCCATAAAAACAACAAAAAACAGGTGATCATCGAATGGAAAATAAACAAGCCAGAGGAAACAAAAGCGTATGTGGTTTATCGTAAATCAGAAAGCCAAAAACATTTTACCCCCCTTAGCGGAATGCTTACAGAATCAAGTTATCAGGATATGATAAAAAACGAAAACGGAACCTATCAATATCGTGTAGGAGCATTGGGAAAAGACGATAAAATGTATTATTCAGAACATCAGGAAATTATTATTTTAAAGAAATAACATCATGAAAACACTACTATTAATTGCAAGTCTTTTGTTAGCAGTCAATCTTGCTTTTTCGCAAGTGGGAATCAACAACAGCAGCCCCGATTCATCGGCAGTACTCGATTTAAAGTCGAATTCCAACAATCAGGGATTGCTGGTACCACGACTTAGTTCGGCGCAGATAGCAGCCATATCTAATCCGGCAACCGGTTTACTGGCATACAACACCGATTGGAGTTTGTTCTGCTATTACGATGGAAGCAATTGGTATTCATTGCGAACATTCAGGCAAATACTCAATTGGGGCGATTTGGAACCACCGCAGGATATGGATGCCGATATCTACGATGGCAAAAATATGGGCATAGGCTATTCCGGTGCCAACAGCAAGATTTCGGTTAACGGAAACATGAGCATTGGTGCCAACGAAGAAGCCCCGGCTAACGGTGCCTTTATTGCAGGGCAAGTGCGTATCGGCTCAAATGTGGGTTTTAAGAAATTAGAAGTGGATGGCGAAATACATTCTACAAACCACATTAACACCGGTGGCAAAATACAAGAAGGCGGAAACGATTTACTGCCCGCCGGTTCTATAATCATGTGGAGCGGTTCTACCCCACCTGCCGGATGGAAATTGTGTGATGGCACCAACGGCACTCCCGACTTAAGAGGTAGGTTTATTATGGGGTATGGTGCGCATAACGAAAAAACTCTTAAATATGATGGAGATTCAACTCTTACACCAGTAAATCCTAGTATAGGACCTAAAGGTGGCTACGACAAGGTTGCAATAAGTGAAAGTCAAATGCCATCTCATGGTCATAGTGTATATATAACTTTTACCGATCGCTATACAAATTTGGAAGAAAGCGGACTTAGAAACGATGGAACACATGAAAACGGAGATAATAGAACTTTCACTGTTTGGCTTGACAGAATCTTTAATGTAACAACTGGCAATAACGGTGGAAATGTCGCTCACGAAAACCGCCCACCCTTTTATGTGCTGGCTTTTATAATGAAAGAATAAAAACAGAAATTTATGCATACCCTGAACCAAAACATCAAACTAATTTTGAGCATTACCATATTGCTTTCGTGCAAACTTATTGCTTACGCTCAAAACACCCAAGACACTATTACAATAATTTCGAATAGCGAAATTACCATATTGAACGATAGTGTTTTTATAAAGGGTTGTGTGTTCGATAAAACAAACTATTCGTACCCTTACCAAGGTAGCATTTTCAATTCAGGATATGTGTCGATTACCGGCGATATTGTAAATAATTCTGGCATCAGTTTGGTTTTTTCGATGGAAGAACAAGGGCAGGTTCATTTTGTGGGCGATAGCCTGCAGCGGATTATGGGTAACAACGTGCAATTCAATATTGTATATATCAAAAAATCGGGAGATACGCTATATCTCGACACTGAGATTATTCAAAACGATAGTTTGCATTTTCAAGGTGGTATTATCGATTTGAATGGCAACGATTTGTTTTTGAGCGACTACGACTTACATCATAAAGGCCGTTTGGGGCAAGAATCCGACTCGTCACACATAATGGGACTAACGGGATATGTTTACACACAAGCCAACATGAGCAGTTTCGATGGATACGGTATGGGAATAAAATTTCAAAACGGCTCTACCGCAGGCAATATAACCATTCAACGAGGGCACACTTCAGAAACTACAGTAACCGACGGTAGTGTAAAAAAGTACTTTAATCTGATGCCCGGTCAAGCCGGAAATCACGATGTTATTGTTCACTATCTCGACACCACCGATTTGTGGGATGTGAACTGCAACGAAAGTGACTTTAAACTCTGGTCATCGTACACCAATGGGTATTACTACGAAAAAAAATATGGTGGGGTCGATACTACCGGAAACGTTGCCGAAACAAACGGAGAAGTGATTTACATACAAAATCCAACCCGCATTACCGTAGCCGACCATATTTGTGATGTTATTCCTGTGGTTAACATAGGCGACACACTACATATTTGTAACGGAAGTACCGGAAGCATTAATGCATACAACAACGGTTCTTTTTTTGTATGGAGTACTGGCGAAACCTCTCAAATTATCAGTGTAAACACTGCTGGAATGTACTATGTTACCGTTACCGACCCAAGAGGCTGTTTCAATATCGACTCGGTATTGGTGGTTCTCGACTCGGTTCCTCACACAAACTTCTCGTTTAACTCGCCGGTGGGTCCTTGCCCGGGAACTCTTATAAGTTTCAACAACACCACTACAGTGGCTCCTGAAGCAGAGCCATTAAGTTATCTGTGGCAATTTGGCGATGGGAATACTGCTACCGAAGAATTTCCGCAACACGCATATGTAGCCGGCGGCACCTATACCATTACTCTTACGGCCATTGCAGCCAATTCGTGTGCCATCAGCCATACAGCCACAGTGCACGTTTTCGATTTACCCGAAATGAGTTTTACGTTTAATAATGCTTGCAAGAACAAGCCGGTAATTCTGACCAATACAACCCCAAATGCATTCCCCGGTCTAACACATTGGAATTTGGGCAATGGAGACCAGTTTTTTGCAGAAGATACTGCCTATTTCTATACCAATCACGGGACTTATGCAGTGCAATTAATAGCAACCGATAATCACGGTTGCACCGACACAATCACACAAAATATAGAAGTTTATCCATTACCCATAGCCGGTTTCACAACCGACGACGCCGATGTTTGTTTGCAAAACTCGTCGGTCTTTCACAACTCCTCAAGCATTCCATACGGTAATTTAAGTTATCAATGGCAATTTGGAAACGGATTTGCAAATACCACTCCAAATCCAATAATTGTATACGACACACATGGTAACTATACCGTTCAGCTTATTGCAACCAGCTCTTATGGCTGTAGCGACACGGCTTACAATAATGTAATTATTCGCCCCATTCCCAATGCGGAATTTAGTTTTAGCAATGTGTGCGAGGGCGACACCGTGTTTTTTACCAACGAAAGCAGCATCGACCCAAGCGAAATACTTACCTATCACTGGACATTTGGAGACGGTAGCAGTTCAAACATTGCAAACCCTAAAAAATTATACAGCAACCCCGGTTCCTACACTGTGAACCTAGAAGTAACCTCGGAGCAGGGCTGCAGCGAGAGTATTCAAAAAACCGTTCAGGTTTATGCCAACCCGAATGCCAACTTTTTGTGCCAACCGGTGTGTTTTGGCAATACCAGTATGTTTCAAAATATGTCGCTCCCCAACAACAGCAGTCTTACATTCTATTGGGAATTTGGCGATGGCTCGCAATCGGATGCCTCAAACCCGCAACATTATTATAATGCCGAAGGAGAATATTTGGTGAGTTTAATTGCTGAATCGGGAGTAGGTTGCTCCGACACCATTGATAAAATAGTGCGTGTTTATCCCACTCCTGTTGTCGATTTGGGCGATAATATATTTCATTGTTTCAACTCTTATGTTCTCGATGCCCAGAACAGTGGGGCAAACTATATTTGGTCGAACAATGCTGCAAGTCAGACGATTACTGTAAATCAAAATGGAGATTATTCGGTAACCGTAACCAATAACTATGGCTGCTCGGCCAGCGACCAAGTCCACGTAACATTAAACGCTCCAATAGTTGTAAGTTTCGACGGACAGTATTGGGAGGTATGTGACTCAACGACTTTGAATGCAGGTTACCCGGGAGCTGATTTTATTTGGTCAACCGGTGCTAGCACGCAAAGCATAACAGTATTAGAATCGGGAATATATGCTGTAACTATTACCAATCAGGGATGTACCGGTGTTGGAAGTGTAGAAATAGTGGTACACCAATCGCCACAACTAAACCTGGGCGACGTTGTTACCGAATGTGAAGGTTTGGCAGTAGTGCTTGATGCCGAAAATGAGGGATCAAATTATCTGTGGTCAACCAACCAAACGCTGCAGCAAATTGAAGTGAATCAGGCTGGCACATATTCTGTTACGGTTACCGACATTAATTCGTGTACGGTTAGCGACAGCGTTCAGGTAGTGTTTAATAGTCTTCCTATTGACCCTTTCCCCGCCGACACCATTATATGCGGAACAGGTTTTTTAAACGCACACAATCAGGGTGCAGCATTTGTATGGAATACCGGTAGCACTGCCCAAGCTATCGAAATAAGCCAATCGGGCAATTACTGGGTAACAATTACCGGTGGCAATAGTTGCAGCTTAATCGATACGGTAAGTGTAACTGCATATCCCCGACCTTTGGTTGATATTGGCAACGATACCGCTCTATGTAACGAAGAAATTCTTGTTTTGAGTGCAGGAAATCCCAATTGCAGCTTTCTCTGGAACACACTTCAAACAAGCGCCACGATACAGGTTGTAGAAACAGGGAATTATACTGTGCAAGTTACCAACGAATTTGGTTGTAGCTCCGAAGATTCTGTTGCAGTAGTTTTTCATCCCAACCCAATAGTACATTTAGGTGCTGATTTGTATCTCTGTGCCAATCAAATGGCTTTGTTAAGTGCCGGTGATGCCGGACAATACTATGCTTGGGGTTCTGATTTCGGTTTTAGCTCTTTTGAGAATGCAGTAATCGTGGCCGATTCAGGTAAATATTGGGTTGATGTTACCAACGAATTTGGTTGCACTGCTTCCGATACAGTGATAGTTCAATTCAGCGAGCTTTCGCTTACCGCATATTTTCTGGCAGCATCGGAGGCCATGCGGGGCGACACAATACGTTTTGTTGATGTTTCATATCCTGAACCAACCCATTATTTATGGGATTTTAAAGACGGCGTTACAAGCACCGAAGCAATTCCTCAGCATGTATTCTATGTAGAAGGCAACTATCTGGTTACACTGATGGTAAGCAACAATATTTGTTCCGATACCATTTCAAAGCCAATACAAATAAGCGGTACAAGCAAAATTTATATTCCCAAAGAAGTTGAAAACGATAACACCGAACACTTTTTCGAAATTCTTTCCGAAAAACTCTATCCCAACCCCAATGATGGTAGTTTTACTTACGAGTTACAGCTCAATCAACACTCAGTAATTTCGCTGTCCTTATTCGATTTACATGGAAAAATGATTTATCAAGAGCAGATTGACCATGCATCGTATGTAAATAAGTCGTTTAACTTTAATCATTTGGATCCGGGAATCTATATTCTACGAATGAATGTACTCAACAAAATGAAAACCTATAAAATTGTAATAATGTAGCTTATGAATGATTTTTCATTTAAGTCAGTAATCGTGATGTTGAGTTTTCTGCTGTGGTCAACGGCCACATATTCACAAGTGTCTGATGGTGGTACTGCGGTAGCATCACCTGGCACAGTGTGTGCCGATGTCAACACCGGCACCATCGCACTAATGTCGTCGGTAGGCGACGTGTTATACTGGGAATACTCAATATCAGGCAGCGACCCATGGATTACTATATCGTATCAAAGCAAACCCTTACCCTTCAACAACTTGCAACAAACTACCTATTTCAGGGCTATTGTTAAATTTGGAGCGACCGATCAAGACACAAGCACGATAGCAGTAGTTCAAGTTAGCAGTTTCACACAAGCAGGAAACTTGGTTGGCAACATGGAATTGTGTGGTAGCGGCAACTCCGGCTCACTCAACTTAAGCAACTACAACGGCAATATTACACATTGGGAATACTCCAACAACCAAGGAATTACGTGGAATACAATCGCGAACACCAACCCCAGCTATTCGTTCAATAACCTATCTAGCACCAATTGGTACCGGGCGGTTGTGCAAAGCGGCGCATGCAGCGAGGCTGTTTCGAACACGGTTGTTGTTACCGTGTTTCCTCCCACCCAAGCAGGAACACTCAGTGGTAGTAACGATGTTTGTGCTCTGAGTAACAACGGACAACTCATTGTATCAGATTACACTGGAGAAATTTTCAGATGGGAATCGTCTCAAACAGGATTTTCCCCTTGGTCAAGCATCGATTATCAAAACGATACGCTTGAGTATACCAATTTATTGCAGACACACCATTACAGAGCCTTGGTGAAAAGTGGCGTTTGCCAGTCGATATATACCAATACAGTTGAGGTACACGTATCGCCGGTATCGCATGGCGGAATTGTGTCGGGTCATCAAGAAGTGTGTGCAGGCAACAACAGTGGCACTCTCGTGCTTTCCGATTATACGGGTACCATTACAAAATGGCAGTATTCATTCGATTACGGTACTACATGGAACGATACAGCCAATGCCAATCACACTTTAAATTTCAGCAACTTAAACCATACCACCACGTATCGAACTGTGATACAATCGGGAACATGTGTCACAGCCTATTCCGAAATCTGTACCATTGTAGTGCATCCAACACCCGAAGTCGAGTTTACTTATGATACTGTTTGTTTTTCGCATCCTACAAGCTTTGTTAACAATAGCAGCATTTCGGCAGGCTCCATTGTAAGTTACAGCTGGGATTTTGGCAATGGCGACGGAAACAGCTCAACTAATCCTGTATATATATATCCTTCGCACGGCATGTTTACCGTGAAATTGGTTGCGGTATCAAATCATTCGTGCATCGATTCAATAAGCGCTGTTGTTCCTGTTTATCCCTCGCCGGTGGTTAGTTTTTATGCTGCCAATAAATGCAATAGCGACACCGTGTTTTGTGTAAACAATTCGTTTGCGCCCAACGGAGGTGCACTGGCATATGAATGGAATTTTGGAGACGGAAGCATGTCGGAATTCGAAAATCCGCATCATGTATTTCCTGCTGCCGGCAACTATGCAGTAAACCTAATTGTTACACAAGTTGAATCGGGTTGTAGCGATTCGGTAAAACATAACATCGAAATTTTTCCGCGGGCCATTCCCAATTTTATCACACAAAATCAATGCGACGGAACACCACTCAGCTTCAATAACACCACATATATAGAATACGGTAGTTCCATTTCGTTTTGGGCTTTTGGCGATGGTGATTTTTCGAACGAAATTAATCCTGAACATTTATACAACAGCTTTGGAGAATATGTTGTTACATTGACAGCAACCACCAATCAAGGCTGTGTTGATACTGTTTCGAAAATAATTTATGTGCATCCGCAACCTATAGCCAACTTTAGTTTCGACGATGTCTGTTTTACCGATTCGATGTATTTTGTTGATAATTCGATTTTACCGCAAGGAGATTTATATTATCACTGGAATTTTGGCAATAGCGACAACTCAAACGAAGTTTCACCCACCTACTATTATCAAGCTCCTGGAACCTATTCGGTAACACTTAGCGTAAATACCGACAGTGCCTGCCAAAGCAGTATCTCTAAATTAGTCAACGTGTATGCCTTACCCAATGTAAACTTTGTTGCAAACAACGAATGCTTATATAACGAAGTGAATTTTGAAAATCTGTCGGTTATTCAGCAAGGGAGTTTAGAATATGTATGGGATTTTGGAGACGGAAATAATTCTGATGATGTTGAGCCTCTGCATTTGTACAATAGTGCCGGCACTTATGTGGTAAAATTAATTGCAACGGTTAACAACATGTGCGCCGATTCGGTAAGCAAACAAGTAGTTGTGTATCCAATACCCGAACCCATGTTCAGTGCCGAAAATGTATGCGATGGAGAAATGTCATACTTTTTCGATGAATCGCACATCGAAAGCGGAAGCATTGCCAACTACTCGTGGGATTTTGGAGATGGCACCAACTCGGTGCAACAAAACCCCGTTAAACAATATCTGAATCCGGGAACTTATCAGGTGGTGCTAAGTGTTACATCTAACTTCTCTTGCCAACACACTTACTCTTCGTTTGTTACTGTCGATTATATGCCATTGGCAAACTTTTCGGTTAGTGATGTCTGCGATGGAATTCCTATAAATCCACAAAATCAAAGTATAATCCAAGCTGGTAATATGTTTTATCAATGGAGTTTTGGCGACATGGAAATATCCATCGTTCCAAATCCCAATCACATATATAACACACACGGTATATACCGTTTGGTATTGCAAGTACAATCGGAAAATGGTTGTACCGACTCGCTGGCACGATATGTCCAAGTGTTTGCTTTACCCAATGCAGATGCCGGACAAGATGTTGTTATCAGTAAAGGTGACGAAATACGCCTGAGTGGAAGCGGTGGTGCCCTATTTACATGGTTTCCATCATCATTTTTATCGAATGCTACTATTGCCAACCCTCTGGCCAAACCCTTAGAAACCATTGAATACATTTTACAGGTAGAAGACACTCGCGGGTGTGTAAACTATGATACGGTTATGATTGAGGTGCTCGAAGACTTTAAAATAAAGCCAAACAATATTATTACACCCGATGGTAATGGGATTAACGACACCTGGTATATCGAAAATATTGAAAGTTATGGCTCATGTGAGGTCTTTATTTTCGACAGGATAGGAAATATGGTATTTCAAACGAAAGCTTACGCTAACAACTGGAAAGGGGAAAATTTGAATGGTGATATTCTGCCCGATGGCACCTATTACTATGCTATTGTTTTCGCAAATTCCGATGTGGTTTACAAAGGCAGTGTTTCAATTCTAAGAAATAAATAATTGTTTATGAATAAAGCTCTATTATATATCATTGGTTTGTTGATTATTTCGTCTGCTTCGGCGCAACAATTGTCTCTTACCGATTTCTATTTTGTGAATGCATACAATTTAAACCCTGCAGCAGCAGGGGAAAAAGGCACAAACCTATTTTTGCAGAACCGGCAACAATGGAAAGATATTCCAGGTGCACCCGAAACAACGGCACTGACATTCGACACTAAGATTAACGGGCGCAACGTAGGTGTGGGTGTGAATCTTTCGATTGATGCCGACAACGTGTATAGAAAAACGATGCTTGGAGCCAGTTATTCCTATTCGATAAGTTTTGGCGAAAAACATTATTTGTCGATGGGGCTTAGTCTTAACGTGATAAATACCAGAGTGGCTTACGACCAAATTGAATCTGCCGACTGGAGCGACCCTCTTTTATTTGCGTCAAGCAAAAGTGTTAGCAACATTTCAGGTGACGCAGGTCTCAACTATCGCTTCAACAATTTGCATATTGGTTTGGCCGGATATCAACTTCCCGGAACACGAATGTTGTTTCAGTCGAATGGAAATGTTCGACAAGTAAGCTATCAATTGGTTCAGCATTTCTGGGGAGTCATTAATTATGAATTTCACCTATTGAACAACAAATTATCAATAAGTCCTGAAATTCAAGCCAGAACAACTATCGGATTGCCCTTACAACTTGATGCAGGCCTCAACTTCGAAGTTCTTAGTGTGGCACAAGCTCGTTTGGCATACAGGCACAATAGCTCGGTATATCTCGCTCTTGCTTTCGATATATACGACAATCTAAGCATTGGCTGTGCTTACGATTATAGCGTAGGAGCAATTGCTGATTTTTCGGGTTCTACCTACGAACTAATTATAGGATATAAAATCATTAGAAACCAAAACGAGGAATCAAACAGTGCCGAAAACAGAAAATTCGACAAATCGATGAAGAGAAATATGCAGGAACAATCTGAACAGTTAGATAAATTAGAATACGAGAATAAATCTATGAAAGATGAAATTGATAATAACAAAGAACAAATAACGATTCTAAAAGAAGAAATTGAACAACTAAAAAAACGCGCAGAGCTAAGTGACGAAGACATGAAGTTGCTTAATGATATTAAGAAAAACCATGAGTTTGTCGACACCGATTATAACAGCCAGGATCGTAGTAATGATGCAAATAATAATTCCGATTCTATCCATCAAAACCCAACACTAAATAACAACTTCAATAAAACAGATAACAGCAACTCACAGGATTCCCGAAACAATCGCAACGATAATGAGATATCGGCCATCAATTCAAAGCAAGAAGTTACAGAGGATATTTCCGGACAATATTGTGTGATAGTCGGGGCTTACCGCGATATAAACTATGCCAAACAAGGTCAAAAGATTTTGCAACGAGAAATCAACTTAGAAACCACTCTGATTCGCGAAGAAACGGGTAATTTCTACTTTATTTGCTCTAATTTTTTCGATAGCAAACAAGAAGTTCAAGCCGAAAAGGAACGATTACATTTACTCAACATCGAAGATTATATTGTTGGTAAGCCATGGACTTACGTAAAGTTTACCAAAAACAACTAGCTGATTGCACCAAAATCATTTGCCAATAGGGTCAATACAATAATCTTTACGTTGCGCTTGTTACAATGTGCACCCATCCACAACTTGTCGAATTGACCTCTATTTTTGCAATATTTCACAGCATTTATACGTTTATTAGTTTAAATAATCGTTATTATTTTGTATCTTTCACATCTTAAAAAAAAATGATATGAGAAAAATTGTCTTATTAATTGTCCTGAGCATTTTTGGTTTGAGTATGCAGGCACAGACAAGCACTTCAAAAGGAGGCTGGAAAATGGTAAATTACAGTTTTATTGATGGGACCAAAACTGTAGATAGGGTGTTAGCCGGAACGTCTGATTACATGGAAGATGTTACCAAATACGAGGGCAGTAAAGGTGATATTATTATTCACTTCAATCGTTACGACAAAAGCTCTGGTAAACTTTTGGCTGGTGTTGATTATAATGTGCAATGGACAAATCCTGAGTCTGAGATTTTTCCAGGAGATTTTATTCGTATAAAATATACTTTAAAAACGATGAGTTCAAAGACGTGGACACCAGATCAACAATCTATTTATTTTAATCAAGGTTATAATGGTATTTATATGACGAACGACCTTGGCGAAAAATATTTTAAAAAGGATTTTAGTGGTGTCTTATCTGGAAAAATTGCGGTGGATAAAGGTGTGAAAGCAGGGCAAGAAAGAACTATCACTATCAATATGGGAGCTGGGTTTAAAGCGATTTATTCTTATGTTTGGAATCCAGAATTAGTAAAAACAAGCACTCAAGAAAATTTAAAAGAGGAGAATTCTGTTGCAGATGATAAAACTGGTTGGTACTTTACACGATGGGAATATATCGTAAGCACATCGGATGGGACAAAAACCGGTAAGTTTGCAAATGGTGATACTTATTCCGAAGTTAATACTGCAACAGGCGATAAGAATAATTTTACTACCTCGGTTACTCGAATTGATAAGAACGGTAAAACTATTGCATCGGGCAAAGCGGTTACAAGATGGACAGATCCTCCAAAATATTTTTCCGATATCGAATTGCCTTCGATTGAAGTTAATAGGGCTGTTGTATCTTCATGGGGAATTTCTCAATTTTCGGTTAGCTTTGATATGAAAGATATAAATCCAGGTGGCGGAACCGCTGGTAAGATCAATTTTGCAACTGCTGATGCAAAAACTCATATTCAAGCATTTGAAGGAACGATGAAAGCTCCGAAAATTAGCAAGGGAAACAAGCATGGCGAACAAAAAGCAATTATCTTTCACCTTAACGGTTATGGGTTTAAATACTACTACGAGTGGAGGGTATATTGATTGATTTTTAGTGCTTGCTGATTACGAACTACTTATTTATTTTCGTTCAAATCCTTGAAAGAATTGACAAGTATAACTGCAAATGCAAAAGACCTATCTTTTAATGGAATATACCTTTCATTCATAACCAATCCTTAACATTCATAATTCATAATTCATAATTCATAATTCATAATTCATTACTCTTCATAATAATACGAGTAGTCAATTCCCTTCATGAACATTTCGCGGCTATTGATTTGGTTTGTTAAGGCGTTTATTAATAATTGCTTCAAGGTGCTATCGTCCTGAGAACTCTGAACCATTGCGTTCATGTATTCGGTTTTACCAATTTTACTCCAGTCCACGCATTTTTTCAGGCGTTTTTTCAATATCATATCAAGCCATATTCGGGTGCTCCGCCCATTGCCTTCCATAAAAGGATGGGCAATGTTCATCTCTACATATTTTTCGACAATTTCGTCAAACGAATTTTCGGGCATTCGTTCAATTTGCTGTAATGTTTCGCCAAGAAAGTGCGATACAGCGAATTGGAATCCACCCTTTGAAATGTTTTTTTGCCTGATTTGTCCTGCAAAATCATACAAACCGCCAAACAAATAGGCATGTATCTGCTGTAATCCCTTGCTTGTTCCAACTTCAATACTGTCGATAAAAGAGCTCTCAAACAGGGCATACGCCTTTGTTTTACTTTTCCCGTCAATACTTTCATCACTGTATGTAAACCATTCAATGAATCGGTTTGCTTTTTTACCAGGAAATTGTTTGCCCAATGCAATAATTCCGTTGTAATCGAGCATATCTGTCACATATCGTTTGCCGTCACTTGCTAACAGTTTCAGTTGGGTAGTGCCACTAACCAACTCGTTCTTTTCTTTCTTTAATTTGGCTTTTAAATATTTCCAGTAGTTGCGAGTTTTGGTATAGTCGTTCTGGTCGGTAAGAACAGCTACAATGTCCAGCACCGAGAACCACCACTTGGCGTTTTGTTCATCCCACAATGCCCGAACCTCCCGATCATCGAAAAAACGTATGGATATTTTTTGGTTACTGCTCATAATATCGGCTAATTGCTCATTCCCAATAGTGTTACCAAAATAATCATCCACAAATATAATAGCTCTTACGCAATTAACGTACTAATGAATGTATTAAATCATAATCTGGTAACAACCTACCCATCTGCTGTGTAAATTCTACCTCATCCAAGTCACCCGCAGAGGTCTCGGATGTACCGATATTATCGAATGTACTTATAACAAAAATCAAATCATCTCAGAGTCTCGTTGGGGTGAACCGTAGCGGAAAAGAAATTCATGATCTAAAGCAATTAGGTCCATTACAGTATTTAATAAACTTGGTGTTTTTATTATTTTGTTTAACACTTCTTTTTCAGATCTAATCGAGTTATTGTAACTTTCGAAGTTCAATTTTTAAAATTTATAAAATTTATTTCTTCATTATATCAAATTTTTGTATTTTTACATAAATCTAATTAAACAACACAATTATGAGAAAAAATTTACTTCTGGTGGCACTATTGTTTGCAGCCGCTGTGGCTGGTGCACAAACCACCATTTTCAGCGAAAACTTCGACGAATTTACCGCCGGACAAACAGTGAATTCCCAGCAACCCTTGTTTTATCCGTGGACTGGTCAGGCAGCTGAGAACAGTTATGTAAGTGATGTTCAATCGCATTCGGAGACCAAATCCATGAAAATCATCAACAACAACGACATGGTTTTCAATTTTGGCGATAAAACCAGCGGTGAATATGATGTAAATTTCTGGATTTACATTGTGTCGGGTCAGGGAGGATATTTTAATATTGAACACGATTTTGGCAATTCATGGGCGTTTGCTTTCTATTTCAGGACAGATGGTACCTGCGACCTGATTCAGGGTGGTGTAACAACCAATTTTGCTTATGCTGCTGATACCTGGATGCATGTTGAACTGAATATTAATCTTGAAACCGATCAGGCAACAGCCTGGGTTGATGAAACCGAAATCCTTTCGTGGACGTTTTCAAACGAAGAAAGTGCTGCAGGAGGTCAGAATAAACTGGATGTTATTAATTTCTATGGATTGAATCAAACGAGTACTGGTGTAAACAATTCGGAGTATTATGTCGATGATTTTGAATATATTGAAATTCAAAGCGGTTTGATTCCTCCAACTATCGATATAGAAACTACTGAAATATCTACTTTCGGACAGGACGAAGAATTGCTTGGTTTCTCAAATATCGGAGAAGAGCCTATGAATTACAGTGCATATCCGGTTTATGAAGACCCTTCAATAAGCTCAAATTTGATTAATGGTCAAATGAACTACGACCTTGACATTATCACAGCTATTGGATGGGAGAATAGTTTCGATGTAGATGTTGCTGTGCGAATGGGCAACGATTTAACATCGCAGCATTTAGGCCAGACAATACACTACATTAGTTTCTTTATTAACGATTTGCCGGCTTCCGAAACTGTCACGGTATATGTTTGGGCAAAAGGTGATTATAGTCAGCCCGGAACGTCGACAGTTTTGTTTGAACAGGAAATGACTCCGACAGCCCAGACATGGAATGCTGTTACCTTAGATAACCCGATTGTAATTACAGGCGAAGAAATATGGATTGGGTACCATTTTACTAGTCCTGCAGGTCTTTTTACCCTTGGGGTAGACGATCAACCGGTAGTTCCGGGAACCTGCTATTTACGTACAGGCCCCGTATGGTCTGAATTCCCCGGTGTTGATGGTACCGGTAACTTCTGTATCCGTGCTGAAGTTGAGGGATTGGGATGGCCTGCATGGTTATTGGTAACTCCTGGCACAGGAACTGTGGCAGCTGGGCAAGAAGCAAACCTGACTCTGAGTTTTAATACAGTTGCTCTCACTGCTGGGACATACTACGCAAATGTAGTTATCGGTGCAAACGATCCAGATCAGCAGTGGACAGAAGTGCCTGTTACTCTTGATTATCTTGTCGGTATCGAAAATCAGACCTCGATTGGAGTAATGACTTATCCAAACCCAACCCGTGATATTGTAAACCTGGTTTCCGACCATCAAATTGAATCAGTAACTGTGTTTAATGTAACCGGGCAAAGGGTTATTTCGCAAGAGATAAACTCCAGTCGTGCTGCTGTTGACGTGAGCAACCTCCCAACAGGTAGCTACATTATTGAAGTTAGTGTTCAAGGAAATATCTCAAGGAGCAAACTCGTGGTTGAATAGATAAGTGTAGCATTAAGTAAAGAGGCTGCCTCATAAGGGCAGCCTCTTTTATGATTATGAAACTCAATCAGGTTGTCAATGTAACAGCTTAATATTCATACTGCAAATGTCATATGGCCTTCAGCAACAATTCCAACCTATTGAAATTCGATATTCTCCATAACAAATTTTACATAGCCCTTTTGCTTTTGTTCATCGTAATACTGCCCACGAACTTGATCGTTTACATAATAGGGAGATATAATATAAATGTTGGGTTTTTTATAATACACATAAAACTCAACCGATTCAAACTTCGAAGGATTATATTCCGGCTTGCCGGTAAGGCAATTCGCCATGAACATTTTCTCGATGTAACCGTAGCCAAAAGTGTTTTTCCCCATGGTTTTGTCCGACCACAATATCCACTGATTCTTAACTTCTTTCTTTTTTAATAGCTCATTCGAAACATCCATGCCCTTGTACAGCTCTTCTATAAACCCGTTTGGAACTATCGAACCTATGTGAATATCGGTGTTATATTTGTTTTTCTTCATATCATCAGCAGGTGTGCATCCGAACGATTTGTACTTATACCAGCATTCGATCGCATCTTTAGTGTATTGCAGGGGAGTGTAGGCAGCGTTGGCTGCTTTGGCTTTCTTATACGAATCGAGGTTCTCGATATCGGCTTCTTTAACAATATTGATTACTACGGAAGTTTTCTGTTGACTCTCTTTTTGTCCGGTCTCAACCAAATCGAGTGTGGTTGATGTACAGGTTATTACTTTGTACAGGTTATCGGGGGCCATTCCGGAATTGGTGGTAATGGTCTTTGTTTTAACAAAAGAAATACTGGGATCCGGAAATACGATTTTTACATTTTTATCAACATAAAAACCCTCGAATTCTTCCTGTTTTATTACAATACTTCCTTCCGAAAGTAAGGTTCCTTTATCGTAGGTGTATTTGGTTTTCCAGGCACCGGCTTTCTCGGAGTAATATTGTTCAGAACCGGTAACTGTGTATCCCACTGCTTTAATTGTGATAGTGATCGATTCAAATCTATCCCTTTTGGGGTAAGTACACAGACAATTCATGTTGACATAAGCATCGTTAATTTCCAGATTAAAATCACCGTGAGCACCACCCTGGGTCCCGGAGGTGTTGGACGGATCATGAATCCATAGATTTTTAGTGGTGCCGGCAACTGTTTTCAGTGCCCCTGCTCCTTCGAACTCAACACGAGATATTTCGTTTGGTTTTGTTGAGTTTGCATAATGAACAACCACTTTGTCGAAATTAGGAGCGGTTTTTGGCAGGGGCACTTTTACCATCAGGTCAGTGAAGGTGCCGCATAAGAGTTCTGTTACCTGCTTGGCTCCGTTATCAATGAAAAAAGTGCATTTTTCCTGCGCAAAACCTGCAATGGCCAGTGCAAGAAACAATAGAACAAAAGTTAGTTTTTTCATGGCATACGTATTTAGGTTAGGACTCGGTTAGCATAACAAATATAGTAAATATTATTTAAAAACCAACAGATATTTGTAATTTAATTAGCCCTGTCGTTTGTTTGCTATCAAAGCAATAAGAGATCAGACTGAAAGTGCTGCTTAATTGCTAACAATCGACATTTTACAGAAATTACTTTGCAATCGGTTTACTTACCCTTTTCTTTACCTCTGGCCAGTGATGCAAATATGCCCACAAAGCATAGCAAACTAAAAATGATGAATACAATTTGTACTGAATTCATGAACTTGTCGATGTTTTCAGGTTTTATTGGCGACTTACCTATAAACAGATAAATTGCAAGAGTTGCTATTGCCATACTGAGCATCTGACCTGTAAGCCTCATGGTTCCCAAAAAAGCAGAGGCAACGCCATATTGTGGTTTTTCAACAGAACTCATTACTGAGTTTGTGTTGGGTGAGGCAAATATTCCAAAGCCAAGTCCAACCACAAACAGGCATACAACAATTGTGGCAAACCCGCTGTCATGGTGAAGAAAAATCAATGCAAATAGTCCGGATGCACTGATTGCCATTCCTAATGAAGCTAGTAAACCTGCCTGAATCCTGTCGGATAGGTGTCCGGCAAATGGTGTGACTATTGCCATAACCAATGGTTGCGCGAGCAACACAAGCCCGGCTTCGCCCGGGCTTAGCCCTTTAACGTATTGAAGATACAAACTCAGAATAAAACTAACTGCAAAAGTAGCTGCATAGTTAATCAGGGCAGCGAGGTTCGAAAAAGCAAACACCCTGTTATGTCTAATTAGTTTTATGTTCATTACAGGGGAAGTAATTCTGTATTCGATGATTACAAAAAAAACCATTCCGGCAACACCTATGGCAGTCATAATAATAGCAAAAGCTTCTGTAATTCGGGAAAGACCGTACATAAGCAAACTCATCGAAATCAAATACAGCAACGATCCTGAAAGGTCGAACTTTTCCCGGGTTAAGTTTTGATGTTGTTCAACAATAACCCGATTTGCAATGGTAATCACTATCAAGCAAAGCATCATAGTCAGTACGAAAATACTTCGCCAACCGATAAATTGTGTCATTAACCCACCCAAAACAGGTGCTGCTGAAAGGCCAATGTAAACCGAAGCGCTTATAAGACCAATTGCCCTGCCTCTTTTTTCGGGAGCGAAGGCAGCAACCACAATAGCCATACTTGTACTGAAAACCATAGAACTTCCAATTCCCTGGATTACTCTCGACGATATAAGCATCCCCGCCGATTGCGAAACTGAACATAAAAGACTCCCAATGGCAAAGATGATCATACCGGCAATGAAGAGCTTTTTTCTGCCGGTTATGTCGGAGTACTTTCCAAAGGGAACCAGAAATACTGCAGAAGCGAGGATATACGACATGGCAACCCAGCTCATTGTAGAGGCATTCATTGTGAATTCCCGGCTTATAACCGGAAGCGCAACATTCACCGATGCTCCCATAAATGGGGTGATGAACGCAGCAAGCATAGCTACCGTAATTAATCCTGTACCTGAACTTTTCTCAGAATGTGAGACATGTAGTTTTTCTGCCACCGATGTATGTCAATAATGCTTTAATAAGACAGTTGCAATTGCGGTATCATCCCAAATGCCGAAAGAATGAGTTACCGTAAATCAATGTTTTTCTTCTTCAGTTTCTTCATTACCCATGCAGTAAAAAAACCAATAAAAAAAACAAGAACAATAAGAATTACCAAGGGCATCCCAAAATCGAAGAAAAGGAAATGAACCCTTACTGTTTCAAGGTTTTGAAAAGTGAAAATCAAAAGCAGCAGTACGCTGATGGCAAGTATTACATGCTTAACGGTGATATTTTTCATAATGCTTGATTTTATATTACAAAAATAGAAAAGTATTTGTATTCATAAAAATTCGATTTATCAATACAGCAATTATGTAATTGTAGCAATTGTAAAAAAATAATTTTTGCTTCGAAAATGTATGGATTCTATTCTTATTAATTGTAAATATTACCTTAAAGTAATTCCGTCGGAGTTACAAGAATATTGCATAAGAAATTGCACAAAAATTGAAAAAACTGTATTTTAGCTAAATATATCAAACCTAATAACCATGAAGTTTAAAAATGTTTTCCAAATTGTTGCTTTCGTGCTTTTGCAGTAACCTCAGCCCTTGATTCCGAATAGCCTAGGGATAGTATAATAATATACAGGGATATTTTTAATCACTTGTGTTGAATTGCTTAAAGCCATCCATTTTGTATTCATTAAATAGGAACCCGATATAATACTTTTTTTATGGATAATAATGACAAGACAAAGATTTACAAAGATTTACAAAACCAGAAAACCGGATTGTACAATGCACAAAGCCAGAATGGCGAATTGTTGAAAGGCAACATGCAACCTGCTGAAAGCAGTCTGATTCCTGGAGAAAAAATATCATTGCGAAATAAGGAGTACAATGTTTTGTCAACCCTATCCGAAGGCACTGGCGAAGCAATTGTTTACCTGATACGTGACTCGAATAGTAAAGATTTTGCCTTGAAACTATACTACGACTACCTACAGGGTGCAGAAGAACCCAATGGAATTGCCCTTGAGAGAATTAAATCGCTCAACGATGAAGATATATTGAAACTGTATGATTTTGGAGTTGGTGCCGATAAGTTCCGCGGGAAAAATTGTTACGAAATATCGCAGTACGCCTGAGGGGGCAATTTACTGGATGTTCCTAATTTTAAGCAAAAATACACAGCTCTGTTCCTCGAGAACCAATTGATCCCGCAAATTTTCAAGGCTATCACAAAGCTCCATGAGTATAAAATATACCATTGCGACTTGAAACCCCAGAACATACTCTATCTCGATGAAACGCAGAACGATTTGGTGATCGGGGATTATGGCTCAGCAAAAGCATGGGACTTGCAAAGCGAAATGGAACTGCGTAGGTCGAAAATCGTTAAGGGAACCGAAGCGTATCTGGCTCCGGAACAAGCTCGGGGTATTACTTCCGAAAAGAACGATTACTACTCGTTTGGAATGATATTATTACACCTGCTGTACCCGGAGCAAATTTGCACAAGCGAGAATTTTAGCGAAATCGATAAAGAAAAATTTTCGATACTGATCGAGAAACAATACAATGGCGGTCCGCTGGTAAAATTCTCTCCTGAATATGAAAGGCTGAACCGTCTCATTACCGGACTTACCATGGCTTATTATCACGACAGATGGGGGTGGAGTGAAGTGGAAGCCTGGCTTAAGGGAAAGTTTCTGGATGCAGAAGCCGGTCGAAAGCAGCTGGTTACTGATGAGAACCTGCTGATTGTGGATGGAATTGAAATACATAATGTTCACGAATTAGCCTTGGAAATAGAAAACAGGAGTGACTTTATTGATGTTTTACTCGAAGATGAAGATAATTTCTCTGCTTTAAAAACTTGGCTAATTCAAACCAAAGACATAGCCTATAAAAATAAGCTGGTTAACATCATCGCTTTTCATCGCGAAATGGGTAAGAAATACTTGAAAGATGCCTTGAATCTGTTTCTTGGTGAAAGCTATGTAGTCAATTATGAAGGTGTTACATTAAACCTTGCGAAAAGCAATGACCTTTCTCATGAAATAAATACTCTGCGAAAGGATATGGCAGAATGGAACAACAGCGAAAAAGAACTGGCGGTGTTTTTTAGAGTTGAATTTATCTTACGTTTGATTGCTGAAAGCCCTACAGCAAAAAACAATAAAACAAGCACTGCAATATTGCATTCATTGATAAAAGAATTTAAAATTGATTCAGCAGATGTACAAAGAATTGCCTGTGAAATCACTAAAGCCCGCTTAATTCAAACGCAACACGCAGTACAAGAATTTGAATCCGTGGGAAAAACACAGCAAAATAAAGGCTTTCAAAAACAGAATAAAGAGAACAATAAAACACTTGGTATTAAAAAGCAGGCTGATGCGGACAGGAGCTTTCAGCAAAAAATTAACATTTTTGAAAGTGAAGCAAACGGTATCCGCTTCTACGGCCATTACTCCACCGAAGCAGCTATGAATTATGCGAAAGCATGGTACTTTTATTTTTTCTATACCGAAGCCGAATCGAGAAGGTTCAATCAGGTTGAGACCATGGCTGCTATAAAGAAGATTATTGTTGACAATGGTTGGAATGAAAAGGAAATGAACCATTATGCAATATATTCACACAACTCTAAAGCAACACGTATGCAACTGGAATCGCACGGATTACAAGCTGAGGGGTTTAATACTCAAAGTGCCTGGTCATATGTAGATCTGGAAAAACGATTTGTATTTTATTCCGAAAACGGTTTTAATGTTCCTGTAAATGCTGAAAACATCGCCTTGATTCAACGAAAAAACATGTTGCTGAAATTGTTTGTTGTGTATCCCTTAATGGATGATTCGCGATTGCCGAAAAAAAAAGCACAGCCAAAACTATCTCGCTCCGAACATGTAACTAAGCTTAATTATCCGCTTTTGTGTACTAGCAAAAATAAATATGCGGATTCTTTCTTTTCAGGTGAGTTCGACACTGTACTTAATTTTGTTGATACGCATCCAAGCCGCCCGATTGAATGCGAAAAAGTTAAAGAACTCGGTAGGTTTACTGTTAGCGATGCACTGCTGCAATACTTTCTCTACTTAAAATATAACAGAAAGGATGGAATCAGGGAGATTAACAATGGCTTTTCGATGGAAGCCTATTGCAATAAAATAAATAATATTCTTAGTCAGGATAAGTCAAATTCAACCGAAATCACCATTGAAAACATAAGAATGGCTATTGATGAAGAATATGAAAAGATTAAAGTTTGGTGTCAGGATTGGTGCAAAAAAAATAGTTGGATTGTTTGGTATCCGAAAAAAAACTATCGTAAGACAGGAATAAAAATGATTGACTTTGTTACACTCTATAACGGAAACTTATATTCAGCCTACAGATGTGTAACGACAAATAAGCTGCTAGAAGCTTTCAATGATTTGCTGGAAGCGTATAACAAAATTGATACAATGCTGTATTTTGGCATCTACGATATTGAAAATAAATGGTGGTATTACTTTGGCGACACGTTTGTTACAGATTATGCAGCATACTATACAGAGATGAAATATAAATATGACAAAATATGATCTATCTTTTGGAACCAACAGATATAAGTTGTATTATCACTGAACATGGTATCGCAGAACAGTATCCTATCATCAAGCTATATAACAATGCCTAAATCAAGTACGTTCCCTATGAATGCACCTGTACTCAGCCGGAGAACACGAAAGCTGCTTACAATTGCATTGATATTTGTCATGGGATATTGCTTGGTCGCTTTGGTAGAAAAATATCCTAATATTTGGATCGTATATATAGTACTTGCTGCAGTATCGTTAGCTGCGTTTTTAATAATCCGTTTTATAATGAATGTGTTTGGCTATTACACTACAAAAATTCTAAAATTTAAAAACAGGTATTCTTCCTGGGAGAAGTCGGAGGCGGTGGTATTTCATAAAAGAGGGCCAGAGTTTTTCGGGAAACTTCATTGCACCATTGTTAGTGTGATTTATTGTGATCAAAATGAGAGCATTGTTTGTGCTTCAGTGATTTACGATGACTTGAACAAAAAAAATGACTTGAATTCACTGACGCATTTTGATGCTGTTTCGCATTTAAAGATTGACAGGAAGGTTCAAATTAAATACAATCCATCCGACCCGCGGCAAATTATGATTCCGGTGGTGCATATGATTGATCTGGGGCTGAAAGGTTACTAATTCTTACTATCAGCAATGTCCGGTTCAAAAAACATCCATTTCACATCGGGGAAATTTTTTTTAATTTCTCTTTCGCATAAATTAATGTGATCAATTAACACTGAGGCCGATTGCGTTTCTTTCATTCTTGCTTTTACAGCAACCATGATATCGGGTCCCAGCTGAAAAGTAATAATGTTCATCAGGGTATCAACTTCGTGGCGCGATTCAATGAATTCTTTTATTTCCAGCACCGTTTTTTCATCAGCACTTTGTCCGATAAGTAATCCTTTAATCTTAACAGCAAGAAATATAGAAACTATAATGAGTAATGCCCCGATACCTATGCTACCGGCGGCATCGTAAACAGGATTCCCTGTCAGCATTGTCAACAGCACAGCGATAAGTGCAAATAAAAGACCTAATAAAGCAGCGACATCTTCGCCAAGCACAACAACCAGTTCGCTTTGCCTGCTGTGTTTAAACCATTGCAGTAAATTTTCGTTTTTTCGTTTTACTTTTCGTATTTGGGTAATACAGCCGTAGAGAGAAGCAGCTTCAAGAAGTATGCTTATGCTAAGCACAACAATTGCAATAAGCGGGGAGCTTACGCCATTGTGACTGTTGAGTTTATGGATGCCTTCGTATACCGAAAAAAGGCCGCCCACGCTGAAAAGAATCAATGCAACAACAAACGACCAGAAGAAGACTGACTTCCCGTACCCCAGCGGGTATGTCTGTGTTGGCTTTTTTCGGGCTGCCCTTAAACCTGCAAATAGGAGTACCTGATTGCCACTGTCGGCATAAGAATGTATTGCTTCAGCAAGCATTGCACCCGATCCTGTAATTACGGCAGCAACTGTTTTTGTGATTGCTATTCCAATGTTTGCTGCAAATGCAAACAGAATCGATTTTTTAGAGCTACTTTGTCCTGACATTGTCTTCTAAAATTTAAAATACAAATGTACTGAAGCCACAGGATAAAAAACAACTTGATGAAAATTTATGCGCAACAAGGTCTATTGTAAAAAATCTATTATACTTGAAAGAAGCTTAGTTTTTCTTCCGAATTTTCAATTTTTGGCCGATTTGAAGGCCTGAAGCATTCGAAATATTATTTAGCTTCATGATGCTCTCAGCCGTGGTTCCGGGAAACTTTTTTGCAATGCTGTACGGACTGTCACCCGACTGCACCGTATAGTATTCATAACTGGCATCTTCGCGGGTTCCGGCACCTGTTACAGTTTTATTCGACGAAGATGAACCTGATGATTTTTGCTTTTCATCAAAACTCATAGTATTCATATTGCTGAATTTCGATAACTGATCGGTTTTTACATAGACTTTGATGTTTTGGCCAATAGATAGCCTAGTGGATGAAAGACCGTTCCATGCCATTAATTCATTTACAGTTACCTTATACCACGAAGCAATTAGTCCAAGCATATCACCCGATTTTACAGTATAATTCAGTAGGGTTGTCCCCTCAGGTTGGGCTACCGTAACAGGAGTCGCAGCGTATTCTTTATAGATGTCGGCATTACGGTAGCTGTAGATTTTCATCAGACTGTCGTTCCATTGCCTAAGGTAAAACTCAGTGGGTAAGCGGTTTGCAAATAAATAGCGGGAAGTGTAATATGATTTGTCTGCAAAAGTTTCAACAATAACCCCTGCATGGCTTGCTGAGTGAATCATTATAAAGTCACCGGGAAGTTTTTCAACTACCATGGCAACATGCCCGATTGTATTGCTGTTGGTGTGGCGTCCTTTAAAATATACAAGATCCCCTGGTTGTAGGCTATCAAGTTCAATGCGTTCTCCCATAAGACAGGTAGCACTGGGTACACGGGGAATTGGCAGGTTGAAATGCCTGTGAACGTGAAAAACAAAACCACTGCAGTCGAAACCAGAAGGAGTAATACCACCATAGCGGTAGTGCAATCCTACATAGGTTTTTCCATATGTAATGATTGAATCAATCAATTGCCGCCGTATATTTTCAACAGAGTCATGTGCAGCAATTTGTTCAGCACTAAGTACCGTTGTTGGTTGAAGAAAAAGACTATCGGTTTGTGAAAATACTTTTCCTGTAAAAAGAAAAATCACTGAGAAAAAACAAAGTATTAATGATCGTATTTTTATCATTACCGGCAAAAATACAAAAGAAAACCAAACAGGCAAACTTACCTAATTGTTACTCAAAAAAAAACGAAACAGTAAAACTGCTTCGTTTTCAGTGCCCAGAACAAGACTCGAACTTGCACATCCTTAAGGACACCAGCCCCTCAAGCTGGCGTGTCTACCAATTTCACCATCTGGGCAAATGTGAATGCAAAAATAATAATTTTTTTATTACTGCAACAAGCTCCATGTTTTTTTAGCTGGCGCTAAAGTGAATGATCTCATCAAGTGCCTGATTGAGTACATCCGCCGGGTGGGCAATATTCAACCTGATGATCCTTTTCCATTCTCTGTCGAAATGCTCTCCAGGTACTACGGCTACTTTACAACTCTTATACAGATTGCTGGCAAATTGGAACCCATCATCGAAATGGTCGGGCAGGGCCGTGCAAAGGAAAATCCCTCCATGGGCCGGAATGCACCGGAACCCGGCCTCACTCAGCCTATGAGAAGCATACTCGAAATTTTCGGATACTTTTTCTCTTGTATCTTGTAAGTATTGCAAAGCATCCGATGTGTTGCTCAGATACATGCTGAGTGCCTTCTGGAGTGGTAATGGCGACGATAAACCTGTATAATCGTGAACGCTTGCTATTTCGCATATAATTTCTGGTGGTGCAATAAGGTACCCCAAGCGCCATCCGGTAATTGAAAATTGTTTTGAAAAACTGTCGGCAAACAGAATATACTCCGATAGAGCAGAGTAAGGAATGCTGGGTTTTTTATCATAATACAGATATTTGTACACAAGGTCAATCACAAGGTAAATCCTTTTCCGGGAACAATAATTGCATATTTCGGTAAGCTCGTATTCCGAAAAAATGCGCCCCAGCGGATTTCCGGGAGTGGCAAGAAAAACAAGATTGATTTCATTTCGGGCCAACTCCTCACATAACAATGGAATGTTAATGCTTTGATTCGGGTCATTACGAAAAGCATAGAAATGGTTTCCAAATATGCCGGGTAATTCCCGGTAGCTTTCGTATACGGGTGCAAACGACATCACGTTGAGTTGGTGATGTAGCTTTTTATAAAGCCATGTATATATAAGCGAAATGGCTTCAGTGCCGCCATTGGTTATCATCACATTTTCTGCACCTATTGCCGTGGAGTTGCAACTCTCTGCGATCTGACAACGTAATAAATCAAGCCCCAGGCCCGGAGCATACTTATGGGAATCGGTTAATGAAATTTCCGAAAGATTTTGCATCAGCTTTAACGGAGGCCGGAAACCGGGCAGACCCTGCGCCAGATTAATACCTCCGCTTTGTTTTACCATATTGCTGAAATAACTGATGAGAGAAGTGTTCGGACGTGATTGCATAAACGGGTAAATTTGGTTCAAATATACGATTGATTTGTTTTATGCATGTATGTTGATGCATCCGTGATTCGCTTTTTATGTAAAAATATCGCAGAATCACGGCTTAGTGAATTTTGGATAACTATAAAACGGTATATTTGAAAAACTTAAAATTAAACAATTATGAAATACTGGATGTTCGTTCTGATGTTAGTTTTTGCGAGTGTATGTTTTGGACAAAGCCTGAGCCTTGAAAAATCGCATTTCAAACCCGGTGAAACAATTAAACTAAGTTTTACAGCCCTTTCGAGCTATGAATCCAATGCATGGATTGGAATAGTCCCCTCGTCAATTGCGCACGGTAGTGAAGATGTGAACGATCAACACGACATTACATATCAGTACCTGAATGGAAAAACTTCAGGAGTTCTCAGCTTTACAGCACCAGCTGCGGAGGGTAATTACGATTTCAGATTGCACAATAGCGATAACAATGGAAAAGAAGTCGCCTATTTCAGTTTTACTGTAAGCACTACAGATTTTGTCGCTACTGAAACATTTCGAAATGCTTCAATGCATCTTGAAAAACTGGTTTTTTCACCCGGAGAGAAAATCAATCTTTACTATACTGCACCCCCTTTCACAGGCAGTAACCCGTGGATAGGCATAGTCCCTTCCGATAAACCCCATGGCTCTGAGACGCAAAACGATCAGTACGACATCAGTTATCAATACATTGGATCCAAGACCTCCGGAACATTAAGCTTTACTGCCCCCACAACTCCCGGTAACTATAGCTTCAGAATGCACGATACCGACGCTAATGGAAAAGAAGTCAGTAATATATCATTTACTGTAAAGTAGTCCAACAATTTAAACTTCATTGAAAGCAGATAATTTGTAATCAACGAATTAAAGGTTTTATAAATGTAACTCTTTGTGTAAATTATTACATACTGCTGAAAAATAAATTATTACTTTAGTACCCAATAAATGCAGTTTATGAAAAACATCTATTTTTTAATTTGTTTTTTGCTTTTTACCCCGCTGGCTTTTAGTCAGGCAAAGTCGGGTAGGCTGGTGATTGTGCACACTAACGATATGCACAGCATGCTCACAGGTTTTTCGCCCGAAATGGAGTACACCCCTCAGACTACTGGCGATGATTTTACTCTGGGTGGTTTTTCCAGGATATCGGCTTTTATAAAAGAAATCCAGAAGCAACATCCCGAAAATTGCATTGTTATGGATGCCGGCGATTTTCTGATGGGCAGTTTTTTTCATATATCGGAGGCCGAGACGGGTTTTCAGTTGCACTTGATGAAAGAAATGGGTTATGATGTGGTGGCACTGGGCAATCACGAATTCGATTATGGTCCTCGCAAACTTTCCGAAATTATCAATAAATCGATGCTTTTGGGAGAAATACCAGCCATTACCTGTTGCAACCTTTCGTTTCAAGAGCCTTCCGATGCCACAAGCGGCCTGGCTTCGCTATACGAAAAAGAAATTATCCGCCGCTCAATGATAATTGAAAAGGCTGGCTTTAAAATTGGAGTCTTTGGTTTACTGGGTTACAATGCTGCCGAAGTGGCTCCCAATATGAAGCCTCTTACCTGCGATGATGCCCTTAAAACAGCAAAGAAAGTATCGAGATTTTTGAAAACCGAAGCAGGAGCCGATATTGTGATATGCCTTTCTCATAGCGGTTTAATCCCCGAAAGCAACGGGACTTATTCAGGTGAAGATGTTAAGCTTGCCGAAAATTGCCCTTATATTGATGTAATTGTTAGCGGACATTCTCATACCTGCCTTACCGAAGCACTGATGGTAAACGATGTTATTATCGTACAAACCGGTGCTTATGGAGTAAACGTAGGCAAACTTGAGCTAAATATTGAAAGTGGTAAAATAGTCAACTTTAAGTATCAAATTACTCAAATGAATGATGAGATTCAAGGCGACTATTATATCTTTAACGAAGTTGAAAAACAGAAAAAAACAGTTGACTCAAAAGTACTGGCACCACTCGGTTTGCACTATAACCAAATCATTGCTTCTACCACTTTTGACCTTGTTTGCGATGAAATAAACAACCCTTCAGGGAGCAATCTGGGGCCTTTTCTTGCTGATGCAATATACTATTACACCAATAAATACAGTCCTCAAGGCACCGATGTTGCTCTGATTGCTACCGGTGTGATTCGCGATAAAATATCGAAAGGGAAGAAGGGATACCAGACACCACCGGATATCTTCAGGGTTGTATCACTGGGAGAAGGAAATGATGGGGTTCCCGGCTATCCCCTGGCTAAAATTTATCTAACGGCATCAGAACTGAAAAAAGTACTGGAAATACTATATATTGCCCCTTCGATGAGCTCTTCAAATTATTGCTATTACTCGGGTATAACTGTATATATAAATCCAGATAAGGGGATGCTGAATAAAGTCCGTAAAATAGAAATTAATGGCGAAGAAATCGATTTTTCGAAAGAAAATCAGAAATTATATGGGCTCGTTGCCAACTCCTATATGCTCGAATTTGTTGGCCTGATACGAAAAATTAGCTATGGGCTTGTAAAGGTGTTCCCCAAAGATGCTGATGGCAACCGGATCAAGGACATGCATACAGCATGGATTGATTTTGACTCAAACAAAGAAGGCGTTCAGGAAGGTAAGGAGTGGCTTGCTGTACTAAAGTTTATTGAAAGTTTCGAAGATTGTAATGCTGACAATATACCTGATATTCCCGATAATTACAGAATGCCGGTAACAAATGTAGTTATCGAAACCAGTTTGAAATGATTCTATTGTTGAAATTGCAAGCAAGGGATTCACATTAAGTGACAACTATATGAAAACATATCCGAGTACCTCAAGTGAGATAGAGAATTTAATCAGAAATAAAGTAAGAGAAGGGAATGGTTTGTATTTTTTTGATGGGAAACTTCTGGAAGCTGACAGAAAACAAGCCTACAAAATATCACAGGTTATTTCTGCAATTTCAAATACAGGAGAAGCCTGTATATATTGCGGAATCACCCCCCGCAGAGGGCGTGCATCTTTCCTGAGTCCGGTTGCCGCGTGTTACGATGAAACCTGGTTGCTGCATGAAATACAGTCGAATATTCAGTTACCCGTAAGGGGTATGGAGCTTCGCCGTATCGAAATGCCGGGTCAGAAGGGCTTTGTATATTGTGTCTGCTTCCCCCGCATAAACGATGCTCCGCATATGTTTGACAATAAGATGTACTATAAATGGTACCGGCACAAATGTGAACCCATGACCGAAGGGGAAGTGAGGATGCATTATCATGCATCTGTGTCGCCGGAGCTTGATTTTGTTGGTATATACAACACCAACGGACTGCCGGTTCTTTCGGATGGAGCCATTAAAACTATCAGTTTTTACCCTAAGCTTCTCATTCAAAACAAAGGGGGGGCAGTGGAAAAAGACTATAAGATAGAAGTTTACCTTCCTGCTGAGTTGCATGACATTCAGTTTATTCCACTTCAATCGAAGCTTACGCGACACGAAGGCCTGTATTCAGTATTTTCGGTGGCAGGCGTTAATGCTTTGTATCAGGAAGAAATAACAAATCCTCTCGAAATTAAAATACTGGTTACTCCCGAAAATTTTGAATTATTCTGTAAAGAGTTTCTCAGCATTCGGGTTTACTATTCAAAAGGTGTCACCCATCACGACCTTAAATTATCGGACACCTTTACCTATAACGGGCACCGGCTGGCAAAGGATGATTTTAACAATAAAAACGTTTTGCCTCAGTCGGAACTATTTTAAATAATTGCCGATTTTACTGAACAACATTTCACTAACCTCGTAACACGGAAGTCTCAGGATGTTCTTGACTAAACCCTTATGTGTCAGGAATGCTTTTACACCCGCTGGGCTTCCTTCAGCAAACATCATTTGAATAGGGTCGAGGAGGGGGTAGTGCAATGCGCGCGCGGTTGTAAAATCGCTGGTCATTCCAGCCCTTACCATATCTGAAAACTCCTTAGGATACGCATTTGCTGCCACCGAAATTACACCGTCAATGCCGCAAGCAAGCAAGGGCATGGTAATGGCATCGTCGCCCGAAATTACCAGAAAACCGGATGGAGCATTCTTACGTATTTGCATGATCTGTTCAAAATTACCACTGGCTTCTTTCACAGCAATAATGTTTTTAAAATCCGATGCCAGGCGTACACAGGTATTTGCACTCATATTGCAGCCAGTCCTTCCCGGAACATTATAAAGTATCACAGGAAGCTTCGAAGCTTCGGCAATGGTTTTAAAATGATGATAAATGCCATCCTGCGAAGGTTTGTTATAATAAGGTGTTACCGATAAAATGCCGCTCACTCCCGACAGTGAAGAACTATGTATTTTATGAACTACCTCTTCGGTATTGTTACCACCTATACCGTACACAATCGGAAGCCGGTATGCATTATATTTGATGACATGAGCAAGCACCGCGTCTTTTTCATCCGATGATAAGGTTGGCGACTCGGCTGTGGTGCCCATTACAACCAAATATTCAACTCCACCAGCGATAACGTATTCAACTACATTTCTGAGGGCATCGAAATCAATTGACTTGTCGGTATTGAATGGGGTTACCAGGGCAACTCCGGTTCCTTTAAATAACGAATTCATATGTTTTACTTGTTTTGATTCATCATTTTTAAATAGTGCAATGTCTGATTGAAAAGGTGATCCACGCTTTCTTCTTCCGAAATATCGATAAGCATGTCGTAATAATTGATATTTGCTTCGCTGTATTTGCCAACTTTTAGCTTTGCCGGAGATTCATTCAGAACATACCGAACCGGAAGATGCTCCTCAATGCATAGATCAATAAGAACGTCGAATTCTATTTTACGGAAATCAACAGTGCTTGACTCTGTAGGGCGGAAATACCAGTTCAAATCTTTTCGGCAGAAAAATAAAAATTCTTTCGGTTGAATGTGAAAATCTTCAAGATGTAACTGGTTGACATAACCAAGAGAAATAACCTCTTTATGCGATTCTTTAAGTTTGCATACGAAAGATCTCACTGTCTTGAAATTTGCTTCATTGGTAGCGTCATAGAGTATTCCGATTGTATGCAAGTCGTTGTAGTTGCAGTTGATTGGCTCAGTGCGCAACCTGGCCAGATTCAGAAGCTGTTTTTTCCCGTACCAGTTTTTTATTTTATCAAGAAACGCCACAATAGATTTAATTTAATTGCGAAAGATACAAAATTGAATTAGAAATTGCCAAAAAAAACAAATTTCAGTGTACATGCTGTGTTTTACTTATGAAAATGTATCTTTGCTGCGAGCAGACCGCTTTATCGCTTTGCATGTTAGGTAGAACTATGGCAGGGAGGAAAGTCCGGACAACACAGGGCGCTGCACTTCCGAAATGGAAGATGTCTGTGAAGGTATGGTAACAGAGAAGAAAACAACAGATGCAGCTTGCTGCACCAATGGTGAGAAGGTAGGGTAAGAGCCTACCAGCAGCAGTGGCAACATTGCTGGCTGTCTGTCCTGCAGGTTGCAAGACCAAGTAAACCGACGCCTGAGGGTGGCCCGCCCGAGTCGGAGGGTAGGTCGCACAGATAAATGATAAAGGATCCGCTTTGCGGATTACAGAATCCGGCTTACAGGTCTGCTCTTTTTTTTTCTAGCTTTCTTCGTTTAACGATTTGAATCCTTCGCCAAGTATTTCCCGTGTATCAATTACCGTTACGAATGCTTTGGGATCAATCTCCTTGATAAAATCCTTCAGAATGGACAATTCCCTTCGGTTCACAACTGTGAAAATTATTGATTTTTCACTATTCCCATACATTCCGGTACCGGAAATGAACGTTCCGCTGCGTTTGAGGTCGTTTATTATTTTCAGCCTGATTTCGTCGTATTTATCCGAAATAATGAACAGGCTTTTATCGTAGTGCATCCCCTCCACAATTAAGTCGATTACATGACCGGTAATATATATAACAATCCATGAATACAGAGGGATTTTCCAGTCCTGAAATGCAAATAACCCTATTAAAACAATCGCTGAGTCCACATAAATAAGTAATTGCCCAACGGGGAGTTTGGTGTACTTAGCAATAATCATGGCAATGATATCGCTGCCACCCGATGTTGCTTTCGATTTAAAAACAAGTCCGAGCCCTACGCCAACAAGTACGCCGCCAAATAATGCCGAAAGCAAGGCATCCCCTTCCACCAAGGGTTTATCGCCCCAGAAAAAGGTAAGCAGATCAACAAAGACAGCAAGAGACACAAACCCCAAAACGGTTTTCCATCCAAAACGTGGTCCCAGAATCTTAATACCAATCAGGGTAAGTGGTATATCGATGCACAGAGCTGTCAAGCCGGTCGGGAAACCAGCCAGGTGATGCAATACAATAGCAATACCATATACACCGCCGGGGGCAAACCTGTAAGGAGAAATAAAAAATACAAACCCCGCTGCCATAATAAATGTACCTGTAAGTATCAGCAGTACTGCCTTGAACCACTTTCCTGATAGGAACTTTTCATGAGTTAAAAATGCCATATAGGTTTCTTTGAAAATTAGCCGGCAAAAATACCATTCCTGACGAAAATGTAAAATTGTTTAACAACATTATTTTGCAATGATTAGTTAACCACTTTCGGTAAATCTGTTGAGCACAGGTTGGATATAATACATTCGTTAGCATGAATAAAAACTGTATATTTGCAACCTGTCTGAGTTATGAAAAAAACGCTTCTGATAATGGTATTTTTTGCGGTAGCTAATGTATTGCACTCGCAGAATACAGTGAAATCGATTGGCCTTCGCGGAGGGTATGCCTATATCAACGGGCCATTGGTAGAGGCAACATTACAGCTTGAATACAAGTTTCTGAAAAGGTTTGAGCTTGATATGGGAATGACTTTTAACCGGACCTATATTAAATCGGGCGTTTGCCTTATGCATCAGTGGAGGTTCATTCTCGGTAAATCATGGTCATGGTATCTTGGTGGGGGGTTCTCCTTTGGTTACTGGGATTATAGCATCGGTTACCACGACTTTGAAGACGATGGCTTTTTCATTGGTTTTGCACCGAATATAGGAATAGAATACCTCTTGCCAAAAGATAGATTTAAATTATCGCTCGATATACGCCCTGAATTGGGTTTATATAATAACCCCGGCGAGGATTTTTCACCTCAGGCAGCTTTATCGTTACGATACAATTTCTGAGCTCCTATTTCACAACCACTAGTTTTTGCTTCCTTACTTTCCGTGCAGATTTGAGTTTTACCGTATATACACCATCTTTTAAATTGGCTAAGTGAATTCGCGGATTACTTTTGTTGTGTTTCGACTTCGAAATGAGGTCATTGTTTATGCCGTATATACTTACTTCGTAATTGTCATTATCATTGTCTGAGAGCTGCAGATCAATGAAGTCGCTGGCAGGATTGGGGTAAATAAATGAATCCATGCCCCCGAACTCCGAAATTTGTGTATTATCGTAAAGCTCTATCCAGATAGGATTGGTATAGGCATAATAAAACCCACCCATCGGGTCAATATAAGGTGTTTCGGGTTTTGAAGTACGTATTTCAGCCATAATAAAGAACATTCCGTTGTAGTAGTCATCGCCTAGCGTTCCGGCAATTAAATCGTAAAGGTGTATGTGATCGGTGGTTGTATCAGCATAAAATTCAAATAAGTAATCTTTGGTTCCAACAATAAACTTGATATAATTTACATTGCCATACAAACCTGAAGAGGCATAATTATAATTAAGTTTCCACTCCAGAAGATCGGTATAATTAACCGAAGCATCATCGCCGATGTAGTAATTCTCTGCCAGCGCATCGTTAGTAACCTCAATACTAACCAGAGGCCCTTCGCTCAGTATTGTTCTTCCGTTGCGGAGAGCCATAAGTACATTCTCAGCATTATTGCCCATTCCTTCAGGACAATAAACCAGTGTCGAAAATTTTCCTATTGCATTATCGGTAACTGAACCGGTTACACCAAACGAGTAGTCGGTGTTGGAATAATTGAATGAACCATGAGCATCGGACCCCGCAGATTGAAATATTTTATAATTGATATTTTCTGATTCAGCAAAAAGCAGGGCTTTTTGCAACATATAAAAATATACTTCCAGGTTTTGCCGGTAACGGTACAGATAATGATATGTATCGAAAGTGTCGATAATACCGAATGCATCAGTTCCATCGTTTGTAGCATTCCATGGGTTGTTCATCTCATCCGCGACGGAAAGTCTGTTACGCATATTCAGAATTTCAAATCCCAGTAATCCAGGCTTCAGATTCATTCCATCAGCAGTGTAAACATCAGAAGCGAGGCTTATATCATTGCAAATGACCGTTCCGGAATAAGTGTGCGCCTCACCATTTTGCTTAAACCCCGGATGTCCCAGATTCCATGATCCACCATTGACAAAAACTCCAAGTGCATCGCCTTCCGCAAAAGGATGGGCAGCATAAGCGAAACCTCCGCAATTGAGCAATTCTTCGAATAATCCGTCGAGATCAATCTCGGTTCCAAACGAATCACCTCCGCCATCGCCAAGATAAGGCATGGAAAAGGGGGCTTCTTCAGAAGGGTAGGCCAGGCAATGTACAATATGGTCGTCCGAATTGTTAACCGACATTTCGATGCCCCTGATAAATTTGAACGCGGTATCGTTCTGGTTATTGGCAAGGACCATATTCCCCAGTTGTGTCCAGTTGTCTGCCATTGATTGACCGTAATTATCGTAGTCGCATGAATGATCCGTTATCGTT
Organism: Bacteroidales bacterium; assembly: GCA_017994175.1. Lineage (GTDB taxonomy): Bacteria > Bacteroidota > Bacteroidia > Bacteroidales > ML635J-15 > JAGOEF01. The sequence goes on along the minus strand of JAGOLH010000012.1, from coordinate 14,085 downwards.
ATCCAATCAATGCTCAGTGTTTTTGCCATATAGGCAACTATATCCGGTGGAAACCCCATTTCCGCGAGGTTGTCGGTAAACATGCTGTGATAGTGGGTGTCGCCCCGATACCAGCCTTGCATTTCAGGAACAGCCTCATCTGTGCGAATTACCCTAAGATAAATTATATCATCGGTTGCATAATCCTGATCAAAATACACTTCGAAATCAATGGTGTCACCGCATTCATCGAACGATTCGTATGGCATGTTATAAACAAAGTACCACCATCTTCCGTCAATTTTTTCGTAATAAACGGGTGGTATCCAAATGTTCATTTCATCATTAAATTTAAACGTCTCGGTACTGCTGTTTTCAATAACATCAAAATCGAACGACTGAATATCAAGCGACTCATTCTCGGTTGAAGCAACAACAACATTACCCAGAAAATCCTCGTTGGTCATTTCGCTGAAACTGATAACTTCCCCAAACGGCCCGGATCCGGCAGCTTTTGCCTTCACTTTAATCGAAATCAGATCGATTGTTGCTCCTATGGCGGAACCATCATGGCAAATAAACAGAATGGGAATGGAAGCTGGGTTATCGTTTGTATCGGTTTTCTTGCATATATACGGTGCATCGGCAAATAACTCAGCACTTGGTGTATTCGACTGCTTCTGTGGAATCTGTTGAGCAAACACCGAGAAGGAGAACAGAATGGGGATAAGTACAATTAATTTATTCATGGTAGGCTACATAACAACTTACAAATGTATTAAAAATCAATTTTTAAAAGTACTTGATTAAATGAAAATTCCGTAAAAAGTTCATCAATCCTCACTAATTTATAAAAAAACACTAATTGCAATTATCCTTGCCCGTATTTCGAATATTTATTTTGTATCATAAAGAGAAATTTTATTGATTGTGGTCAAATGCAACAATGATTACTGCAGTGAAAAATGGCACTATTCGTAATCTAATATTTTTGCTTATTTTGTTGAAAGGAATTTGTGTGTTTCAACAAAGTGTCATTCTGTTAAATAAGTACATCCATGCGTTTGAAACGGCGGATGCCGATAACCACAAACAATACTGAAGCAGCAATTGCAATTAATGTGTATGCAGGATCAAGTTCATTATAACGCTGAATATCAGGACCTTTAAACCAGTCGAAAGGGGAGAGGTACATCAGCCATGAAAGCTTATCGTTCATCGAAATTACTACCTGCATCACGTAGGCGATCATGACTGCACCAATTGAAATAATAGATGCTGTTTTCGATTTTACGAAAAACGATGAAATCAGAAAGGAGAGCGACCCGAAAAACAACCCTCCGATGAGCCATGCTAACGACATCAGTAACACAGGAGTAAGATTATATCCTCCCTTAATGAAAAATTGAAATGCAAGAACCGACCCCAAAAGAGTTACTGCTACCGATAATACAGTGAAAAGACTAGCAACCAAGAGTTTGGTTGTAATCAGCCGGCTTTTTTTTGCAGGCAGGGTATACAAATACTCTGCGGTTTTATCGCTGTACTCTTTCGATACTATCGAAGCGAAAAGACCGGCTGCATAGATTCCCAGAAAAAGATAGATATATGTAAACACCATGCTGAAAAAGCTTTCTGGCCTGGCGTAGTCAAGCGTATTCAGTCCCATTGCCTGTTGAAGCTGTGCAGGGAGTTTCATGTCAAGTATTTTCTGAATATCGGCACCAAACGACGGTGCCATCGAAACGATATACATCGCCATAAACGTGCAAACTGCCGTGGCAACGAAAAACGATTTCAGGTTTCTGGTAATTTCTCTTTTAAACAGCATTGTGTGGTTTTATTGGAAATAGTGTAAAAAAACATTTTCCAGCTCAGGTTCTTCAATATGAACAGATTTTACATCGATGGTGGACAGAAGTTTTATAAGGTGGTTTAGATTCCCTGAATACATAAACCGGCAAGAGGAAGCATCGCGTGTAAATCCGGCTACGCCATCCAGTGAACTGAAGTCAACATTATCAGGAGTTTCAATGCTCACCTGACGGTAGCCAATGTTGGTGAAATCGGCAGAAGTGCTTTCTTTTATAAGCCTACCCTCTTTAATTAACCCAATTTTATGACAAAATTTTTGTACCTCATGTAATACGTGTGATGAAAAGAAAATAGAAACGCCATTCTTTTGCTCTTCTTGTAACAGAGAATATAGATTCATTCTGATAACAGGATCAAGACCGTTGGATGGTTCATCGAGGATAAGCAGCCTTGGCGAATGAATAAGTGCGCAGGCTATCGAAACCTTTTTGCGATTTCCAAATGAGAGTTCTTCAAAACTTTTATTCGTTTCAATATCCAATATATCAACCAATTGTGAAATTCTTCTACCAGCCTTAATTTTATGAAAGCTTTCGGAAAAACGAAACAGATCTTTAACTTTCATATCGTTATACATAAACGTGTCGGCAGGGACATAGCCAACCTGCTTTTTTATTTCAATATCATGATTCGCAGGATTTAACCCCATGACGGATATTTTTCCGGAGTTACAACTGAGAAGATTCATCATCATTCTTATGGTAGTTGATTTCCCCGCACCGTTAGGGCCGATAAATCCAAAGATTTCACCTTCATTAACCGTTAGGTTAAGGTTGTCGACAGCTTTGGTTTTTCCGTATGATTTAGAAACATTTTCGAGTGTAATAACAGCCATTTTGCAAAATATCAGTTAGCCAGAATTCGAAATGCTAAATTAGTATTATTTTTTTTTGCAAGTACTGAATATGAAGTTTTTTACCCATTGTGGAAACGCAGTATTTTTATGTTTATAAGAAGAACCCGACAACATGTTTTTGTTGTTAAAGACAAACAAGTTTATCATATTAAAAGTGATGTGTTAAAAAAAATAGTGTCGGTGTATGATGATTGAAAAAAAAATACTAATATTGCAGGCCGAAAAAATATGGATTTAAAAGACCGAGAAAGATGAACTTAATGAATGTGGTACAGCAGGAAATGTCAGTCAAAAATGACTATCCGCAATTTAAAGCCGGTGATACAGTTACTGTACACTATAAAATTAAAGAAGGTAACAAAGAACGTATTCAGCAATTCAGAGGCGTGGTGCTGCAGTGCAAAGGCGCTGGAGAAACGGCTACTTTTACTGTTCGTAAAATGTCGGGATCGTATGGCGTAGAACGTATTTTCCCCTTCTCCTCTCCGTTTATCGATAAAATCGATCTTAATAAAACGGGCCAGGTTCGCAGATCACGTATTTTCTACCTGAGAGGATTGACCGGAAAAAAATCGCGTATTAAGGAAAAACGGAATATCAAAAGCATTGTTGAAGAATAACAAAAAAAAGCGCCTCAAGCGCTTTTTTTATTTCTCAATTATATAAAATTCTGTGCGGCGATTGATGGCACGATTGGCTTCCGATATGTTGGGAACAAGAGGCAAGGCTTCGCCATAGCCTTTATAGGTCATTCGCGATGAGGCAATTCCATGGTTCAGCAAATACTGATACACCGATTTTGCACGGGCTTGCGACAGTCTTTCATTGGTAATATTCTCGCCAACATCGTCTGTATGTCCTCGTATTTCGAATTTGACTCCGGGGTTGGTGTTCAAAAAATCGATGAAATGATCGAGTACAATCAGGCTTTCGTCACTGAGCTCAGCAGAAGCAAACGAGAAGTTAATATCATTGATTTTAACTGCAACACCAATTTCAATAGGTTTAACTTCAAAGTCAACCACCTGAATCTCTTCGAATATATCTTCGGTATCTTCTTCTTCCTGTATGTAGTGTGACGCAAAACTATAACCATCTTTCTTCACAAGCATCAGAAAATCATCATTTTTTTCTTCTTCCTGCACCGCCACTGCCACAGCATAATGACCTGTTTCGGCATCAACCATGCCCTGAGTAACCTCTTTGGTCTTAACATTCTCAACTTCAATACTGGCATCGGTTATTGCATTGCCTTGTTCATCGATAAGTTTCCCTTTTACAAACATGACTTTTTCGGGACGGGCTCCTTCATAAAGGTCAATGACGTAAATATCCCAACCTCCCATTCCGGTGAGTTTATTCGATGAGAAGAAAGCCCTGCTGCCATCAGTGCTTACTATAAACCCGAGATCATTATCGTTGGTATTTATGGGGTATCCGATATTCTGGGGTTTGTTCCATGCACCATCGCGGTATTTACTGTAAAATATATCGTATCCGCCCACCCCTGGATGCCCATCTGACGAAAAATATAAGGTTTGACTGTCGGAATGTATAAAAGGTGATTTTTCATTGCCTTTTGTATTAATTACCGGCCCCATGTTTTGAGCTTTCGACCACACGCCGTTTGCATCTTTAAAACTGTAATAAATATCGCAGGTAGGGTTGTCAGGATTAAACCCAATGTTTGACTTACGAATGCTTGAGAAGTAAAGTGTGTTCCCATCGGAGCTTATTGAAGGCTGACTTTCCCAAGTATCAGGACTGTTGATGTTTGGACCAAGATTTTTCAGTTGCGACCACGATTCGCCGCTTCTTTGTGAATAGTAAATATCACAATTGTCGTAATCACGGCTTACAAACTCACAAATCGTAATATACAATATGCTATTGTCGATAGAAATGCTTACTGCTCCCTGATTCTTACCCATATTAAAAGGATTACCCATTGCTTTTCCGCGCGAAAAAACAAGGTTTTCATCAATTTCGCTAAGTTTTTGCGACATCGTGAATTCTTCGGTGTACTGGTCTCCGTATATACTGTTTAAATCCTTTTTCATGTAGGCGCGCGTATAAAAAGCCATTGTGCCGTCGGGAGAAATCAAAGGTAAATAGTCGTCGTCAGCTGAACAAACCCCGCCAAGTAGCCTGGGCTCGAAAGGGACAGGGCTCCCAATCAAAGCCATATATGTGTTGATGTAATTCAATTTCGAAATTGCTTCGTTGTATTTTTCTGTATTTTTTTCTGTGTTTTTAACATAAATATTCAGGAATTTTTTTGCCTGAACATAATCGTCATCGTTAAAAAAAATAATTCCAAGCGAATAGTTGACCGAATAGTTATCGTATGCCGGACATGTTTCAGCAATTTTTAATATGCACTTCTTCAGCAGGGTAGAGTACATTTTGTCGTTTTTAGAGTCCATTGAATTCGACAATCGGTAACTGTATATTTCGGAAAGAGCAACCCAGGCTTCCGTAAAGTTTTCTTCCTCATCAATTGCTTTCATAAAGCTTTCGATGGCATTGTCGAGCTTGCCGGAGTTCAATTGCTTAACTCCGGTTTCGAAATACTTAACAGCCTTTGGGTTATCAATTTCGTTGCAATAAGAGTCTGCAACCTGTGCATTGCTTGATAACGAGGACAGGATGATCCAAATTATTAGAATCAAATATTGTAATTGTAATTTCATTTAATAGAAACGCTATTACAAAGATAAAATTTTGCGCAAACCCACGAATTGATAATTATCAATAAATGTGCCTTCGATTTTCAAAAAATTATAAATTTGTAGATGATGAAAAAACGTAGAAATAAAACTTGGTCGCAGAAGCTGGATATATATCACCGTTACAACAAAAAAATTGGTGTGTATAGCTTCCTTAAAAGTAATTATAAGAAAATATTACTGGTCTTTGCCGTTTTTTTAGCGATTATTGTTGTAGTGAACTACTTCTACGATCTGGAAACGGCTGCTGAATTCATTGTTAACAACTATACTACGGATATAATTTTTTTAGTTTTTTATTTATCAGAGTCAATATTAGGGCTTATTCCACCCGATATTTTTATTTTATGGGTGAAAGGGTTCGAAGATCCCTATCTGATGTTAGGTATTTTGGGGGTGATTTCGTACCTCGGTGGTTTAACCGCTTACGGTATAGGGCACAGGCTTGAACGAGTACCTAAAATCAGAGAATACCTTGAAGAGAAATATTCTGTGCATATAAATAAAATTAAAAAATGGGGTGGGATTTTTATTATTATTGCAGCACTTCTGCCATTGCCCTATGCAACAGTATTACTCCTTGCAGGTATGCTTAAATATCCCTTTTCAAGGGTCCTTTATTTGGGTATTGCCCGAATAGCACGGTTTTTCATTCACGGTGTTGTCCTTTTTGGAGTAATATCATAACCGCAGCGTAAAATCAAGGATAACAAACAGACCGTAAAAGCACGATGCAATGCCGTTAAGAAGGCCGAAAGCAATGCCGATGTTTTTCTGCTTCCTGCGATTAACCATGATATGTTGCCATATAAGCATGAATGTAAAAATAATTGAACCTACCCAATATAACATTCCCAGTGAAAATATTAAACCTGTTAAAAGAACTGCTACAACTACAAAAGCATGAAGAATTTCTGAAATTAACAGTGATTTACTAATGCCAAGTTTTGCAGGTAAGGAATGTAGTTGGTTGTTACGGTCAAACGAAATGTCCTGCAGCGAATAAATAATATCGAAACCGGCAGTCCACAACAGCACCATCATCGACAATAACAACGGAAACAGGCGAATCTCGTTGCTCACAGCTACAAATGCCCCGAATGGCGCAACCGACAGTGCCAGCCCGAGAAAAAAGTGACTCAAGGCAGTGAATCTTTTCGTATAGCTGTATCCGGTAATTATTGCCAGAGCCAATGGCGAGAGCCACAGGCAGGTTGTGTTTATAAAACCAGCACAAACTACGAAAAGAATCGCATTTACAATACAGAATAATATGGCATGACTCAAGCGTATTTTTCCTGATGGAATTTCCCTGTTACTGGTGCGAGGATTTATAGCATCGAAATTCCTGTCGATGATACGGTTAAAACTCATAGCTGCATTTCTGGCAAATACCATACAGAGAACAATGAGCAGCAATATGGTATAATCAAATGTATAGGAGTATTGATGCGTTGCCGAGAACATTGCAACCAAAGCAAAAGGCAATGCAAATACCGTGTGGCTGAATTTTACCAGTGATAAATACTTGCTTATGCGTTTTGTGTTGCTCAATTTTGTAGTTTTAACAAAATTAATGAAACAGAACGAAACTTTTGATGTTTTATGGAAGAATGGAAAAAAATTGTCACTAGGCTACAGCTTGTACCCCATATTGAGGGTGGTTATTACAGGGAAATATACAGGTCGTCTGAACGCGTCAAAAACAGCCACCTTGCTGAACGCAACCTGTGTGCAAGTATATATTATCTGCTATGTGAAAGCGACTTCAGCAGATTTCATAGAATACAGAGCGACGAAATATGGCACTATTACTCCGGCAATACACGCCTTGCTATTTATACCCTGCAGCAGGGTCAAGCTTGCCGCATCGACTACCTTGATGATGAATCCCCATTTCTTGTTGTCAAAGCAAATACATGGTTTTCCGCCTGCCTCGAAACCTGCAGCAATACCTACGTTCTAGCTGGTTGCACCACCAGCCCGGCATTTGATTACCGGGATTTTGAAATTGCAGACCGGCAGCAACTGCTTTACAATTTTCCCGAATCATCTGTAGAAATTGTTAAGCTTACCTGATGTAGGTGATATATTTTTAATACTTGTAATTACCATCCCAGAATGCTTTCAAGCGCACTTTGAATTCATTTTCTCTTGGGTTTTCGGCAGGGTTATATAAAATATCTCCTTTAAGGTTATCTGGCATATATTGTTGCATTGTAAAGTGCTGTCCGAAATCATGAGGGTATTTGTAATCATTCCCATAGCCTATCTGTTTCATTAAATTTGTAGGCGCATTTCGCAAATGCAGGGGTACTGGCAGTGAACCGTGATTCCGAACTTTCTCAAAAGCTTTTTCGATTGCCATATATGCCGAGTTGCTCTTGGGTGAGCAGGCAAGATAAATGGTACATTCCGAAAGAATAATTCTGGCTTCGGGCATTCCAATTTTATGCACGGCATCGAAACAAGCATTTGCCATAAGCAGGGCGTTGGGGTTGGCAAGTCCGATATCTTCAGCGGCCAGTACAACCAGCCTTCGTGCAATAAAAATGATGTCTTCACCTCCGTCCAACATACGCGCAAGCCAATACACAGCAGCATTAGGGTCTGAACCCCTAACGGTTTTTATAAATGCCGAAATTACATCGTAGTGCTGCTCTCCGCCTTTGTCATAAACCGAAATGTTTTTCTGAAGAACCTCTGAAACCAGCTTGTCAGTTATTTCAATTTTCGTTGAGCTGTCGGAGTTAACAATCAGTTCGATGATGTTGTAAAGTTTTCGCGCATCGCCGCCCGAAAAACGAAAGAGCGCATTATGCTCCCTGATTTTTATTTTACGGCTGCCTCCAATTATAGGATCATGAATGGCTTTTTCGGCAAGTGCTTTAAGCTCTGTTTCGCCTAAATACTCCAGAATATATACCTGACAACGTGAAAGTAAGGGTGTTATTACTTCAAATGAAGGGTTTTCGGTAGTTGCACCAATAAGTACAATTGTACCATCCTCAACGGCACCCAGAAGAGAATCCTGCTGCGATTTGCTGAAGCGGTGAATTTCATCGATAAATAATACTGCCGAACCCTTTGTAAAAAGGTTTTGTTCTTTTGCTTTGGCTATCACCTCGCGCACATCCTTCACTCCGCTGCTCACAGCCGAGAGAGTATAGAAACGCCTTCCTGCATAATTCGAAATAATCCGGGCTAGAGTTGTCTTTCCAACCCCGGGCGGGCCCCACAATATCATTGAAGGTATTTTTCCGGATTCAATCATCAGGCGCAGGCTTGAGTTTTTTCCAACAAGATGCTGCTGTCCTGCGAATGAGTTAAAATCTTTGGGACGTAGCCGCTCGGCCAGTGGTGTCGTTTCCATAATTATTTTGTATTCTTGTTTTTGTCGGTATATTTGCTGGCTAAATTAATGAATTTACATGGAACCAATAATTAATTTTATTCACTGGAGTCCGGACCCGGTGATTTTTGAAATCGGTAGCCGTGGAATCCGTTGGTATGGGTTGTTGCTGGCTACCGGATTTTTACTTTCGTATTTGGTGTTGGCCAATGTATTGAAAAAGGAGTCGTGGACACAGCAGCGCGTCGACATCCTGGCTATTTATATTATTGTGGGCGTAGTATTAGGGCTACGCCTTGGGCATTGTTTGTTCTACGAACCAGAATATTATTTACGCCATCCACTGGAAATATTGAAAGTGTGGGAGGGCGGACTTGCCAGTCATGGCGGTGCTATAGGGATTCTCATTGCTGTCTGGCTTTTTTGCCGAAAGTATAAGTACCCTTATCTGCATATTCTCGACAGGGCTGCGGCTATTGTGCTCCTTGCCGGAAGTTTTGTCAGGGTTGGAAACCTGATGAACTCGGAAATCTATGGAATTCCCACTACTGTTCCATGGGCTTTCTACTTCGATAAAGCTCGTATGGATGGTTTGCTTCCGCGCCACCCGACTCAGTTATACGAGGCTGTTTTTTACATTATTGCCTTTGTGGTATTATATAAGCTGTTTATGTATTTCAAATCGAAATGGAATGATGGTACTTTTCTGGGTTGGTTTCTCATTGTGCTGTTTGTATTCCGCTTTATTATTGAGTTTACCAAAGAAGCCCAAATCGATAACTGGCAGCATTCCATGAAAATGGGGCAGCTTTTAAGCATTCCATTTGTGTTGCTGGGTATTTTTCTTGTTGTTTGGAAAGGGAAGCAAAAAATAACCTGATGGGTTGAAAAATAAAAGCACAGACAAAATGGTTGTTTTTCTGTGCTTCATAAATTTGTATGTAAATTACTAGGCTTTTCCTTCGCTTCCAAGTACATTTTTAATCTTATGAATATAAAGCTTTTTTAGCTCTTCGCGGGCAGGTCCCAAGTACTGACGCGGGTCGAACTTTTCAGGGCTTTCAGTAAAAAATTTGCGGATGGTAGCTGTCATGGCCAACCTTCCATCGGAGTCGATGTTGATTTTACAAACAGCTGATTTTGATGCCCTACGCAATTGGTCTTCAGGAATTCCTATGGCGTCTTTCAGTTGACCTCCATGAGTGTTAATTGTGTTTACATATTCAGGTGGAACCGATGATGAACCATGCAATACAATGGGAAATCCGGGTATTTGTTTCTCAATTTCGGTTAGTATGTCAAACCGCAATGGTGGAGGAATCAGCATTCCGTTTGCATCGCGAGTACACTGGGCTGGCGTGAATTTATTCGCGCCATGAGATGTGCCTATCGAAATAGCGAGCGAATCAACGCCGGTCCGCTTTACAAAATCAACGACTTCTTCCGGACGTGTATAGGTGTGATGTTCTGCCGACACCTCATCTTCGATGCCTGCAAGTACGCCGAGTTCACCTTCTACCGAAACATTTTGGGTATGCGCATATTCTACTACTTTCCGTGTAAGTGCGATATTGTCTTCATACGACAAATGTGAACCGTCGATCATTACCGATGAGAACCCCATATCTACACAACTTTTGCATAATTCAAAGCTGTCGCCATGGTCGAGGTGTAAGCAAATCTGTGGTTGATCCCATCCGAGCTCCTTAGCATATTCCACAGCACCCTGAGCCATATATCGCAGCAATGTCTGGTTCGCATATTTGCGTGCTCCGCTGGAAACCTGTAAAATCACAGGGGATTTTGTTTCGGCACATGCCGAAACAATTGCTTGCATCTGCTCCATATTATTGAAATTGAATGCCGGAATAGCATATTTCCCTTCAAATGCTTTACGAAACATTTCTGAGGTATTTACCAACCCCAGTTCTTTAAAACTTACTGCCATGTCGAAATAATTTTATAATTAAACAAGTTTTTAACATCATAATTTCCTGCTAAATTACACAATGCTATCTGCATTAACAATGATAATGGCTTAATAATTACATATTAAGAAACATATTACGCGAAATTGGAAGTTGATTTGATAGTTAATATTTGAGGAACAACCAGGATTGCCCTGGTTATCTGTGTTTATTCAAAATCGGGATCAGAGACTTCCATATTGAACTGAACCCACTTCGTTCCTCCGGTATCATCGGTGAAATTATCGAAAAAATCGGTAGAGCTTTTAAGCAGAATTTTTTTATTACATTCAAAATTAATAATTCCACCGCACACATGCCCATAGTTTACAAAGATATTATTCTTATTGTCGATAGCCACTGTTATATCTCCGACAACCGGATTTTCGTGACTTGAGTTAGACATCAGGAAAATATAAGCGCCACTAGATAGCCTTATTGAACCTTGCGATTTCAATTTGTAGGAGATCATGTAAAAGTCACCCGATTCCTGAATACCCGGTTCTATTTTAGGGAAATCGCCTGGTTTTAAGTTATACATGGTCGATGCAGTTTGCTTAATCCATTCGTGCTGTTTCACTGAATCGATATTAGCTTTGCAATGATGTTGAGCATAGACAAAGTAGCTGGATGCTGAAAAAATAACTATTAAAATGGTTATGCTAAATCTTTTCATATTTATTGCTCGGTTTTACAACTGTAAATATACCATTTTATTTGACTGTGGTGTGTTGAGGTTTAGGATCGGCTTTTTATATGTTTCTGTTTGCCAAATCTATGCTTGGACTTCCGTGAATGTCCATCGGTTGTGACAGCAGATATACCCAGAACGTCGGGCACTTCCCTAATGTTGATTTTTTTGCCGATTAGTTTTTCGATTTTCGAAAATGCAAAACGGTCTTTTTCGCCCACAAGAGTAATTGCAATACCTGTGCTTTCGGCTCTGGCAGTACGACCAATGCGGTGCACATAATCTTCGGCGTCAGAAGGAACATCGTAGTTTACTACCAATTCAATGTCGTCAACATCAATACCTCTCGATAATACGTCAGTGGCAACCAGTGTTTCAATTTTTCGGTTCCTGAAAGCAAGCAACACCTCTTCGCGTTTCGATTGCTCAAGGTCAGAATGTATTTCCGATGCATTTAATCCTGCTTGGTGAAGGACTTTGGTTAGCTCCTTAACTCCGCTTTTTGTAGAACAGAAAATAAGTACACTTCTATAGTGTTTTTCCTGCAAAATAATTCGGATAAGCGTTTTTTTTGCTGAATTGGGAATCATATAGGCACATTGCTCTATTTTTTCGGGAGGAGTAGCAATAGCAATGTTCAATTCATAAGGATTCTTAAGGATTTGTCTGGCAATTCGACGAATATTTACCGGCATAGTTGCCGAAAACATTAAGGTCTGACGCTTTGCAGGCAAATAAGAGACAATACGCAGGATATCGTCGTAAAATCCCATATCGAGCATTCTGTCAGCCTCGTCGAGTACCAAAAATTTTAACTCCGACAATTTAAGCTTTCCGGAACTCAGGTGTGATAGCATTCTGCCTGGAGTACAAACAACTATGTCGGTACCTTTTTGCAATGCACTTTCTTCTTTGGCGAAATCAGAACCATCTCCGCCGCCGTACACCGAAATAGAACTAATTCCTGTGTAATAGGCCAGCCCTGTAATATGTTGCCCGATCTGTACCGCCAGTTCACGCGTTGGTACTATTACCACAGCATGTATGAACTCGTTTTTTTCGATACAGAGCAGTTGTTGAATAATAGGCAGCAAAAAGGCAGCTGTTTTACCGGTACCTGTTTGTGCTGAAGCAATCATGTCGCGCCCGCTCATGATTGTAGGGATAGCTTTTTCCTGAACAGGAGTGGGTGTGTCGTAGCCAACAGCTTCTATGGCTTCAGAAATACGTTTATCAAAATTGAATTGCGAAAATGTCATAATGTAAATTAAAAAAAGCCGGAGCTATATCGGCATAATTCCGGCAAAATTATAAAGTTTCAGTTAAATAACTCTATAATAAAGATAAATCTGTTATTTGACTTTGAGCTTACCTGATTTTAAACCCATTTTATTGCAATTAGCCTTTACCTGAATAACACTGCCTTTTTGCAAGTCAGGGACCTTCACTTCTATTATCAGGCTTTCGTTAGTAGTCTGACTGGAGTATTTAAGAATTTTATATTCTTTTCCATCAATCAGAATGGTAATTTGATCGATGTAGTGTTGCGCTGCATCTTTAACAGGATGAATAACTTCAATTACCAGTTCCCCGGGTGTGTAGTTCAGTTTTACTTTTTTCGGAGGATGCGCGAAAATTAAAAATGGTAACGATGCCAGAACAAATAGAGTCAGGATTAATTTTTTCATAATTTTCGGTTTTAAATTTGTATAAAAACAATTCAGAAAGTAGTTTGTTCAAAATTAATTTAAAAAATGGAATTAGCAAAGAAAAATCAAGATTCTCTTGAACAACTTTAACATTAATTTAGATTGAATAAAAATTATTATTTTCATAAAGTGGTGAAAATCAATTCGTAAAACAATCATGGTTTATTTTAGTAATGTTAAATACTTTCTAATTTCATTAAGTAAAAATATCCGATTAAATAGCTGTTATTTATAAACTGATTTATACTGAATTTGCAGCATTTTTTACAAATTGCATATAGTTGAAAAATAGTTTGTTATCGTAATGCTATAATATTATATATTATATTCATTTAAGCTGATGAAAAGTGTAAAAAACACAGTATTGTGATTTGTATAAAACCATTTGCAAAACGAAAAATCATTTATTAAATTTATAGAGTTGTTTTCAGCGGAAATCGATTAATTACTAAATTTAAATATTTGAAAAACTTCTACACAAGCACTTCTAGACAAAATTCTTTTCGATGCAAAAATAGTAAATTTGCAGCGTTTTTAGCTAATATATGTCTCAGTTGTTTGCTTTTGATTGTAATCCATCTATCTACATTTGCACAGACAGAAGTAGTTGGAAATAACCCTGAGGCTAACCACGTTTTTGAGCAGGATAGCAATTCGCTCGAAGTACCCATTGCCGATACACTGGTAATTCCAGCTTTGGGAGAACATGCCCCTGCTCCAGATGACCCTGATTTTGCTACGAAAAAGAGGCATGGATTAAAAATTACCCCGATGAATACCAAGCATTCATTAATCGGGGCCACATCCGTCCTAAATAAAATTTGAATAAAAAAGGGAGTTGGGAATTACTCATTATGAGTAATTTTAAAGTTGCTAAACAAAACCAACTCCCATGGTAAAATTATCACTTTTTTCACAGATAACAAG
>JAGOLH010000079.1 GCA_017994175.1 Bacteroidales bacterium | reverse complement strand
TTTTCACAATGCATTGTATATCTGTTAATTGAAAAATTGGTCCGTTTTTGGTACAATAGTTGCAACAAGTTTATTATATTTTTGTTTTAGAAGTTTTTTGAAAATCTGAACTTTTATTTTAAAAATTTGTTTATTAATCATAAATATCATTAAATTTGTATTAAACCTAGGTTTCACTTATTAAAACTAAACTATGAAAAAAATGGTTCTACTACCATTTTAGTGGGTAAATTCACAAAAAGTATGGCTATCTTGCTATATATCATCTATTTATCATTGTATGCGGGTAATATTAGGGAATATGTTCGTAACTATTTGTTTAACAGATTGATATGTCGTAAATTTCATCTTCTTTCCACTAAATTTGCAGTAGAACCAAAAAAATCATCCTTTCAATTTTCGCAATCTGCTTGATTTCTACCAGTATTTTTGCTCAGAAAGTGTACAAATTTCCCAGTTCTTCTAACGCAATCGTTAAAATTACCGTTGACACTGATTTATGGACAGTTGATAATTCTGATGGTATATTAACTATTTCACCTTCCAGTTCAGCGCATTCTAACAATTTTGTATGCATGATGTGGGCATCTGATGATCCAACTTCCGAAACAGCTATCGACGACATTGCAGGTCAGGCATCCACGGTTGTGAGCAGTCTGCTTACCGATTTGACCTGGGCTGAAGAGGTAACTGACTTCGAAAACAATGGAGTTACATTTGTTGGCACCGATGGTGTTGGATATTACAGCAGCGACGACGGCTCGAGCACAAAAATGGTAACATCAATTATGTTACTCATGCCCGACAGTACAAATGTTCTTGCACTTGTGTTTTTCTCAACCGAAAGCACATACGACAAGTACGAAGACAGTTTTCTGAATATGATACTGTCGATTGAACCGGCTAACTAAACAAAAGAAAAACAAAGCAAAAAAAGGGTTGACACTGGTCAACCCTTTTTTATTGGTGCGCGTTAATGTTAAATAAAACAGTTATGCAGAATAATAGCACATTTTAGGACTAGTCACCTTATTCTCTGATTTTAATGCTTTTAGGGCTTTGTCAACCTGTGCCTTATCTATTCCTGTTTTTTCGGCAATTTCTGCCGATTTCATCATTGTACCCGATTTCTTCAGGGTATCTAATACTGTTTGTTTTGTATCCATATGTCATCAATTTTATTGTAATCAAAAATAACTATTTAAAATCTGGTTTCAAGCGGCTTTCAAAATATTTTTTCATTTTACTGAGCTTGGGAACGATTGTAAACTGGCAGTATCCGTTATTTGGGTTATTCTCAAAATAATCCTGATGATATTCCTCTGCCCTGTAGTAATTAGAAACCGCCGACACACGTGTAACGATATTGTCCCTAAATATTTTCATGTTATTCAGATTATTGATTACTTCTAAAGCAGTTTTCATTTGATCTTCGGTGTGATAAAAAATCTCTGAGCGATACTGTGTGCCAATATCCATTCCCTGTCGGTTGAGTGTTGTAGGATCGTGAATGGTAAAAAAAACTTCGAGGATATCGGTAAAGCCAATGATTTGTGGGTTGTACGTAATCTGAACCACTTCAGCATATCCCGTTGTTCCTGAACATACCTCCTTATATGTTGGGTTTTCGGTAAAACCACCGGCATAACCCGATTCAACATCTATAACACCCTCCAGCGTTTCGAATGCGGCTTCAAGGCACCAGAAACATCCGCCAGCAAGGGTTATTTTTTCTGTCTTATTCTGGGCATTCATAACCAAGGCATTTATGATAATTATACTTATCAGAGGTATTTTCTTCATCGGTTTTATAATTCATCATGTTTGAATTCTTATTACACTGATTAAACAGTTTTTCACCATAAATGTTGAGTAATGGATTGATTTTTAATTTGCAGAAATCTGTCTATTTTTGTTTAATCAATTACGCGGTAAAAAACTGTAATACTTTCATGGAACAAAAAGACTATCTGCTTCGTGAGATTGAAAAAATCGGGTTGATTTTAAATGCAATCCGGCAAAGATTATTTGGGGGTAAACAAGCCCTTGCGTTGAGTATCGAAACACAATTTCAAGAAGCGAAAGGTATGCTTTGGGGTGAAACCGGAATGGATTTGAACACAATAATGTCTTTAAATGAGACTGAGCTTATCGGCTATGTAAACAAGTTCGAAGGTCTAAGTACGGATAACCTTGAGCTTTTGGCGGATATTATTGCTCAATTCGGATTTGAAGCTTCTGCAGATAATTCCGAAAAATACCTCGACAAAGCTTTACAGCTTTACGAATTATGCAACATAACAAGTAAAACTTATTCGCCTGAGCGGGAAATGAAAATCGCACAAATCAAGAATGCAAAATAGCAGTTTGCCTGTTTGTTTGCCTAAGTTGCTAACCAACGTCCATGTGTGTTGAGCAGCTCCCTCCCTACGCTAATCCGAAGACTGCCGGTGTGCAGCCGGCAATTTATTGAAATGCTAATTTTTTTTATAATTGCTCTTGCAAATAAGAAAAAACATCTATATTTGCACCACCAAATTGGTGCGGTAGTTCAGTTGGTTAGAATACCGGCCTGTCACGCCGGGGGTCGCGGGTTCGAGTCCCGTCCGCACCGCAAAAACGAAGAAGGCTTTCATTGAATTGAGAGCCTTTTTTTTATTGATATCGGGACGAGAAGTTTATCCCGACTTTTGTCGGGAAGTCCCGTCCGCACAGCAAAAACGAAGAAGGCTTTCATTGAATTGAGAGCCTTTTTTTTATTGATATCGGGACGAGAAGTTTATCCCGACTTTTGTCGGGAAGTCCCGTCCGCACCGCAGAAATGAAGAAGGCTTTCATTGAATTGAGAGCTTTTTTTATTGATATCGGGACGAGGAATTTATCCCGACTTTTGTCGGGAAGTCCCGTCCGCACCGCTTATCTTGAGATAGTTATAATCAAAGGAAAAATACTTTTATGCAGAAAGAACCAATTGAGCTAATCTATCACTAGCTTTTACTGGGGTCAAATCGAAGGGATACTTTTATAAAACCACAAAGCAACTATTCTAAACAAATGGGTTAGTTTTTAGTTATTTAGTAAAAAAATTAATTTTGTTTTTTAGATTTACGAAAAAATTAATTCATGCCATGAAAACACAGACTCTGTTATTTGCTATTTTGATGCCGGTGCTTGTTATGGCACAGGGCTATCCGGTTGGTTACCGCGAAATTTCTGTTTATGATTCAAACCGTGAAAGAGATATTACTGCCTATGCATATTATCCTGCAGTTCAGGCAGAAGAAAATGCCTCGCCTGTCGAAGGGACCTTTCCTTATATAGTATTTGGACACGGATTTATGATGAATCAAGGCGATTACGATTATTTGTACAACTACCTTGTACCGAAAGGTTACTTTTTCGTATCGCTCACAACTGAAACAGGTGCTTCACCCGACCACGAAACCTATGCACAGGACCTTGCTTTTGTTTGCGATAATTTTTACGATTTGATGCTTGACGATGTTGTTTTTCACGATTGCGTTGGTCCCAAATGTGTTGTTATGGGCCATAGCATGGGCGGAGGTGCTTCTCATCTGGCTTCTTCCTATTCTCAGCAAATGGAAGCAGTTATAACATTTGCAGCAGCCGAAACCGACCCTTCTGCCATCGAAGCAGTTGCAAACGCTAATGTGGATTTGCTAATTTTTAGTGGGCAAGGCGATGCAGTAACACCACCCGAAGAAAATCAAATACCCATGTATGAAGCAAGTAATTCCGATTGTAAAAGCCTTATTACTGTACTTGGCGGAATTCATTGCTACTTTGCCGAAAGTCAGTGGGCATGCGATTTTGGCGAAACCATATCGGGGTCTGATGCAGGTATCGAACGTGAAGAACAGCATGACATTGTTACTGATTTTTTAGACATGTATCTGGACGCAATATTAAAAAGTAACTATGACGCACGTTTGGCATTTGTCGACTCTTTGAGCAATAGTAGCCGTGTAGAGGTTTTATCGAATTGTAATTACACCGGATATAATAATCCTCCTGCCGAGAACATAAAGATATTTCCAAATCCCGCGAAGGATGTTGTATATTTCGAAAACATCGCTTCAGATTCTATTTTAAAAATTATCGATATTCATGGAAAAACAAAGCTAATTTCTACAGCTGATGGAAAAGCTGACTTAAGTTCTTTTCCGGAGTCGGTTTATTTCATTCAGGTTTATCGGAATGACAAGCTATTGACCAGCAGTAAATTGATTATTACCAGATAATCGATACTTCTCAAATATTTTTCGCTTTTCTGGTTTGGGGCTACAGATAAGAAATCGCGAAAAATTTTTACCTTGCGCAAAAAAAATCAATGTTAAAGAGGGTACCCCATACCTATGTGATTATTTTTGCAATCATTGTTGTAGCTGCTTCAATGACCTGGTTCATCCCCGCAGGAAGTTTCGACCGTACGGGCAAAACCATGCCCGACGGAACCGTGCGGCAGGTAATCGTTGAAGGCAGTTTTCACAGGGTTGAGCAGGCACCTCAAACCTGGCAGGTATTTTCGGCGATGTTCAAAGGATTTGTCAACCAATCAGAAATTATTATTTTCATTTTAATGATAGGTGGCGCCTTTTGGATTATGAATGCAAGCAAGGCATTAGATGTGGGCATCATGGCTTTTATCAGAACCACCGGTCGGCTTGAAAAATACCGATTTTTGCGAAAACTTGGAGTGAACAACATTGTCATGATTCTCATAATGCTCATGTTCAGCCTTTTCGGTGCGATATTCGGCATGAGCGAAGAAACCATAGCTTTTGTTATTATTTTAGTACCGCTGGCAATTTCGATGGGATACGATTCCATCACAGGAGTTTGCCTGGTTTATGTTGCTGCGCACTTAGGATTTGCAGGTGCTATGCTTAATCCGTTTACTATTGGCATTGCACAAGGCTTATCGGATATCCCCATTTTCAGTGGTATAGAATATCGCATTATCTGCTGGCTGCTCATCAATGCAGTTGGGTTCAGTTTTATACTGGTCTATGCGAATCGCATTAAGCGCAAACCCGAGCGCAGTCTGACTTATAAAATCGACGAGTACTGGCGTAACCGAAAAGCCGAAGGAGAGCAGCATATCAGCTATTACACCCCTAAAATTGCCTGGGTAGTATATGTTGTAGTGGTGATGGTTTTAGCCGCATTTGCCTGGTTCTACCCTTCCACCTCTCTCCATATTGGCAATAGCAATATCACCGGCCCTGTGCTTCCCATTATTTGCGGTTTGTTTGCCATAACTGCATTCTTTTCTCTCCGTAAATCAGTGCATTACTTCAACCTGAACCTGTTGGCCTACACAATTGTTTTTTTAATTGTCGGGGTAATGGGATACCAATGGTATGTGGTGGAAATCGGCACGTTGTTTCTGGCCATGGGTCTTAGTGCAGGAATAGCCATCAACACATCGGCAAACAATCTTGTAAAGCAGTTCATCGAAGGGGCAAAAGATATTTTCTCAGCAGCGCTCGTGGTTGGTTTGGCCGGTGGCATCATTGTAATTCTTACCGATGGGTACATTGTTGATTCGATTATGTATGGACTTTCGAAAACAATGCAGGGATTTGGTAAAATGGGCTCACTAAGTACGATGTATGGAATACAGACAGCCCTCAACATAATAATTCCATCGGGTTCTGCCAAAGCGGCACTTACAATGCCCATCATGGCACCTTTCAGCGACCTGATTGGTGTATCGCGACAAGCCACTGTGATGGCATTTCAGTTTGGTGATGGTTTTACGAATATGATTACACCAACATCGGGAGTTCTAATAGGTGCTCTGGGAGTTGCAAAAATTCCTTATGATATTTGGTTTCGCTGGGTATGGAAACTCATTCTGGCTCTGTTTATACTTGGCATAATAATGCTAATACCAACAATTTATATGCAGTTGAACGGCTTTTAGTTTACTCTCAATAAAGCAATAAAAAAGCCGCTCTTAAAAAGCGGCTTCAAATAAAAACGTTTATTTTATTGATTTACTAACTTTCTTGGCAGCGTCGCTATTTTGCCACTGCATTACTTTACGGGCCATGGCTCCTGATTGCCTCCGGTCATCGATAAGTTTACGGATTTCACCGGTAGAATAGGCATTCACGTTTTTACCGATACGTACAGATTGAAAATCGGAGCTGGCACCTTTCACAGGAGTTTTACTATTTTTAACGGCCATTTTCGCTGCAGGAGGACCCTGAATTACTCCATTCACAATATATAATGGATCGCCGTTTTCGTAAGCATAGTAAAAGTAATTATTATCCTCATTGAATTCGCTGAAAGCATCAAACCCATCAGCAATTAATATCAGGTAGTAATACCCGTTGATCTGCGGCATCTGATATTTCCATGAAAAGCGCTCTGCTGTGTTTCCATATAATTGCCTTGCAACTTCATTCACAATACTTGTCTGCCCCGGGAAATCGAGGTATGTTGCCCAGTAATCGGCTGCCGGCACATCGCTGGGTACCGGGTCGGGACGATCGAAAAAGCCATAGCTGCCATAGTTATCGGTGTACATATCGTAGAGGATTATGCCATAATCGTTTGCATTATAGGCATTGTAGTACATATACAATATGTTCCAGTCGCTTGAAGCATTGAGTGAATTTTCACCAGTATTGTACACGTTATACAGTGCTTCACGATAAGTTGCATCGGTTTGTTCTGAATCATCGATATCGTTCAGTTCCCAGGCTTGTAAATCGTAGCCTGAAGTTGGGTTGTCGAGGTCGGGTTCATCTTCAATATTTGAAGCAACAAACGAAGCAAAGGCAAAGTAATCCTGCTGCACAAAATAGTTGTAATCGACCCAGATATATCCATCATCGCCCCAACCGGTTCCCCATGAATTCACAACCCTGAACGCACCGTTTGGGCCTTTGTTATCATCATAGCCGCATAAAATCAGGGCATGGTAGGCATGTTGACCTGTATAACCATATGTCTGACTTGTTAGCACTACATCACCGCTGGCATTCATAAACTCATCTCCCAGCTTTGCACCAAATACAACAGCTTTACCTTGATACAGATATCGTTTTATATTATCCACAGTTTGATCTATCTGCCTGTAATTTAGTATTTTATAATTTCCTGCATCGCTTGTCCAATCGCTTGATGGCGAGGACGAACAATTACCCATTGCAGAATAAGGAACTACACTCATTCGCGCAATGCCTCTCGACACCATTACATCTAGAGCCGACTCGAATTGAGTTCCATTACAATCGGCACCTTTTTCGGAATTTGGAATTGCCCAGAACAGGTCTTTAGGACTAAAAACATTTGCTGAATAAATCATATCGTCTGTGGTAAGATCATTTGCCCTTGCATTAAGGTAGCTGCGCAAATTATACCCGCATGCCCATGCAACACAGGTACCGTATTGCCCCTGATTTCCAATCGGCGGGAAATACATTGACAGATCGACACTTGCCGGCAGCGATTCGTCGCCATAGGCTGTTGCGAGGTTAATATCATCGGGTATTGTGGTTGTATCTTCGTTTTCGAACAACCAACCCAGTGCGGTGATTACATCCTCAGTGGTTTCGGGGTCGCAGGAGGTGAAAGCAATACTTAAACCCAGCATTGCTACAAAAACTCCAGGAATGATGAAAGCTGTCAGTTTTTTCATTTTGATATTTTTTAGTGTTATATTTTATTCTTTGACATCACTAATTTCAATTGTATCTAACTCATTATGCGACGACTGCATATTCCCGGTAAAAACGATTTCGGTGTTTTCGTTTTTCTTTACCCCAGTAAAATCGGGTGCTGAATCAATAAAAAGACATTTTACAAACTCCGCTTTCCCCGAAAATATCGATTCTTTGAAACGCGCCTGAAAGTAAAATACTGCTTCCTTAATTTCGAAGTTGCCAGAAAATTCGGCTTGAATAAAATCGGCTTTGCCAAAGAAACGACAATAATTTAAAAGCAGTTTTTTACCGGATTTACAATAATTAGCATTTAACAAGCCATAAAACGAAGAGGCAGAGAAATCGGTGTAGGCACTAAAAGTTGCAGATGCAACATTCACCGTGCCCATAAAGGTAATTTGCTGAAAAAGAGAGGTTTCTTTAAAAAATGATTTAAAATAACTTACGTTGCCGGTAAACTTGGAATCATTAAAATTTGATTCTCCGTTAAAACTGGTTTCTGAAAAGTACACATCTCTGCAATCGAAATAACTTCCCGAGAAATCGGCTTTTTTCGAAAAAATACATTTACTAAAGTCGGTAAGACCTCTGAAGACCGACTCTTTCAATATTACCTCTTCGTTGAAAACACAACCGGTGAACACCACACTCTTTGCAAATGAGGTTTTAATGTATTTTTTTTCGGCATCGAAGCCGGCTGCTATTAGCTTACCATTAAAGGTGCAGTTTATAAAGCTCAATGGTTCATCAATATACGCCCTGATGCTTGCTTTGTTTTCGTGACTGCGGTTTTTCAGTTTCGTCAAATCAAGGTCGCCGGTGATAATTTTATCTTCGAGATATACCGGTTCTCCGGAGTTAATCATTTTTATCACGATATCTGCATCGATTTCTTTACCCTTGGAATCGTTCTGCACCGAAAGGTTTCCACACGACACCAAAACAACCGACATCAAAGCGAACAAAAGTATTCCGTGCTTCATAATTTAAAAGTTTTATCAAACAATAGTAATCAAATGTAGCATTTTCAGCGCTAAAATACAACTCAATTTATCAACATCTATTTAATGCAGTATTGCGGCATATCATGGCAATTATTTCATGCCAATAATCTTAAACTCCGTTCTGCGGTTTAAAGCCCTGCCCTCTTCGCTATCGTTGGTGGCAATAGGCATAGAATAATCGTAGCCCTTATAGCTCAACCGCGATTTGGCAATGCCTTTCGAAACCAGATAGTCGTACACTGCTTTAGCCCTGTTTTCTGATAGACTCCGGTTGAAATCCTTCGATCCGACATTGTCGGTATGTCCTCCTATTTCGATACGGAAGTGCGGATTGTCAATCAGAAATTTTATTACCACATTTAATTCGGCGAACGATGTTTCTTTCAAATCGAATTTATTGAAGTCGAAGAATATATTCTTCAAAACAACGGTAGTTCCCTCCTTTACCGGCTGCAACGGGATGTTCATGATATAGGGTTTTGACGGGTCTTCGAGGTTCGACAGCGAAAAATTCTCCGAAAAAAAGAGGTAGCCCTGTTTGGATACATTAAAAGCATAGTCACGATCGATTGGCAGACACACAAGGTAATTACCCGTTTGCGCATCGCTGGTTTCTTCTGCAACCAGAATTTCGGTTTCAAGATCGATAAGTTTGCAATCGGCTTTCAGTCGATTTCCGGTTTCCACATCATACACATATCCTTTTACATAGCTGACCGTGACCGGTTTTGCATTAGGAGGCAGATTAAATTTGTATATATCGAGCCCTTTACCTCTTTCACGGGCACTGGCAAACATGGCCACATCGCCTTTGGCATTCACAATAAGGCTGCGCTCTTCGTTTTGAGTATTTATAGGATATCCGAGATTTTCGGGGTTTCCCCAACCTTTTACCGGGTCTTTCCGTGAAAGGAACAAATCGTAGCTGCCCAGTCCAATATGCCCGTCAGATGCAAAATAGAGAGTTCGGTCATCAGGGTGAATAAACGGCGAGCACTCATTGAATTCAGTATTTATAACGGGACCAAGATTAACGGCATTACTCACCGGAAATCCATCAGGTCCGAGCGCTACACTCCAGATATCCATTTTCCCCATCCCTCCTCCTCTGTTGCTGGCGAAATACAAGGTGCTTGCATCGGCCGATAAACTGGGATTGGAATCCCATGAACCCAAATTCACCATTTTCCCCAGGTTACGTGGTTTCGACCACCCCTGTGGAGTAATATATGAAATGTAGAGGTCGCACGACCCGTAACCGTCAGGCATATTGCATGCTGTGAGAATACAAATTTTACCGTTCTGGGCAATGCACTGCGCGCCTTCGTTGTACTCGGTATTGGTTTCACCCGGCATTTTATACGCAGGCATATAATTTCCATCTTTCAAATGAGAAATAAAAACGTCTTCCTGATATTCACCAGAAGCATTACCATACTCATCGCCGGGGATGAGCCGAGTAAAAACCAGTATTTCTTCATCGGCAGTAAGGCTTGGCCAGTATTCATCGTATTTTGTGTTCACACCGTTTCCCAGATTTATAGGCTCAAATGCACTGGGATTATCGTATGCAACAATGGCGAATTCAACCCGTTTGAGCAAATATTCGGTTTTGGACTTCTCTTCTTCCGTTAAATCTGCATTTTCCATGAAAAAAGAGATATGCATTTTCGATTCATCGTATCTTCCGGTTTTATATTCATATTGCGCCAGTACCATGTAGTAATTCAGGTCGTAATACGGGTCGATCTGTATTATTTTTTTCAACATTTCTGTCGATTCCTTATATTGAGCCTGAGCGGTAAATATTTCATTCATAAGAACATAGGCTTCAATAAAAGTACTATCAATTTCGATGGCTTTGTAAAGGAGTTGCAATGCATCGCCGTTTTTGCGATTATTGGCAAGCTCTAGTGCAGTTTCAAAGTTTTTTATTGCCTTTTTCGATTGGGTATGATAGGATTGTTTGGGCTGCGATAAGCTTACGCAGGAACAAAAAAGGCTAAGAAAAAGAAAAACCGTTATTGTTTTTGTCATGGTATATTCAAGTATTTATGCGATTGTAACGAAATTCTCCATTGGGGGTTTTGTTTCACATATTCGGCAATAGTGTTGGCATTTTTGCGCAAACGACTCCATTCCGGCTGAAGGAATAAATGACAATCGTGTTTAACCTGTGATGCACAATGTTCAGCCCAGTTGAAGTCGGATTCTTCGTAAATAACTATTTTCAGTTCATCAGCCATTGTAAAATTTGCCGGCACCGGTGGTTCCTGTTTTTTGGGTGACAGGCAAATCCAGTGCCATTTTCCTGAAACAGGATATGCTCCGCTGGTTTCGAGATAACATGCAATACCATGTTGGGCAGCAATACGGGTAAATCCTGTAAAATCGTATAACATCGGTTCTCCACCGGTAACCACAACCGTACGCGCTGCTGTTTGCAATATTCTTTCAATGATTTCGCTGACCGGAATATAAGAATGAACATCAATATCCCAACTCTCCTTACTGTCGCACCAGCGGCATCCCAAATCGCAACCACCAACCCTTAAAAAATAGGCTGCCTTGCCTGTGTGAAAGCCTTCGCCCTGCACCGAATAGAATTCCTCGATAACAGGTATTGAATCAATGGATTTGCTCTTTAACAAAATAATCTATTTAATAATCTTATCCAAAATATTCCGTGCCGCGTTTTTATATACCATGATGTTCATCATTTTAAGCTTTACATAATCTTCATGGTAAAAGCGATAGCCTTTATTTGGGCCATCGAAACCTCCGCTGCCGGAGTCTTTTATCAGGTACCAGTAATCGTCGCCAACTTTCTGATATCCTACTATGTGTATGCAATGATCGTCGGTGGTGCTGCCATTTTCGAGCCGTAGCTGCCGTGATTTTTCGTTGATCAGTTCCGAAGGCACATCAAAATCGGGGACAACAGCAACTTCAGCGTAACTGTCGTAGCCAGGTTCTGTTACATCGCCGCACAGGCATACGGTAAAATCGTTGGTAATGGCGTCGTTAATTATTTTCATAAAATCGTCGGGAGTAACATTATAATAATCTTCGCTGTGCCACCAGTTGTCGTCTTCCACAAGCTCATGCTTTTCGTTGTAAGGGAATGCCATTGTTGACATAAAGCTGAAATAATCGGTTGGTTTCAGAAACAAATATTCGCTGAGATACGTCTGAGGTGTATATTTTTTCCCTTCTACAATAAACTCCACAGGAGGTTTCCCCATATATTTGTCGAGGATACCACGGATGTCTTTTTCTGCTGTTGCAAGGTCCCAATTGCCCGATTCCTTCATTTTTTCGAGATACTCATTCATTTCGTCCACCATAGCATCGTGGGAGTGAAATTTATGATTTCCGGTGAGTCCCGAATAAGCTGTTTCGGGAACAATGCCATACACAGGCCAGAGCCTTTTAATTGCATTGGCTTCGCTACCCTGCGCAAAATAGGTTTCCCCTTTTGTGTTCACATAGTCTTTGGCACGATCGACATATTCCCAGTACACGGTGTACATTTCAGAAAGGTCCGGCTGCAGCCCGTGAAGCCGGTAAGCTTCCGATTCTATAAATGAGGTAACCGCAAAACACCAGCAGGTTCCTGTGTTTCCCTGCGATTTGGGTGCACTGTGCCAGGAGCGCGTGTATTTTTTAATATCCGTCGGGAATTCCCTGCCGCTGAAATCCATAGTAAAACGCTTCGGAAAGCTGGTGCGGACAAAATCAGGATTTATATCTTTCAGGATTACATTATCGTAAAAACCTGCCTTAAAATCGCTGTAAACAGCCTTATCGTGACTTTGCCCGAATAATATACAAGCCGAAAGAAGAAGACCTGAGGTGATGAACAATCTTTTCATAGTATATGTTTTATCTTTTTAGTACAACAATATTGCCACTACTCACCGCAAACTTACACAAATTAGCAGAAATTTACCTTACAACATGGCAGTAAATAAATCGAGTATAGAAATTATTTCT
>JAGOLH010000078.1 GCA_017994175.1 Bacteroidales bacterium | reverse complement strand
GAACAAGAAATTTGCGTTGCTGATGTAATTTGAATTCATCAAGATATGGCTTAGCATAGTCTAAGCTTTTATGGCTTTCGGTAGGTAAAGCTAATTGGTTGAACTTCACCTTAAAATCAGGAAACAAGGTATCAATAGTTTCCAAGGAATGTGTGGCCAGCATTTCTCCGTTAAAAAACTCTCTTATTTTATTTTTGCTTAATTCGGGGGAGCATCCAAAAATAATAATACGTTGATTTTCGTTAATGATACTCTTTATGAAATGGAGAGTAGTTTTATCAGTAGCATAAATAATAGAACACCCAAAAACACATATTATTTCAGCCTCTGTTAATTTTGACGGTTTACCTCCATTGGCTATAAAATAACGGTGAACTTTTTCGGCTTCAATGCCTCGCATGGTGCAACCAAATACCTTTATAAAATACGCAAACATTTTTTATTTTTTATTAATTTCCCATTCCCATTGTGGAAATATCGGTCCAATGAAGCGAGGCAGTCCAAGTCTCTCGTTTTGAATTCTATTTATAACAGCATCCGTATGTTTGAGCGAAATGCTTAAAAAGTTTTTATAAGCAAATATAATTTCTCTATTATTTTTAGAAATACTTATTCCAATCTGTATATTCGAATCATTAAAAAAATTTGGTGGGATTTTTACAGAAACACGATAATACCCCGCAGCAGTAACTTGCTCAATGTTAATATCAGAATGCAAAGTATGAATATAAAAAACAATCGAATTTGCATAGCTGAAAGTAAATCCAATATCGAAGAATCCAACTTCAGTTTTTTTTGCATATTCAATTGATAATTCAATTTCGTCGCTGGTATAAATCGTTTCATTTAATCCCTTTCCCAAAGCAACTATTTGAATTCTTTTTAATTCAATTTCGGAATGCGTTAAAGGGTAGTCAGTATTTTTAAAATCAATAGAGTGAATAGTCCCAATTTCATTATTCGTTTTTGTTTTTATGAATAATTTATTACTGTGCATTGAGTCATTCAAATAATTATTTAAACTATTAGAATGAGAATCTGATTTAATAATACCATTCTCAAGATAAATGATTCTTTTACTCAATCTGGCAATATCATTCATGTTATGGCTCACCAACAATATTGTTTTACCTCGTTGAATTAGTTCTTCAATTTTGCCATGGCATTTCATCTGAAAATTCAAATCACCAGTGCTTATTGTTTCATCAAAAAGCATCGTATCCGCTTCAATATGCGAAACGAACGAAAACGCCAAGCGCAGGTACATCCCGCTAGAGTAATGCTTAACAGGGGTGTCGATAAAATCGGGTATTCCTGCAAACTCCACAATTTCATCAAAACGTCTTGCAATGGTGTTTTTGGGCATTCCCAGCATGGCCCCGCTCAAATATACATTTTCGCGCCCTGTGAGTTCGGGGTGAAAACCCATACCTATTTCGAGTACCGAGGCCACCGTTCCGTTTATTTCTATGCTTCCTTCGGAAGGCTCAACCACTTCGGCCAGTATTTTAAGCAATGTGCTTTTACCGGCACCATTTCTGCCAATAATACCTACCGATTCGCCTTTGTATATGGTAAGATTAACGTCTTTCAATGCATAGAAATCGTTCTCGTTATGGTTTTTACTTTTGGTAAACAGCTCATGAATGCGTTCTCCTATTGTGATGCCGATTTTTTTACGGGTAACCGGGTAGCACTTGCTCAATCCTTTTATTTGTATGGCAATTTTTTCGTCCATTTCAGCTAAATTACATCTGCCATTATTCCTTCGATACGTCTAAAATAATACAATCCCGAAACCAGAAGCACAATTACCGGTATCAGCCCGTATAAATATTGTATTTCGGGCGGAGTGCCCAACAAGCACCAACGATAGCCTGCAATTACTCCGGCCATTGGATTAAAATAAATGAGGTAGCTGTATGCTGCAGGTATCATTGCTGTTTTATAGAAAACAGGGGTTACAAACACTCCGAAACCAATCAGAAAAGGAATGATATGGGTTGCATCCCTGTACCTTACTGTAAGTGCACTCAACCATAATGCCACACTTAAGCCAGCAATAATATTCAGGAAAATAAAAAATGGCAGCACCACTAAGTTTAAACCGACAGGAAATCCGTAAAGCAGCATCAATGCGAAAAAAACCACAAGCCATATCAAATGCTCTACCAGTCCGACTGTGGTTTTATATATCGGCAGTATCAGTTTTGGGAAATATATTTTCTTGATGATATGCTGCGACTGCACCAGAGATGTTCCCGACTGATTGATTATATACGAAAAATAATACCAAGCCATCATACCGGGGAAAGCATAGAGTATGTAAGGCACTTCGCCCGTATCGATACGAATAAGTACACCGAAAAACAAATTAATAACAAGTGCAGCAGTAATGGCTTGAATAAAACTCCATGCAATGCCCAGCCTTGTTTGTGCATACTGCGACTTAATATCGCGGGTAACAAAAGCCAAAATCAGCGACCGGTATTGCCATACTTTTTTCAGACGCAATTGTTTCCACGAATTCCGGGGCTGGCTTATTATTATTTTTGTATGCAAAGCATCCATCAATTAATCATTACAAAAATAGTATTTTTTTAACCCGATTGATTTTAATTCAAACCAGGGTATAGGTATGCCATAGTGTAATATGAAAATGATAATACATCAGTTTGTCAATGGGGTAGATTTTTAACACTTCGGCATAGGCAAACAGATTTGGGTTGGCATTGTGTGTATTTACTTCTATCTTTGTGATGAATTCAAATGGGCTTTATGAAGGTGAATAAAATTTCGATATTGGGGGGGGTGGGCAAAGACAGCAAACCCGAAAAAGTGGAAAGGCTCGACCTGTACATGGGTGATGTAATTAGTATTGTAGGCCCTACAGGGTGTGGGAAAACAACGCTTATTAACGATATTGAGCTATTTGCCAACAGCAACACCCCCTCGAAACGCACGATCCTGATTGATGATTTGCCCATCGACAGTGAATATTCCTACGACCCGTCGCAGCACCCCATTGCAATGATTTCGCAACATACCAATTTTCTGAGCGATTTGCCGGTCAGTGAATTTCTTACGATACATGCCACCATTAGGGGTGGGGGCAATATTGAGGCATTGGTGAATGAAACTATTGATTTTGCAAACCAGCTGACCGGAGAACAAATTATCAGAACTTCGGCGATGACAGAATTGTCGGGCGGACAAACGCGTTCTTTGCTTATTGCCGATGCGGTTATCATCGGACATTCACCGGTAATTCTGCTTGACGAAATCGAAAACGCCGGCATTCATCGCACCAAAGCCTTAAGTCTGCTGAAAAATTATAATAAAATTTTTGTATTCGTAACACACGACCCTCGCATAGCATTACTCTCCGACTACAGGGTGGTTATGAAAAATGGTGCAATGCAACGTATAATTGTTACCAACCGCGATGAAAAGATGGCGGCTGTCGGCCTGAAAAAAATCGACGATGTAATGCTCGAATGCCGAAGGCTCATCAGGGCGGGTGATGAAATATCGGATTCAGTTTTCACAAATCTGCTTACCGATATGATTGCAGGCTGTGAAGAATATTTAAATACAAAAGCTAAATGAAACTAATAATAATAGCCGGCCCCCCAACCAGCGGAAAAACAATTGTTTTACGTCAGATAATCAGAAAGCTTATTGAAACCGGCAAAAAGCCGGCTTATCTGAAAATTGATGTGCAATATGCGGATGAAGACATTACTATGGCTGCAGAATTTTCAATTCCGGCCAAAAAAGTATATTCGGGTGAGCTTTGCCCTGACCATTGTAATGTTGTGGTTATGGATCAGGCTGTGGAATGGGCTCAACAGCATAAATCCGATTTTCTGTTTATCGAAACAGCCGGCTTGTGCCTCCGATGCTCACCGTATGTAACCAATTCACTTGGTGTAGTGGTTTTAGAAGCAACAAGCGGGATGAACCTGCCACGGAAAATTGGACCGATGTTAGGCTTGGCCGATGTTTGTGTGGTAACAAAAATAGATCTTATTTCTCAGGCCGAACGAGAAGTGTTCAGGTATCGAATTATGCAGGTAGCCCCTCAGGTAAAAATATTTGAAACCAATGCGCTCTACGGAATTGGAATAGACCCAATTGTAAAATCCGTTGAACGTTCCTGTGAAATCACGATGCCGATGATTCTCAGGGGCAACCCGCCCGTAGGTACATGCACAATTTGCGTTGGGAAGAAGGAAATCGGAGCGCAGCATCATTTCGGGGTGCTGCGTACCCTCGAAAATGACCTGTTTTATTCGGGAGAGTAAATAGCAGATGCGCTACTCCGAAAATTAATTATATTTTTGCAGTACGGGTTCTTTTAGTACCACAATAAACGGAAATTATGAACAAAGATATAATTCAAAGCCTGCCAAATCTTGACTGTGGTGCCTGTGGGTTTAAAACTTGTGCTGCTTTTGCCGATTCAGTTTCATCAGGCTTAAACACGATTGACTTTTGTCCATACATGCATGATAAAAAAAACACGGATCAATCTTTAGCAATAGAACCGGAAACTTTAGGGCAAAAACTGGGTTGGAAAGACCATTTGCAGCGAGATTTTGATTTCATACTCGATACTTTTCCCGGAGAGCCAGGCCCTCGTGAAACGATACTACCGTTTAATCCGCTTTTGGTACGCGAAATGAATATTATTCAGGGCGACATTCTCATCGGACGCCCTATGGGCATGTCGTGCGGATGCCCGGTTACCCATTGCGGAACGGTTATGAAGTCTGACTCTAGAACAGGGGTTATCGATTGGTGTGTAACCGGCCCCTTAGATCCCAGAAACAAAGGCTTTAAAGATATTGGCTTTTATGTTGCACATGCTTACGAAGGCATTGTTTCCGACACCAAAGAAACTCCCGTAATCGGGAAACGCTACTGGTTTATGCCCCGCCGGTGTATGTTGCAATGGAGGCACAGTGGACTTATTAATTCTGTAGCACGGCATGCTAACGGTGGTTATCGTGTACGCATTGAGGGGTTATATATTGGATAAGCTAAGCAAAAGAATGGTCGCAAAATGATTGACAATGACACACGGAAACAGAAACAAGAGCTGCTGAAACAGAAAGGTCATTGCGTTTGGCTTACCGGCTTGCCGGGTTCAGGGAAGACGACCATCGCTATGGCATTGGAAAGAATGTTGCTCGAACAATCAATTCTTACAAAAGTGTTTGATGGCGACATTATTCGTTCGAATATTAATGCTGATCTCGATTTTTCGGAAGCAGGGAGGATGCAAAACATCGAAAGGGTTGCTCACCTGAATGCTGAACTTATTTCGTGCGGTCTGGTTGTGATTAATGCTTTTGTCAGCCCATTAAATACCATGCGAAAAAAAGCCATTGAAATAATAGGAGGGGCTGATTTCACTTTAATCTTTATAGATTGTTCTCAGAAAGAATGCGAAAAACGTGACCCCAAAGGGATGTACGCAAAGGCCAGAATAGGTATGATAAATAGCTTCACCGGAATAAGCAGCAATTTCGAAGTTCCTGAGAATCCCGATTTGATTGTTTCTACTGAAAAACTAACTATTGATGAAGCTACGGCACTGATCTACAGTTTTGTATATCCATTAATTAAACCCGACAAATTGTCTTGAAGTCTTTCTCATATATCGACCAGTTAGAAGCAGAAGCGATTTTTGTGATTCGTGAAGCCAGCGCATTGTTCGAAAATCCTGTGTTGCTTTTTTCGGGTGGAAAAGACTCGCTGGTGATGTTGCATTTAGCGTTGAAAGCATTTCAACCGGCCCCGCTACCCTTTCCGATTATGCATATTGATACAGGACATAATTTTTCGGAAACATTGCAATTCCGCGATGAGTTAGTTGCCAAATACAATCTTCGGCTCATTGTTGCATCGGTTCAGGAATCAATCGACAGTGGTAGGGTACAGGAAGAAACAGGGGTGAATGCAAGCAGAAATTATTTACAAACGATTACCCTGCTCGACTCCATCGAGAAAAATCATTTTGATGTAGCTTTCGGAGGGGGTAGGCGCGATGAAGAAAAAGCGCGGGCCAAAGAAAGGTTCTTTTCGCATCGTAACGAATTTGGTCAATGGGATCCGAAAAACCAGCGGCCGGAACTCTGGTATTTGTTTAATAATAAAAAGCATCAGGGAGAACACTTCCGTGTTTTCCCTCTTAGCAACTGGACAGAAAAAGACATTTGGCAATATATCTGCAACAAAAATATTGAAGTTCCCACATTGTATTTTTCACACCTCCGTGAATGTTTTTACCGTGATGGCGTGTTGTTGGCCAAATCGGACTATGTTCCTATGAAGCCTGATGAAAAGCCTGAATGGATGCAAATAAGGTTTCGCACTATTGGAGATATGACGTGTACCGGAGCAACTCTTTCAGATGCTGCCACATCGGAAGAGGTGCTGCATGAAATCATTTCGATGCGTATAACAGAAAGAGGCGGACGATTCGACGATAAACGATCAGAAACAGCGATGGAAGACCGCAAAAAGGAGGGGTACTTTTAAATGCAACAGAAAAACCAATATAATAAAGAGGCTGAATTGCTGCGTTTTACTACCGCCGGCAGTGTTGATGATGGAAAAAGTACGCTTATCGGGAGGCTCCTTTACGACTCCGGTTTGATACCTGACGATCAATACGATAGTATAAAGTTAGCCAGTGAAAGAAAAGGAGAAAGCGAAGTAAACCTCGCTTTACTTACCGATGGACTGCGTGCAGAAAGAGAACAGGGCATCACTATTGATGTGGCGTATCGTTATTTTTCAACCAAAAACAGGCGCTTTATCATTGCCGACACCCCCGGGCACATCCAGTACACCAGGAATATGGTAACCGGGGCATCTACGGCTAACCTTGCTCTGGTTCTTGTAGATGCAAGAAAGGGTATCACAGAGCAAACCCGCCGGCATGTATTTATTGCTTCATTACTGAAAATTCCTCATCTGGTTTTGTGTGTAAACAAAATGGATCTCGTGGATTACGACAAAAATGTTTTCGATGCTATACGCTCGGAATTCTCGGAATTCTCGGCAAAGCTTGAGATCAGCGACATTCAATTTATTCCTGTTTCAGCACTAAAGGGCGATAACATTGTTGAAAAATCGGAGAAGATGCTCTGGTATGAAGGCCCATCTCTCCTGTATCTGCTCGAAAATGTGCATATAGGCAGCGACTATAACCTGATTGATTGTAGATTTCCGATACAGAGTGTTATCCGTCCACAAAACACCGATTACAGAGCTTATGCTGGGATGGTTGCGGCCGGTATATTCAAACCTGGTGACAAAGTAATGCATCTGCCTTCGAAACTTAAAACCAGTATTGCATCAATCGAAATTGGCTGTGAGTCGATACCGGAGGCATACCCACAAATGTCCGTTTCGATGCAGCTGAAAGATGAAATTGACATAAGCCGTGGCGACATGATTGTGCGCGAAAACAATTCTCCAACTGTTTCGAACCAACTGGAAGTTATGGTGTGCTGGTTCTCTAATAAACCTCTTACCGAAAAAAGCCGGTTTATTCTTAAACATACTACACGCGAAGCAAAAGTCTTAGTTCAGGAAATCCGGTATAAAATTGATATTAATACGCTGCATCGTATCGAAAACTCCAAACAGCTTGAATTAAACGAATTTGCCAGAATTAGAATCAGAACTTCTCAAGCTTTGTTTTACGATAAATACAAATTAAATCGCGTAACAGGCAGCCTGATTTTTATTGATGAAAAAACTTTTGAGACGGTGGGAGCGGGAATGATTCTGTAGCGAATCAATCAATGCTTGGATTCCACTTCCGCCACCACAATTCCATGATGCAAATTTTCCACAAGCGCCAGTAATCGCCTTCCGACATTAGCTTGTTGATATAGTTCTGATTTACGACGCCGGCTTTTGACAACATACTTTCGCCAAGATAATGCGTGTAGAACTGAATGTTTTTGTAATAATCGTCCGGCCCTACAAAGCCTTGTTTTTTCCTTTGCAATATTTGCTTTGGCAAATCTTTCTTCAATAGTTTATAAAGCAGAACTTTCTGCTTTTTCAAACTAAAATATACATCCGGGTCGAGGCTGAGCATAAAATCGACCAGCTTATTGTCGAGAAAAGGAACCCTCACTTCGAGGGAATGTGCCATGCTAGCCCTGTCGATTTTGGTTAGCACCAGTTCACCCATAAATGTACGAATGTCGAGCAACTGAAAAGATTTTGGAGCCGGCAGCGAGTTGTCGTAATGTTTTCGATAGAACCACCACGTGTCTTCAGGTATGTACTGATACCATTCAGGCGAGATAAATTCTTTGAAATCAGAATGACGAAACATCCCCATCGCCATTGCTCTTGAATAACTTTCGACATCATAACGGTTAGCCGGTATTTCCCAGTGATATTTTCGGGCTTCGCGAAGCTGCTTTTTCGTTATATCCCACAAATAGGGTCTGTGCCATGTGTATCCGGCAAAAATTTCATCAGCGCCTTCACCCGAAAGCACTGTTTTATTGTGTGCAGCCGCCAATTGGCTAATCAGATAGGTAGGAAGAATGCTGATGTCGGCAATAGGTTCGTCATAGTTGAACATCAACTCCGGCAACACTTCATAATCGTTAGTTCCAATGATAAGTTCATGCGACCGTGTTCCATACACCGACGACACCTTATTTGCAAAATGATGTTCACTCATATCCCAACCCTCAAATCCGGCAGAAAATGTATTAAACCCGGGTTGCTCTTTCGAAAAGTACTTCACTAATGCCGAGGAATCGTACCCACCGCTTAAAAACGACCCGACCGGAACATCACTGCGAATATGCCTGCGCACAGAGCTATGAAGCAATTCACCTGCAATTTCTGCTGCTTCATTGATTCCCATTTTTACGTTGTCGGTTGCAGGCGAAAAATAAAAGCTCAGCGAAAAATCGCCTTGGGTTTTAAAGACCGCACACTGACCGGGTTCCAACTTATAAATATTCTTATAAATAGTTTGTGGCGATGGAATGTAGCGATAGGTGAAATAGTTGCAAAAGGCAGCTGGGTCAATAACACGGGGAATACCGGGATCGGCTGCAAAAGCCTTGAGCTCCGAAGCGAACAGCATTTCGTTGTTATTCAGGCAATAATATAGCGGTTTTATACCATATCGGTCGCGGGCAAGAATGAGTTCCTTTCGGTTTTCGTCCCAAAGTCCGAAAGCAAACATTCCCTCAAGTCGTGGTAACATTTCGGTACCCCATTCTTCCCAGGCGTGAACAATAACTTCGCTGTCGGTATCCGACTTAAAAACATGACCTTTATTACGGAGTTCTTCGCGCAACTCAAGATAATTGTAAATCTCGCCATTCACAGTAAGCCAAATACTTTTGTTTTCGTTGCATATGGGCTGAGCTCCGGCAGAAGAAAGGTCGAGAAATGACAAGCGCCTATGACCAAGAGCAAGGTTTCCATTGTCGTGAATCCATGTGCCAAAACCGTCCGGGCCACGATGAATCAGCGTATCGCGCATACGGTTGAAAACCTCTTTATCGATTGGTTTTCCGAAGTTCCACCTGCCCAGTATTCCACACATTGTGGTATTGTTACGTTAGTTATTGTGTTTCCATTCAATAAAAAGCCTTATTCCGGTTTCTATATTCACTGATGGATTGTAAGCCAATAAATCAACGGCCTTCGTAATACCTGCACAAGTGCTTACCGACTCTCCTCCGATTGCAGGTAAGTAGTTGATTTTTGCGTTTTGATTCATTAGTTTTTCAAAACTGTGAATAATTCTGGAAAGTTGTACGGGGTAATTATTTCCCAGATTAAAAACTTCGTAGCATTCTCCTTTATAATCCATCCCCAGCAACAATCCATTTATAATGTCATCAATATAAGTATAATCTCTTTCGGAACTGCCATCACCATAAACCGTAAGCTCTTTTCCGGAACAAATACAATTGAATATTTTATCCATCATCAGGTCAGGGCGCATTCTACGGCCATATACACTAAAAAGCCTCATAATAACAATCTCAATCCCTGTTTGAGAAGAAAAATCACTAAGAAACTCCTCGGCCTTAAGTTTTGTTGATGCGTATGGATTCATAGGATTTGTAGCTGAGTCCTCGAGCCAGGGGCGAGTCGGATTGTTTCCATATACACTTGATGATGAGGTGAATACAATTTTGGGGATTTGCAAATGCTCAGCTACGCGGGCGATGCTTATTGTACCATCAACGTTGGCTTTCTGATAACCTTCCGGGTGTTGAATAGAATGCCTGACTCCAGCACGTGCAGCGAGGTGAAATATGCATTCCGTATTTGCAGGTATTTCCGAAATATAGCCATCAGGGTGGTTAATATCATTCTCAATAAAGAAATATGCAGGATGCTTCAAGGCCTGAGCAATATTTCGTTTTTTTACAGATAAATCGTAATAATCATCAAAGCTGTCAATGGCAATCACCCTAAACCCTTTGTTCAGCATTTTGTCGGCAAGGTTACTTCCGATGAACCCCGCTCCGCCTGTGATAAGTACAGTGCGCATTGAATTACTTTTAGCAAATGTAAAAAATATCCCGTTAAAAAGCACGCAAAGCATTATATTCTCTGCTATTTGGCCAGAAGTAAATCTTTAACACTGCACTCAGACCAAAAGAATGCTTTTTAACAATCCGGGCTTACTGCAGCTCAATCAGTACATCTCCCTTGGCAACTTTATCGGCTTTGGTAATATGTATTTTTTTTACAATACCGGCTGTATGCGATGTAATTATGTTGTTCATTTTCATTGCATCGACGGTGAGTAGTTGTTGCGATTTAGCAACAGTATCGCCTTCTTTTACCAGCACCTCGGTTACTGTACCCGGTATCAAGGCATATATGGTATTCACATCAACAGGTTCGTATTTCTGACGTTTTAAAAAGCCGGCAGTTAATTTGGTTTTATAAGAACCGTTTTCGGTAGTTATTACATGGTATTCTTCCATAGTTGTATTCTATTAAAAAGGAGGGATCCCGTGTTTTTTATCCACACGGATTTGACTTTTTCCTTTACAAACCGACAGAGCGTTTATCAATGCCCTGCGTGTTTCTTCGGGTTTAATAACTGAATCGACATAACCTTTTCCCGCTGCTACATATGGATTTGCAAACCGTTCACGATATTCATCCACTTTCTGATTTCGGGTAGCATCCGGATCTGCCGATTCACTGATTTCTTTCCGGAAAATAATATTTGCAGCGCCCTGAGGTCCCATTACGGCAATTTCTGCGCTTGTCCAGGCGAACACAAAGTCGGCTCTGAGGTGGCGTGAGCTCATGGCAATGTATCCTCCTCCGTAGGCTTTTCGTAAAATTACTGTAATCTTGGGAACGGTAGCTTCGCTATATGAATATAATACTTTGGCTCCGTGGCGAATTACCCCGGCGTGCTCCTGATCAACTCCGGGCAGATATCCCGGCAAATCAACAAGTGTAACCAATGGAATGTTGAAAGCATCGCAGAAACGGATAAACCGCGCCGCTTTGTCGGACGAATCTACGTCGAGAACTCCGGCAAGATACAGAGGCTGGTTTGCAACAAAACCAACAGTTTCACCAGCAATTCGTCCGAAACCAACAACCATATTCCGTGCCCAGAGCTCCTGTACCTCGATGAAAAACGAAGAATCGGAAACCGCTTTAATAACTTCGCGAACGTCGTAAGGCATGGAAGGATCATCGGGCATAATACCGGCGATTTTATCAGCATTCAGGGGCTCCTGCCATTGAAGAGCAGCAGGTTTTACCGAATTGTTTGCAGGGATCATCGACAGCAATTTACGTATTGTATCGAAGCATTCGGTTTCGGTCTTCGAAAAGAAATGTGCGTTACCTGTGATTTCGGCATGCACTCTTGCACCACCCAGCGCTTCCATCGAAATTTCCTCTCCCAGTACTGTTTTTATTACTTCGGGGCCGGTGATAAACATTTTCGAAACCTGATCGACCACAAACACAAAATCGGTGAGAGCAGGGGAATAGACTGCTCCACCGGCACATGGTCCAAGAATTACAGATATCTGCGGAATTACACCGCTGGCTTGTGTGTTGAGGTAAAAAATTTCACCATAACCGGCAAGAGAGTTCACTCCTTCCTGAATGCGTGCGCCACCGGAATCGTTTATCCCTATTAAGGGAATCCGGTTGGTTAGGGCAACCTCCATGATTTTGGTAATTTTTCGGGCATGCATCAGCCCCAGCGATCCGCCTGCAACAGTGAAATCCTGCGCAAATACACATACCGGAGATCCGTTTACAGTGCCGGTACCTATTATAACTCCATCGCCATGTAATTCCTTCTTTTCCATATCAAAATCACGGGCTTCGTGTTTGATGAAAAGATCGTATTCCTGAAACGAAGCCTTGTCGAGCAACAGGTCAATTCTTTCACGGGCCGTTAGTTTTCCCATCGATTTCTGCTTCTCTATTGCCTGTGTTCCTCCACCCAATTGAAGCTTTTCTCGTTTGAGATCCAGTTCATGGTTTTTTTCTACATTATTCATACGTATTGATTTAATTCAACATTCAATTTTATTTTGGTGCCTGAAAATACAGCCCTGCTGCAATCAGTGCATATAAAATATTCGGTATCCAAACTGCAAATGAAGCAGGAAAGGTCGCATTAATAGCAAACATATTGGCAAATTTCATAAATAAAACATAAGAAAAACTCAGTAGGATTCCCACACCAATATTAATTCCCATGCCTCCTTTTCGCTTGCGCGATGATAACGACACTCCAATCAAAGTAAGGATAAATGTGCTGAACGGAGTGGATATTCTAGAATATTTTTCAATTTCGGAATTTACCACATCGGGTGTTCCCATAAGTTTTTGATCGGCAATATATGCATCAAGCTCATTATGATCCATCGCTTCAACTATTTCTTTCTTCTTTTTAAAATCTTTGGGACTAAGCCTGAGTGTAGTGTCAATCCGGTTCCCGTATATCAGCGACTCTTTTATTCCATCGAAACTCCTGATATAGTAGCGTTGCAGAATCCATTTGTTTGTGATGG
>JAGOLH010000077.1 GCA_017994175.1 Bacteroidales bacterium | reverse complement strand
CTAGGGCTTCCAAACATACCTCCTAAATAAAGCTGGTTTTTGTAAACCATAGTCGCATATGCAGCAGAACCATAATCTGTAATTCCTTGAAAAGAATATAAATTTATTGAATCCCAACCTATTACACAATTACTGTGGGTGTATGGCAAATCATCTCTAAAAGCACCTGCGATAATTAACGTCTCATTATAGTTAGTAAAATTTAAAGCCATAGAATGAATATCTAAGCCAGGAATTGTATCCCATGTTTGGGCTTTGCTTTGAAACACAATGCACAGCAGCATTATACTGAAGGCTGCCGCTTTCAATAGGATAATAGCTTTCTTCATCATATGGCCTGAATTGTTTTTAATATTTCCTGAGCATTCAGGTTCATTTTCGAGAAAGCAAAGAGTTTTTTGCCTAAATCTTTTAGCGAGGCGCCCATGTGATACACAGTTTGGTTATCGATAATCAGAAAACGATCGTGGGCTTTGGTGTAGCTGAGTATTTCGATTGGCGCATATTGCTTGTTGTGCTTTTCGAGGTCGGTTTGCAGGGTTTTGGTGATGTGGGCGGTATAAATGCGAACACTCACGCTGGCATTACGTTTCAGGAAAAGGTTGAGCACCGACTCATCCACATAATTGTCGATAAGCACCAGCGAATGGTTTGCCGATTTCACCAAACCCGAAACAAACACCCATGCATCAAAAATTTGCCCGTCGAAGTAAATGCCCTGGGTGGGCGGCAGGCTGGTTTTTATCTGAAGGTCGATGTCGTCGACTTTTTTCATCAACGAATGAACACGATCCTCAATCCTGCTCATACGGTTGTTCATGGCATATCCTCTGAGCAAATATTCTTTCAGTACCTGATTTGCCCATATTCGAAACTGGGTTCCACGTTTTGACTTCACCCTGTATCCTGCCGAAATGATCACATCGAGATTGTAAAGTTGAATAGTTCTTTTCACCTTGCGAGCGCCTTCGTTTTGAACATGTAAGTAATCTTTACAAGTTCCTTCCTTGTTCAATTCACCTTCCTGATAAATATTCCGTAAATGAATAGTAATATTCTGGGGAGTTGTTTGAAAAAGCTCCGCCATTTGCGCTTGCGTAAGCCACACGGTATCCTCCTCAATCCTCACTTCGAGCCGTACCGACTGTTCGTTGTACTGATAAATGATTATCTCGTTAGTCATGTAGCAAATATAGTGAATTGATTGATGAAAAAGCTATTTTTATTGTGGAATACAGGAGACAGAATACAGAAGGGGCTTTTCGTTGGGCGATAGAAAACTGCTGCTCCGGGGAAATCGAATGGAGAAGAATGCTGTTTCATTGCCAGCCGCCCCTTCTGTCTTCTGTCTTCTGCCTTCTGTATTCTTTGAAAAACAATCATCTTCCTTCGCCAAAGCGTTGTCTGATGTATTGCAGCAGGGCAAAAATTTCATCAGGGTTGGTTGAGGTTACCAGTTTCATGCGGGTTTCTTTAAAATCGGGAATTCCCTTGAAGTAGGTGCAAAAGTGCCGGCGCATTTCGAAAATGGCTCGGGGCAGTTTCTTATATTCCAGCGATTTGGTAAAATGCAGGGTGGCCAGTTCAACGGTTTCGTTCAGATTGAGCGGGGGCAGTTCGGTGCCGTGCTCTAAAAAGTGTTTTATTTCGGCAAAAATGCGCGGATGTCCTACGGTTGCCCTTCCAATCATTATTCCATCAACATCGTAGGTATCGAAAGCCGCTTTTGCCGATGGCCCGTCATGGATGTCGCCATTACCGATAATTGGAATGTGAATGGCCGGGTGATTTTTCACCTCCCCTATCAGCGTCCAGTCTGCTTCGCCCTTGTACATCTGCGAACGCGTGCGACCGTGAATGGTCAAAGCCTGAATTCCGGCATCCTGAAGCCTTAATGCAATGTCAACAATGTTTTTGCTGTTCTCGTCCCAGCCGAGGCGTGTTTTCACGGTAACCGGTTTTTTCACAGCTTGCACAACACGGGCGGTGATATCGGCCATAAGTTCGGGGTAGCGCATCATGCCACTGCCGGCTCCACGGTTGGCAATTTTTTTAACGGGACAGCCGAAGTTAATATCAATGGTGTCTGGATTGGCTGCTTCAGCAATTAAGGCGGCTTCCACCATCGATTCGGGAAGATGCCCGTAAATCTGAATTCCAATGGGTCGTTCGCTTTCGCTGATATTCAGTTTTTCAACGCTTTTACGGCCTTCGTGGAGCAATCCGTCCGACGAAATAAATTCGGTAAAAACCATATCGGCACCAAAATGCTTGCACAAAAAGCGGAACGAAGGATCGGTAACATCCTCCATAGGAGCCAGCAGCAGCGGCTTATCGCCCAGATTTAGAGAGCCTATAAACACAATAGTGTATTGAGTTTCGCAGTGCGGATCTACAGCTTTTTCTTGATTTCGAATTCTTCGAAAGCTTCGACCACATCATCCACTTTCATATCATTGTAATTCTCGATGTTCAAACCGCACTCCAGCCCGGAAACCACTTCTTTTGCATCATCCTTGAATCGTTTCAGTGAACCGAGTTCTCCGGTGTACACAACAATACCGTCGCGTATAAGACGTATTCTTGCAGTCCGCAGGATTTTGCCCTCAGTTACAATACATCCGGCAACAGTCCCAACTTTGGTGATTTTGAACACTTCTTTAATTATGGCAGCGCCAAGAATTTTTTCCTTAATTTCGGGAGAAAGCATGCCTTCCATAGCATCTTTTATCTCGTTGATGGCATCATAAATGATAGAGTAAAGCCTGATGTCTATTTGCTCTTTTTCGGCAAGGCGGCGCGCACCTATTGAAGGACGTACCTGGAAGCCGATTATAATGGCATCGGAAGCAGCAGCAAGCATAACATCCGACTCGGAAATCTGCCCTACAGCTTTATGGATCACGCTTACCTGAACTTCCTCATTCGAAAGTTTTATCAACGAATCGCTGAGGGCTTCAATAGAACCGTCCACATCACCTTTAACGATAAGCTTAATTTCGTGGAAGTTGCCCAATGCCAGACGACGACCAATTTCATCGAGGGTAATGTATTTTTGCGTCCGGAGACCTTGTTCGCGTTGAAGTTGCAAACGTTTATTGGCTATTGCCTTGGCTTCGTGCTCTGTTTCCATTACATTGAATTTATCGCCTGCCTGGGGTGCACCACTGATACCGAGCACCAACACCGGTTTGGAAGGTCCGGCAGTGTCAATTTTCAGACCACGTTCATTAAACATAGCCTTTACTCTTCCGGTATAACTTCCTGCTAAAATGATATCACCGATATGAAGTGTACCCGATTGTACAAGAATGGTCGAAGTGTATCCTTTCCCTTTATCGAGTGCCGATTCCACTACAGTTCCGATTGCCCTTTTATTGGGATTTGCTTTCAGATCAAGAAGTTCTGCTTCGAGCAATACTTTTTCTAACAATTGGTCAACGTTAAGTCCTTGTTTTGCACTGATATCCTGAGATTGATATTTTCCACCCCATTCTTCAATCAGATAATTCATATTGGCCAGTTGCTCTTTGATTTTTTCCGGATTGGCATTGGGTTTATCAATTTTATTGATGGCAAAAACCATTGGAACACCAGCAGCCGAAGCATGGTTAATGGCTTCAACGGTCTGAGGCATTACATCATCGTCGGCAGCTACCACAATAATGGCGATGTCGGTTATCTGAGCACCGCGGGCACGCATGGCGGTAAAGGCTTCGTGACCCGGTGTGTCGAGGAAGGTAATTTGTTTTCCACTGTCGAGTACTACACTGTAAGCACCAATATGCTGGGTTATACCACCGGCTTCACCGGCAACCACGTTAGTGTGCCTAATATAGTCGAGGAGTTTGGTTTTCCCGTGATCGACATGGCCCATAACCGTTACAATAGGCGGACGGGGTTGCAGCTCTTCTTCATCATCCACTTCGTCAGAAATATCGCTTAGTACTTCGGCACTTACGAATTCAACTTTGTAGCCAAATTCGTCAGCAACCAAAGCCATGGTTTCGGCATCGAGACGCTGATTTATCGATACAAACAAGCCCAAATTCATGCAGGTGGCAATAACTTCGGTAACCGGAAGCTGTATCATGCTAGCCAGCTCGTTCACCGAAACAAATTCGGTAACCTTAAGAATATTCTTCTGTGCTTCGGTTTCTTCAATTTCGGCCTGAATACGCTGACTAACGATGTCGCGTTTTTCGCGGCGATATTTCGATGTCTTCGATTTTTGCTTGGTCGAGGTCAACCGGGCAAGAGTTTCTTTTATCTGTTTCTGAACCAGTTCGTCCGAAACCTCGGGTTTTATCTCTTTTTGTGGTTTTTTCTTAGTACCGGTTTCTTTGGGTTTAAACTTATTTTGCTCTTTATTTTTAGTTACATCAACCTTAACAGTCTCTTTGCGGATACGTTTCCTTTTTTTCTTTTGTTCACGTTCTTTTTCGCGTTCCTGTTTGCGTTCTACTTTCTCAAGCTCTCTTTTTTTGCGGATATCTTCTTCCTTTTTAACAAAGTCGTCGATATTTATTTTGCCAATTACGCTGGGCCCGGTAAGCTTATCGTATTTGGTTTCTATGAAATTATTCGGTTCATCTTCTTTTGCAACAGGTGTTTCAACAACTATGGGCTGTTCCTCGGCAACAGGCGCTTCTGTAGGCTCGTCAGCAACAGGCTCGGGTGTTTCGGTTTTTTTATCGGATTTTTTCTTTTTATCCG
This sequence comes from Bacteroidales bacterium, assembly GCA_017994175.1. Lineage (GTDB taxonomy): Bacteria > Bacteroidota > Bacteroidia > Bacteroidales > ML635J-15 > JAGOEF01. Next base: position 8,381 of record JAGOLH010000077.1, on the reverse strand, counting down.
GACGCGTTTTTTGGTTTAACGAATCCAGATCGATTGTTCCGACTATTTTAGGACTTTTTTTCTCTGTTTTGCTATCATCTGCTTTTTTCTCTGTTTCTGAATCTGATATTTTTGCAGGCTCCACTTTTTTTGCTTCAGGTTCAGCAGTAGTCGTTTTAGCAGGTTCAACAGGTTTCTTTACCGGTTTGTTCAATTCATCGAGATTGATTTTACCAACAATTTTTGGACCTTCCAAACCAGAGGAATCCTTTATAAGCAATTCTTTATCTTCAACTTCATGTTTCGGGTGCTCCGGTTTCACCGGTTCACTATGTACTTCGGTAAGCACGGCTTTTCTTTCCTTTGTGCGCTGCGAAATATCGTTCGATTGCTCCTTTAAGCTTACGGAGTCGCTGAATTCTTTGCGCAACAAAGGCATGAGCTCAAACGGAACTTTTGAATTGGGATTCGAGTCGATTTTATGCCCCTTTTTAGCCAAAAAATCAACAATGGAGCTGATCCCGACATTGAGTTCAGCAGCAATTTTTGCTAATCTTTGTGGCTTGTTCTCTGTATCCATAGGTGTTAATTATCTGTAAATATTTATTTTTCAGGTACTTATTACTATTCAAATTCCGATTTTAATATGGCAATAACTTCTTTTATTGTTTCTTCTTCGAGGTCGGTGCGCTTTTCGAGGTATGCAATATCGAGCTCCAGAACGCTCTTTGCAGTATCGCAACCAATAGCTTTCAGCTGGTCGATAATCCAGCCATCAATTTCATCAGCGAATTCGTCGAGGTCAACGTCTTCTTCGTCCTCATTCATTTCGCGGTACACATCGATTGTGTAGCCTACCAACTGACTTGCCAGTTTTATGTTTAGTCCGCCTTTGCCGATAGCAAGCGAAACCTGATCGGGTTTCAGGTAAACATCCGCTTTCTTGAGTTCATTGTTCAACTTAATACTGCTTATTTTAGCAGGACTCAGAGCTCGTTGTATTAACAGCTGTGTGTTGGCTGTGTAATTGATTACATCGATGTTTTCGTTGCGCAATTCCCTCACGATGCCATGAATACGGCTTCCTTTCATTCCCACGCAGGCTCCAACCGGATCAACCCGTTCATCGTATGATTCCACGGCTATTTTGGCTCTTTCGCCCGGTATGCGTACAATTTTTTTAATGGTAATCAGTCCGTCGAAGATTTCAGGAACTTCCTGCTCGAACAGACGCTCTAGGAATAACTCCGATGTTCTTGACAAGGTGATGCGGGGGGTATTGTTCCTCAGTTCAACATTAGCAATAACAGCACGTACGGTGTCCGATTTACGGAAGAAGTCGGTAGGTATCTGCTCCGTTTTGGGCAATATCAGTTCGTTGCCTTCGTCGTCGAGGATCAGAATCTCTTTTTTCCAAATCTGATACACTTCACCAGAAATAATTTCACCGATGCGGTCTTTGTATTTGTTGAAGATATTGTCTTTTTCGAGTTCGGCAATTTTTGCCTGCAGGTTTTGACGCAACGCAAGAATAGCCCTTCTTCCGAAATCGTATAGTTTTACTTCATCGATAAAATCTTCACCAACTTCGTAATCGTCGTCCACTTTTTGTGCTTCAGAGAGTTTAATTTCTTTGTTCGGATCGGTGATTTCGTTGTCTTCTACAACTACACGGGTTCTCCAAATCTCAAAGTCACCCTGGTCAACATTGATAATGATATTAAAGTTTTCGTCGCTGCCGAAAAGCTTTACCAGCGTAGCTTTAAAAACGCTTTCCAGAACGCTGATCATGGTGGGACGGTCGATGTTCTTCAGTTCCTTGAATTCTGAGAAGGTTTCGATCAGATTGTTGTGCTCCATTTTTTTTGTTATTATGTTTAAAAGATTAATTTTTCGTTGGCTGTTTTAATTTCTGAAAACAGTATTGACGTTGCTTCGGGTACCGGTGCCGGATCTTTTTTTGTCTTTTTTCTAATCGTTTCCAGAATAATATTTTCTGCATTTACCTCCCTGAGAATACCTTCGGTTTTTATACCATTTTTCAGGGTGACCTCCAGCATTTTTCCTGTACATTTCACATATTGCTGCATCACCTTAAAAGCCTTTCCCAGCCCCGGCGACGAAACTTCGAGTTCAAAATCTTCCACATCACGGTTGAGCGCTGACTCAATTTTACGGCTTAATAGTTTACATGCATCAATATCAAGACCGTTCATGTCGTCAACAAATACCCGTATTGCATTCCCCTGTGTTACCTGTACATCAACAAGAAACTGGGTTTCACCCAGAAATCCGGTCGCAAGTTTTTCTATGTCTTTTTTCTCGATCATATTTTTCTAATAAAACAGGGGACATTGTCCCCTGTCACTATTTCCTTATCTTCACGCTGCAAAAGTATAATAGTTTTTTTTAAAAACAAAAAAATGTGCTATTTCTTTTCATCTTCTTTGGTTTGCTCATGTTTATTAATCTCAATGTCGGGTATATACGGATATACAGTGGGTATGATTGCGGCAATCGGTTTGTAGAGAAGCGATGTATTCAGATAGCTTTCGCTGATCCATTTTTTCTGTGTATTCACCTGGTGCAGCATGTAGAACAGAGCGCTTATGATAAATGCAATTTTGAGTACCCCAAAAACAATACCGCCAAGCTTGTTCAACCATCCAAGTTTAACGGCGTTTACAAATTTATCGAGCAGTCCGGAAATTAAATAAACTACAATCAGTATTGCCACGAAGGTAACAGCAAATGCAATTAACGGAATATACTGCGCTGATACCGAGGTAAAATTGTGGACGTATTTTTCGGTGAAGCCCGAAAACTCCAGAGCACCGAATATGCCTAACACCAATGCAGCAACACTTCCTGCTTCTTTGATAAGTCCGTTTTTAAGTCCTTTAAATCCGAACCAAACCAACGGAATGATGATAATAATGTCGAGGACGTTCATTGTATCGTTTTTCAAATGCAATTATAATAAAACTCAGGCACTGTGCCAATTGCTGCAAATGGTTTTCTATGCGACAAACACTTAAAGTCCCTTTGGTTTTTAAAAGATTTCAACATTGGTCGGAATTTCTGCATTAATTAAATAATTTTGAACCGAATGTTTTACCGATGAGTGCACCCGTTAAAAATGACGAAACTCCCTTGATGAAGCAGTATTATGCGATCAAGGCCAAACACCCCGATGCAATATTGCTGTTCAGGGTGGGCGACTTCTATGAAACATTTGAAGATGATGCACGCCGCAGTTCAGCTATTCTGGGCATTACACTTACAAAACGTGCCAACGGTGCTGCGTCGTATGTCGATCTGGCGGGTTTCCCCTACCATGCGCTCGACACCTATCTGCCCAAACTGGTGCGCGCTGGATTGCGGGTGGCTATCTGCGAGCAGCTGGAAGACCCGAAGCTTACCAAAACTATTGTAAAGCGGGGAATTACCGAACTGGTTACCCCGGGTGTCGCCCTGAACGATCAGATTCTCGAAAACAAGGAAAACAACTTTCTGGCAAGTGTTTTTATCGATAAAAAATACTTTGGACTGGCTCTACTCGATATATCAACGGGAGAATTCCTGCTTTCTCAGGGCGATGCCGATTATATCGATAAACTGTTGCAGAGTTTCCGTCCCAAAGAAGTGCTGTACGAAAGGCAATTCAAAGACCAGTTTGTAGAGCAGTTCGGTTCAAAGTACACCATATTTCCGCTTGACGAATGGGTTTTTACTCAGGAAAATGCAAACGAAAGGCTACTCAATCATTTTAAGGTGAAAAACCTCAAGGGATTCGGGGTACACGAAATGGTGCATGGAGTGATTGCTGCAGGAGCCATACTGAATTATCTGAATATAACCGAGCATCGCAACATCGGGCACATAAGCAGCCTTTCACGTATCGATCGCGACCAGTATGTGTGGCTCGATAAATTTACTGTCCGCAACCTGGAACTGCTTATGCCTATGAGTGAAGGCGGAAAATCGCTTCTCGATATTCTCGACCGCACTACCAGCCCGATGGGTGGGCGTTTGCTGCGTCGCTGGATTGCTATGCCTTTGGTGAACCGACAAAAAATTAACGACCGCCACGATGTTGTGGAGTGTTTTATTACCGACAGCGACCTTTCCGACAAACTGAAATCATGTATTTCGAGTACCGGCGACCTCGAAAGACTTATTTCGAAAGTAGCTGCATTGCGGGTGAACCCACGCGAAATGGTGCAGCTGAGGCAGTCGCTCTTGGCAGCTACCAATGCAAAAAGCCTTTGCGAAAAAAGTGGAAATGCCATTTTGAAGCGGATTGCCGACCAGATAAATCCCTGCACCGATATTTGCAACCGACTGGGTCGGGAATTGCAGGAAGACGCCCCGAACCTGATTGCCAAGGGTAAAGTTATTGCTGCCGGAGTATCGGCAGAGCTTGATGAACTGCGCAGTATTACCACATCGGGGAAGGATTATCTGCTTTCGATGCAGGAGCGCGAAATCGAAAACACCGGCATATCGTCGCTGCGTATTGGGTTCAACAATGTGTTCGGCTATTATTTCGAGGTGCGAAATACCCATAAAGATAAAGTGCCTGCCGGCTGGATGCGCAAGCAGACCCTTGTAAGCGCTGAACGCTATATTACCGAAGAACTCAAGGAATACGAAAGCAAAATTCTGGGTGCCGAAGAAAAAATTATCGGAATCGAAACGCGGTTGTTCAACGACCTTGTGTTAAGCATGGGCGACTACATCAGCACCATACAACTGAATGCCAACCTGATTGCACAGCTCGACTGCCTTATTTCGTATGCAACCGTAGCGATACAAAATCATTATTGCCGCCCGTCGATGAACGATAGTCTGATTGTCGACATTAAAGAAGGGCGTCACCCCGTGATCGAAAAGTTGCTGCTGCCCGGCGATGTATATATCACAAACGATGTGTATCTCGACCCTGAAGTTCAGCAAATGATGATGATTACAGGACCGAATATGTCGGGTAAGTCGGCATTACTGAGGCAAACGGCTTTGATATGCCTAATGGCGCAGGCCGGTAGCTATGTGCCGGTGTTGTCAGCATCGCTGGGTATTATCGACAAAATATTTACCCGCGTAGGAGCTTCCGATAATATTTCGATGGGTGAATCAACTTTTATGGTCGAAATGAATGAGGCTGCCAGCATTCTTAACAACCTTTCCGACCGCAGTCTGGTGCTGCTCGACGAAATCGGAAGGGGAACCAGTACCTACGATGGGGTGAGTATTGCATGGGCAATTGCCGAGTTTATTCACGAGAATCCGCGGGCAAGGGCAAAAACATTGTTTGCAACCCATTATCATGAACTGAATGAAATGGAAAAAACTTTTTCACGTATCAGAAACTACAATGTGTCGGTGAAAGAAAGCGGGGGCAGAGTGCTGTTCATGCGAAAGCTCAAACCCGGTGGCAGTGAACATAGTTTTGGAATTCATGTAGCCGAAATGGCAGGTATGCCGCGCTCGGTGGTTGAACGAGCAAAGCAAATTCTGGTTCAGCTCGAAGGCAGCCGCGACCAGACCCATATAAGCAAGCCTACGGAAAAAATTGCCAAAAGCCGTGAAGGCTTTCAACTCAGCTTTTTTCAGCTCGAAGACCCCGTGCTGAAACAAATACGCGACGAAATTAAAAATCTCGACATCAACGGACTCACTCCACTCGAAGCACTCAACAAACTCAACGAAATTAAAAAGTTAAGCGGGTTGTGAAATGCTGAGGAAGTTTTAATTTTTTAAGATCTTAAATTTCATTTTTACCTTTCTCAAACGTCATTGCGAGCGCAGCGAAGCAATCTCCGTACCTGAAGGCGAATCTATCATCGCCCGCCTAAGTACAGATTGCTTCGGGTTTTCAACCCTCGCAATGACGGGCTCTCAAACGTCATTGCGAACGCAGTGAAGCAATCCACATCCACGAAGACGTTACAACACAACCTTTTGAAATGTCTGTATTAATTCCGTCAAAGAAGTACCTGTGGGAAGCTCGTCGAAATACAGATTGCTTCGGGTTTTCAACCCTCGCAATGACGGGCGGAGAAACGACGCACTCATTCCACCACCACTTTCCCAAAAACATTCGCATTTCTCAATTTCACCAAAAACATTCCCGGCTTTACCCCGCACAAATCAATCCGGTTTAAACCCGGTGTTGCTGGCTGCTCATACACCAAACTGCCGTTGGTAGCATATATCTCCAACACATCCCCGTTGTCATCCTCTGGCAAATCAACCCAAAACTCACTGCTTGCCGGGTTGGGGTAGCACACCAACTCAAATTTACTTATGGGCTGTGCCGCAACAGGCTTCACCATGGTTTCCACATCATTGCCCAGACTGTCGGTTTTTATCAGGAATATGCGTTGGTCGCTTGTCCATTGTGTGCCATCCATATAAAATATTTCAGCAGAACCGGCTACAGCAATCCCACCATCAGCAGTTGGTTTCACACTTTGAGCTTGCAATATTCCAGTCTGGCCTCCAACGCTGTCAATCACTCTATCCCACCGTATGTTTCCTCCGCTATCCAAACACCTCAACCTGAACTTATCCGCAATATATACCCCGTTTTCGTCGCTGTGGGTTGCCGATATGGTAATCAAGTCCCCGTTTTCGCGTTCATAAATCCCCATATAAAAGCTGTAAATTGTATCTCTCCAGTCCGACATCCCTGTAAGCACATGATCCCTGTATTTCCTATTCCATTTCTCGTTCCCATCCTTATCTAATTTGATAAGCCACCCGTCGTAGGGGTATAAGCCGCCGCCTATTTCATCGTAAGCGTAGGCCCCACATACCACAATGCACGAGTCGGCAGTTTCAACAATGTCCATCAGGTATGGATTTTCGTAATTCGGGTTGCCGTAAAACCTTACCCATTCCTGATTGCCAAGGCTATCTGCTTTTACAATTATGTTTTTATGTACATTAACATGACTTGTGCCTATCGCAATGTATCCTTTGTCATAAGTGCTGATAACTTTCCTAAAAAACGACCAGCAACCGCTGCTACAATTGGTTATTGGGTACGACTTTTTCCAGATTGTTTCTCCCGATGGCGATACCTTGTACAAATATGATTTTGTATAGGTTTCGTCCGGCGCAGGATTTGCAATTTCATTATAGCTACTGTCGGTTTGACCACAAAAAATATAATTACCTTCATCATCAACCGTAATACTTAGTGGCCTTTTGGTCAGGGTATCGTCCATAAAAATAAAATCAGCAATTGTATCAAGATCTGGGTTTAATTTTACAATAAATACTTTGTTCAAATTGGCTTCAATATATTTTAATCCGACAACAATAATTGTATCGTTATAATTTACCATCGATCCCTGCCAACCAAGATAATTTTTGTGATGGCATTTACTGTATATCACAATAGTGTCCCTTATTCCCTGATCATTTATTTTATTGATATGATATCCGATAATTCCAGAATCGCACTCATCAGTCGTAATCCCTATAGTACCCGATAAGTAATAATAATTATTCTGCACAACCATCGAGTAGCAGTTATATGTCCATTCCAAGGGGTAATTATAATTAAATTTAATAGTTTCCTGTGCATATACAGTTATCGATAATATTGTTAAAATCAGAAATATTGCTTTTTTCATAGTTATTCCGATACAAATCGCAGCATGAGCAATGCTAATAATGGTCCTCGTTTGCAACGAGGACTTATTTATTCTTGTATTTTCAATGCAATTCAACAATTTCGTTTTCAAATACGTAAAAATATTATAGAATTAAATAAAACATCTTTTTCAGGAATAGATTGAAGTCAGCTTGCGTTGAATCTTTTTACATACTTATCAAAAACAATCATTTTTCGTGGCATTTCAATGCAGGCAGTATAATTCATTTTCCCGAATGTATTAATACAAAATTACAGTTTTTAGAATATCCTTTAGAAAGAGGATCAATTATTTCTTACATAGTGATTTCGGTACAAATATTTTGATTGTATCACAACATGGTAAATCCCGAAATGCTTTATCGCAATTGTTAAGTGCACAATTAAATGTGCTGAACGAGTTGTGTATAGTTCCGTGCTATTGTCCGAAAACAAATATAGTACGTTACAATTGGTTTCTTAGCATACACCAAGCAGGGAATGTGATTTAATTGTTTTTTAAATAATGAACTCAACAGGGTGCTTACTCGTCGATATTCACCAGTTTATAGTTTTTCGTTCCCATGCCGAGCTGTTCGGCATAGTCGATCTGATGTTTACCACTTACGGAATTGGCTTTCAGGAAGGCATCGTCGCAGTTGTGTGCCTTATCGACAAGGTCGTGGGCAGCGGCTTCAATGGCAACAATATCGGTGGAAACCAGTATCCCGATGTCGGCAACAAAGGGTTGCTTTGG
>JAGOLH010000076.1 GCA_017994175.1 Bacteroidales bacterium | reverse complement strand
CCATTTTCTGAGGCTTCCTTTACAATGCGAAGCTTTTCTTCCTGGGTAAATGTTCTTTTTTTCATCAGCATAAAGTTATAGATTTGTGTCTATAATTTTGTCTGATTTTTTAAGGGGCTAAAACACTGAACAAAATTTGTTCTGACAAATACTTCAAATTATAAGTAAAAAGAATCATTAAAACATTAGGGAATAAATGCTATAATTGTATTTAGTTTCTAATATTAACACTTTAACTTATTAAATAAACATCATGCAACTATTACTTATCAGCAATTCGACAATGGCCGGCGAAGCCTATCTCGATTACCCAAAATACGATATCCGCGATTTTCTTGGAAATAAACCTGTAAAAGCCTTGTTCATTCCTTATGCGGGAGTCACAGTAAGCTGGGACGATTACGAAGCCAAAGTAAAGAATCGGTTTAACGAAGTGGGCCATGATGTGATTTCAATACATCGTTTTTCCGATCCGGTAAAAGCCGTCGAAGAAGCTGAAGCTATTGTGGTGGGAGGTGGAAACACATGGAATTTACTGCGTAAAATCCATGATAATAAGCTCTTAGAACCCATTCGCAGCAAAGTATTGTCGGGCACGAAATTTATTGGCTGGAGTGCGGGGTCCAATGTAGCATGCCCCACTATTATGACTACCAACGATATGCCCATAATCGACCCGATTGGTTTCGATGCTTGTAATCTAGTGCCTTTTCAGATTAACCCGCATTACCTCGATGCGAATCCGGAAGGCCACGGAGGCGAGACCCGCGAAGACCGTATTAAGGAATTTATGGTTCTGAACCCTGATATTTATGTAGCCGGATTGCGCGAAGGATGCATGTTTTATGTGAAAGACAATTACATGCATATGAAGGGCATTCATCCGTTAAGGTTATTTAAATTTGGGACAGAAACCCGCGAAATTCCTGCCGGCGAGGACTTGAGTTTTCTGTTACATCGTTAACAAAACTCTGTTCTAAACCGAACTCGACAACTATTTAAAAACATAGGTTTATAGTATTGTTAAGCATTTTTTATATAAATGCCCTCAGTGTACTTTTAGTTGTCTCTAATAACCCGAATGAATCTGCTATTAATGCCATATTTTTCACTTTTCCTGATAATTCTGATAGGATATTTTTTAGGGAAAGTTAAAATAGCAGGAATTTCTCTTGATCTGGCGGCCGTTCTTTTTGTTGCAATACTTGCGGGTTATTGGGGATTTGTAATTCCCTCTGAACTTAAAATGATAGGCCTCGTAATGTTCATTTTTTCGGTTGGATATCAGGCCGGGCCGTCGCTGATAGAATCATTCAGAAAAAAGGGGCTGAGACTTATTCTTCTGGGAACCGTCATTGTTGTTTCCGGTTTGCTTGTTACCCTGCTTTTTGCCTTTATTTTTGGGTTAAAAGACACTATTGCGGCTGGAATATTTACCGGAGCTCTGACCAGTACTCCTGGGCTTGCAGCTATAATTGAAGCAACGCACGATGCCAATGCGTCGATAGCCTATGGTATTGCTTATCCGTTTGGAGTTATCGGAGTAGTATTATTTGTAAAGCTTTACCCTCGAATTATGAGAGTCCGGATACAAGAAGCAGAAAAAGACTACGAAAAAAACCTGCAAGGCACTCACCCGGGCTTATATTCTAAGAATTTTGTTGTTGAAAATCCTGAAATTATTGGTAAAAGCATAGCTGAAATACATTTTCGTAAACAGACAGGGGCAAATATTTCAAGGGTTTTACAGAATGGAGCTGCATTTACTCCGCGCGAAGAAACGCCATTGTATAAAGGGTCCATAATTAAAGCAGTAGGAACGCTTGAAGCTCTGAATAAAGTAGAAGCACTTATAGGTAAAGTTACCACCGTTGGTATTGCTTTAAGCGAGAATTACGAAGTACGTTTTATTACGGTTACCAACAAACAGGTATTGGGTAAAGCCATTAGCGAACTGGAAGTACATAGCAAATATAATGCTGTCGTTACCAGAATCAGACGTAGCGGAGTTGAGCTTTTCCCGGGTTACGATGTGAAGCTGCAGTTTGGCGATAGAATACGGGTAGCGGGGAATAAAGAAAACCTGCGTGAAGTTGCCGGTTTTTTCGGTGATAATGAGAACCAGGTTTACGAATCTGATTTCTGGCCCATTTCGCTCGGTATTGTGCTTGGAGTGCTGCTGGGCTTACCAAAAATTCACATTGGTGGATTCGACCTGTCGTTGGGTGCTACCGGAGGTGTGCTGGCAATGGCAATTATTATCAGCCGTATTGGGCGCATTGGCCCTGTTGTTTTTTCGGTTTCGTCGCACGGTAATTACCTGATGAGGCAATTCGGTTTATTAATATTTATGGCCACAATCGGAACAGAAGCCGGTGCCGATATTATTGAAGTTCTTTCTACAAAAGGTTGGAATTTGCTACTAATAGGCTTTTCAGTTACAATTATACCTATGATTGTAGGTGCAATTTTCGGATCTCTTATTTTTAAAATGGATATTCTTTCGTTTCTGGGTGCACTTACCGGCGGTATGACCAGCACTCCCGGGCTGGGTTCGGTGACTTCGATGACCAATACCAATGCACCCGGAGTTGCTTACGCAACCATCTACCCCATTGCACTTGTGCTTATGATTGTTGGTGTTCAAATTATTTTGGCAGTTTTATAGTAATTTGTAAATAATTGAAAATATTTACTATCTTTGCACCCACATTGCGGGGTAGAGCAGTTGGTAGCTCGTCGGGCTCATAACCCGGAGGTCGCAGGTTCGAGTCCTGTCCCCGCTACAAAAAAAAGTGAGTGTGAGAGTGAGTACAGAGTACAAAACATCACACTCACTTTTTTTTCACTTACACACCAAAATAGAGATGGTTTATTTTTATAGTTTCCCTTTGCAAGAGAGTACATAGCTCATTTTGTCTCGCTCACTGAGTTTTAGCGATTAATTCCTGATTAAGGAATATCGGTTTGATTTTGTATTTTTACCAAAAACAGTTCTGTATGAACCACATCAGCTTTAACCTAATTGGAATATTTGTAAACGATTTACGCGCAATGGTTGATTTCTATCATCAGGTAATCGGTGTCGAAATTGAATGGGATGGAGAAGGCCCTTATGCTGAATTTAAACATAAAGGGATTCGATTTGCCATGTATGAGCGACGCATGCTTCCTGATTTGCTGGGATTACAACCATCGTTCCCACAGGGAGTAAATGGTAGTTTTGAACTTGCCGTTAATGTGGGCGATTCCCACAAAGTTGACAAGTTTTTCAGTAAAGCCGTTTCTGCGGGTGCCCAGCCAATATATTTTCCCCGCAATGAACCATGGAAAATGCGTTCAGCCATGATTGCTGACCCTGAAGGAAACCTTATCGAAATTGCCTCTGATTTTTGGGAATAAACGCGGATAAAATTTGCCCTATAACAACTTTTATAAGTTGTTATTTAATTATATTGCGTTTAATTAAGCCCCATTGTCATGACAAATAATACCCATAATGCCGAAGATATCAACCGGTTGGTTCAGCAAACCAAAGAACGCCTTAAGGAACTGGCCTGTATAAACCAAACAACATCAATAATAAAAACAGGTAAATCGATTGATGAAACCCTACAACAAATTGTCGACATTTTACCTGCAGCTTGGCAATACCCTGAATATACATGTGCCCGCATTGTATTCGAAAAAACAACGTACCGGTCAAAACAATTTTCTGAATCAGCATGGTCGATGAAACAGGAATTTTCTACTATTAATAATAAAAACGGGATTGTTGAAATTTATTACCTCAAGGAGTTTGTCAATATCGATGAAGGGCCATTTATGTTTGAAGAACGGCAGTTGATAAACAACATTGCGGCATTGATAGCCGGTTACCTCAACAGTATCGCCGCATTGAAACTGATAAAAAATGATGACAGTCCCGGACTTTTCAGTGTACCCTACAAAGGAGGTTCTTCAAATCGGAAGCTTTTACATAAATTTTTAAACGAAAACAATTATTCCAGAGACCTCTACCACGATCTGGTGCCTTTTAATGTTAAAGAAATATTGCTTGTAGGTACCTTATACGATGCATATAGCATTGAACGCGAAGGTCGCTTTGCCGACCATGTTCTGGGAGAATACAGGCAGTTAAATCTGGCCTATACTCCGCGAATAACCGGAGCCTCTACTCCCGAAGAAGTATATGAGCAAATAAGCACAAAGCATTACGACCTGATTATTTTCTTTATTGGGCTTGAAAAACGTATGCCTCTGGAAGTAAGTAAAATAATAAAGGAGAAATTTTCGTACATACCCATTTATTTTCTGTTGAACAACAATGGTGATATTGCCTATTACGAAGAAAATAAACCTGACAGTGTTGATCGTATTTTTGTTTGGAATGGCGATTCCAACATATTTTTTGCCATGATAAAGTCGGTTGAAGACAAAATCAATGTCAAAAACGATACAACAATGGGCTTGGTACGTGTTATTCTTGTGGTAGAGGATTCTGCTAAATTTTATTCCAAGTTATTACCCATTCTATATAAAGTTGTACTTGAGCAGACAAGACGAATAATTGATGATGTGAAAGCCGATGAATTGTACAAAGTATTGCGATTACGCGCCCGGCCGAAAATATTGCTTGCCAATAATTATGAAGAAGCCATTTCGATTATTGAGCAATATAAAGATTACATTCAGTGTGTAATTACCGACTTGAAATATAAAAAAGCGGGTATTGTTACACCGGACGCCGGATATCAGCTATTGGAATATGTTAAAAATAATCTGCTCGACCTGCCGGTGTGTATTCAATCGTCGGAAGTTGAAAGCTCTTTTCAGCGTAATCATGCTTGCATCAATAAAAACTCCGACAACTACGAGGAGCAGATTATTACGTTTGTAAATTACTTTGTTGGTTTCGGTAACTTTGTATTCCGCGATAAAGACGGACAACAGCTTGCGGTTGCTAAAAACCTGAAAGCATTTCAGGAATATATCGAAATAATTTCTGACGATTCTCTCATTTATCATGCGCGCAGAAATCATTTTTCGAGCTGGCTTATGGCCAGAGGAGAAATCAGCCTTGCAAAACTGCTTAACCCGTATAAATTGGAAGACTTTAAAACAGTGGTTGATTTAAGAAAATTTCTAATAAAACAAATACACGAATTTCGCGATGAGGCTCAACGTGGACGCTTATTGCCTTTCGACGAAACGGTGCTCACCGATGAACGGAATGTAGCTCATATCGGCGAAGGAGCTCTTGGAGGAAAAGGTCGGGGGATTGCCTTTATCAATACCCTGATTTACGATTTCGACTTCGACACGCTGGTCGAAAATATTAATATTAAAACTCCGCGCACCATAGTTCTCTGCGTCGATGTTTTCGATGATTTTATTGAAGAAAATCAACTGAAGGATTATTACACTCAACAAATACCGTTTCAGGAACTTCGGAAAATATTCAAAGACGCCCAGTTGCCACGGTATCTGGTACGCCAGTTAAAAATTATTCTTAAAAAATTCGATAAGCCTCTTGCGATAAGGTCGTCAAGTTTGCTAGAAGATTCTTTATATCAGCCATTTAGCGGAATTTTCGAAACCTACCTTATACCCAATAACCACGAAGATTTTGAGGTAAGGATGGAGCAATTTCAGGATGCAATAAAAATGGTTTATGCATCACTTTTCTCCGATATGTCGAGGGGATATATCGAAGCGGTTAACTTTAAACTGGAAGAAGAAAAAATGGCAATCGTTATCCAGGAAGTAGTGGGCAACAGGTTTGGAAATTATTATTATCCGCATATAAGTGGTGTAGGGCAGTCATATAACTATTACCCGGTATCGTATATGCTTCCGGAAGACGGTTTTTCGGTAATGGCTTTGGGCCTTGGGCGATATGTAGTAGAAGGAGAAAAAGCATTCAGATATTGCCCCAAATACCCCAAATTGGATATTGCCAGCCTGAAGGATCAGTATAAAGATTCTCAGGTTCATTTCTATGCTGTAGATTTAAAGAAAAAAGATATTGACATTCTTGAAGGCGAAGATGCCGGATTAATTAAACTTGATATTTACGATGCTGAAATGCACGGTACACTGAAGCATTGCGCATCGGTGTATGATATCGACAACGAACGCATTCTTCCGGGTTTAGATGCACAGGGACCCAGAATTATTAATTTTGCCAATATTCTGAAATACAACTACTCTCCTATTCCCGAAACCGTGGATAAAATTCTCGAAATAGTTAAAGAGGCCATGGGAACTGCGGTAGAAATTGAATATGCTGTTGATTTGAACAAAGACGAAGAGGGCAAAACTTCGCTTTATTTACTTCAGATAAAGCCTTTGATAGGCAATGTCAATGATTTTGAAATCGACGACAGTGTCATTAATACGGATGATATTATTCTGAGGTCGGTTAAAGCCATGGGTAATGGAATAATTGAAGATATCTGCGACATTATTTATATAGATCTCGAAAAATTCGATAAATCGAAAACTGAATTGATGGTCGAAGAAATTGCGGTTTTAAACGAAAAAATGAAAAGTGAGAAAAAACGATATATTCTTATTGGCCCTGGTAGATGGGGAACTCGCGATAAATGGATTGGTGTACCGGTGGTTTGGCCTCAGATCAGCAATGCCAAAGTAATTGTTGAGCTTGGTTTTGAAGGTTTTCCGTTGGATCCTTCATCAGGATCACATTTTTTCCATAATGTTACATCGATGAATGTGGGATATCTGAGCATTCCAAGTTGTAATGAAGAGCAATTCATTAACTGGGAAAAACTATCGAAAAATCATGTGGTGGAGCGAACAGAGTTTTTTGTGCATATCGAAACCCCATTACCGTTTATTGTTAAAATGGATGGTAAAAAAAGAATTTCTATGATTATTCAAAATAATATGGTGTAATTACGCTGCTACAGACGAATTAAACCCGATGGAACAGAATCAACCGATAAAACATAGTTCTCGATTACCCGATGAAAAGCTGCAGTATTTGAGCCTGAAAAACCTGTTATATGCTGATATCCTACCGAATTATTATAAAATACTATGAACTGCGAAGCCAGCGGGGCAAATGACCAATGCCATTTTTCTTCCTGATAACCGGATTTCCGGACCGGACCCAGCGGCCCATAGGGTTGATAGAACCCATATTTTGCAGCATTATTCTCCAACCATCGATAGGTCTTTTGTCCATATAGTGTTTGCCACCACGATAGCGCAGTACTGCAGACATCGACCTCTGTTCCCCAGTGATGCCTTGAAGTACACGGCATAGACAAATAACGGAGAATATAAGCCGACAGCCCATTGTCATCTCTAAACGACCGGCGGTTTTTTGCCCATGAATTTTCCCAAAGTTTTTTCTGAATATCGAAGCTTCGGTAAGCTGATACTACCTGAAGGACAATTCCATCTTTTTTTGCTGCAGCGTACATTGCGTTGAAAGAATCGGCAGCCTCACATAGTAGGTATTGAGATCCGTAATTCGAGCATTGGGGAGGCAAAGCTGAAAACAAACTATCGGAAGGTGCAAATGTTTTTCCTGTCAGGAATTCTACATTATTGTACGGGTTAATTTTCTCACAGGTATCTCGGTAATTGCCGGCGAAATTGCCCGACAAGCTTGTTACAATAAGATATATAAACAGATGTAACATTATTTTACAGTATCTCTTTTGCTCTCATTACAATGTTTTCAGCACAAAGTCCATACTTTTTCATTAGTGATAACGGTTCTCCCGATTCGCCAAAACAATCAGGCATCCCAACAATACGCATAGGAACTGGATACAGCTGACATACAACTTCAGCCACTGAACTTCCCAATCCTCCATGAATTTGATGCTCTTCGGCTGTAACAATACGACCGGTTTTAACTGCACAATCTCTGATCAATTCCGAGTCGATAGGTTTAATAGTATGTATGTTCACTACTCTAGCTTGAATTCCTGAATTTGCAAGCAATTCGGCAGCAACAAGGCACTCCCATGTAAGATGCCCGGTTCCAATGAGTGTTAGGTCGGTGCCTTCGCGAAGTACTTGCCCTTTTCCGATGCGAAAATCCTGAGTCGGATCGGTGAAATCCGGCATGGCTTCCCGGCCGAAGCGTATATACGCCGGGCCTTTCCATTGTTCTAAGGAAGCCACGGTTGCCAGGCGGGTTTGGGTAGCATCGCAGGGCGAAAGTACAAGCATCCCCGGAAGCGCCCGCATAACCGAAATATCTTCAAGAGCTTGATGGGTAGCACCATCGGGACCAACTGATATACCTGCATGAGCCCCTCCAATTTTGACAGGTACATTATTATAGCAGATCGAAACCCGAATCTGATCGGCACAACGCATGGAGGCAAATACTCCGTAGGTACTGAAAAACGGAATTTTTTCGCTTAAGGCCAAACCTGCCGCTACTGCCGCTATGTTTTGTTCGGCAATACCAAACGAAAAAAAACGCTCAGGGAAAGCTTCCTTAAATAAGTTCATTCCTACAGAAGCAGTAATATCAGAACCAAGGCAAACCACATTGCCATAAGTAGATCCCAAATGTACCAAACCTTGGCCAAAACCCAGTTTTGTAGCTATTTTGCTTCGGTAGTTCATTGTTTTTGGCGTAAAGATATGAAAAATACCCGCAGTATTACCCTTGTAATTTTGTCTGTATTACCGCAAAAGCAATAAACAATAATGATAATTTTAAACACGGAAGTACCAGAAATATTTAAAAGCTCATGAAAATAAAAAATAATGAAATTTTAAATCTGGTCTTCAGCAAACCATTCAGCAAACGAATTGGCTGTTTCATGAAGCTTCAGTGAATGTAGCTGTATTCCTCCAGGGAAAATATTGCGTAGGATTTCAGCAAAATGAGTTATCATATTTTCACAGGTAGGCTGATAAGGAACTATGTGAATCCGGTTAAATAACCCGGAGTTTTCCGATAACGAGGAAAGATTTTCCTTATCGCTTATTACAAGAGAATGGTCATATACATCAACAATAAGGTCTTTGACAATTTTTTTAAAGTCGGAAAAAGCAATTACCATTCCAATCTTTTCATGACCATACATTGTGAAAGGAGTGCCAATCACGGTAACATCCAGTTTGTAGGAATGCCCATGAACGGTTCTGCACAAGCCGTCGTAATCGTGCAACGCGTGAGCCATTTCAAACTCAAACTTCTTGGTAACTCTTATCTTTGCCATATAATTTTACAAAATAAATAAACAAAAGAAAACAAATATTTGTTCAAACATATTAAATATTGAAACATATACAGTAATTTAGTTGTTTAATTTGAAAAATGAATACTCAGGGAAACATTACAGATATTATCCAGGATGATCTTAAAGCATTTGAAAAACGCCTAAAAGAATTTACATCCAGCACAAACCCGTATGTTTCTGAAATGCTGGACTACATATTAAGCTCAAAGGGAAAGCTTATAAGACCCATTATGGTGTATCTATCGGCCCGAATGTTTGGTACACCAAACGAAACAACCCACATTGCGGCTGTCTTGCTGGAACTAATACATTCTTCAACCCTGGTACATGATGATGTTGTAGATGAATCATCACTCCGAAGGGGAAAACCTTCGGTGAATGCAATATGGGAAAACAAACGGGCTGTTTTAATTGGCGATTATATGTATGCAAATGCTATGGTAATAGCAACGCAAAAAGGAGAGCATAAACTGTTCGACCTCATTTCACCGACAATAATGAAAATGAGTCTGGGAGAACTTATACAACTCGACAACTCACAAAAAAACAATTTTGAAGAATCAGTTTATCTTGAAGTTATTGAAAACAAAACCGCCTCACTGATTAGTACATGTTGTAAAGCGGGAGCATTTTCGGTTGGTGCAGGTGATGAAATGCAAAAAAGAATCGGAGAATTTGGAGTAACATGTGGTATGGCCTTTCAGATAAAAGACGATATTCTGGATTATAAACCTGCGAACCGAACCGGAAAAACTACCGGAAACGATATACTTGAACGAAAAGCTACATTGCCATTAATAGGTGCTATAAAAAATGCAGAAAACAGAATTACGCAAAATGTTTTACAGTACTGGAAAAATGGGAACGATAATAATTACCTGTTATCGCTGGTTACAAAATATGTGTTAGAAAACAAGGGTATCGTTTATGCTGAAAACAGGATGAAAGAATATTATAATACCGCTGCTGCACAGTTGAATAGTTTTTGTGACAGCCCTGCAAAAACAGCAATGCAAAAAGTGCTTGAATTCGTAATTGACAGGGAAAAGTAATAGTTTTATTGCAAACAGAAAATCGCTATGCTGAATCATTACGGAGAATGGGCGGCTCTTATTGCTGCTATTTTTTGGACAGTTACTGCCCTGGCATTCGAGAACGCAAGCAAAAGGATTGGATCGTTGGCGGTTAATCTGCTTAGATTATTAATAGCATTTGTATTATTCGGGGTAATGGCAATGATAAGGACTGGCAGTTTTTTCCCAGTAGAAGCCAGTGCACATAATTGGATATGGTTATCGATATCAGGATTGATTGGTTTTGTTATAGGTGATTTGATGCTTTTTCAGGCTTATGTTGTGGTTGGCGCCAGAGTTGCAATGCTAATAATGTCGCTTGCGCCGCCTTTAGCTGCTGTGATTGGTTGGGCAATAATGGGAGAAACAATGCAAACCACGGGTCTACTGGGCATATTAATAACATTGGCAGGAATTGCGATGGTAATATTAACCAGAAAGAATAGGGATGATGACCCAAAAAGCGAAAAAAAAATCAAACTGAAATATCCGGTAAAAGGTGTTCTGTTAGCTGTGGGTGGTGCGGCAGGACAGGCCACAGGATTAGTGCTTAGTAAATACGGCATGCAGGGTTATGATGTAATTTCTTCAACACAAATTAGGGTTATTACTGGAGCGGTTGGATTCGTAATAATATTTGCAATGATGAACAAATGGCGAGCCTTGAAAGCATTGAAAAACGATCCGGGTTCTATTGTTTCCTTGGGTTTGGGCTCGGTGTTCGGCCCGTTCCTGGGGGTAAGCTTCTCTCTTATCGCTGTTAAATATGCTGCGGCAACCGGAGTAGCTGCAAGTATTATGTCGGTTGTTCCCGTACTAATAATAGCACCAGCTGTAATATTTTTCAAAGAAAAAATTACATTGAAGGAAATTGCGGGAGCAATAGTTACAACCGCGGGAGTGGTTCTGTTTTTTATTTGAGAGGGTTTAGAACCATGTAACCGGAGTAGAAAGGATGCTAGTTAATATATTGTTGGCCAAACGCGATGCCCCTATACGAAAGTAGGAGTTATTTAACCAATCGTTACCCAGTTGCGATGCTACAATATTGTAATAATAGAACGCATCTTCTGGTGTAACTATGCCGCCGGAAGCTTTAATACCTACTTTGCGCCCTGTTTCTGCGAAATAATTACGAATGGCAATACACATTGTTAAAACTGCCTCAGGAGTGGCAGAAACGGGCGACTTACCGGTTGAAGTTTTGATGAAATCGGCGCCTGATTGCATGGCAATCCAAGATGCTTTATAGATGTTTTCGAGAGTTTTCAACTCACCGGTTTCTAATATTACTTTAAGTGTGGTTGCAGGCAGCAGCGACTTAATAAGAGCAATTTCGTCGGAAATCGCCTGATATTGCTCCCCGAAAAAATTACCAAGTGAAATGACAATATCCAATTCATCAGCACCCTTATTTACGGCGAGCTCGCATTCGGCAAGTTTAATGGTAATGTAAGTCTGAGACGATGGAAAACTACCGGCTACAGAGGCAATTTTAACATTTTTGTCGGTAAGTGATTGTTTTACAACAGGAACCAGAGACGGGTAAATACATATCGCAGCCACATTATCCATATTAAAATGGCTTGAAAACAGGTTTACTTTTTCGGTAAAAGCTTTGATACCTGCGTTGGTATCAGTGGCATTAAGACTTGTCAAATCGATGCAGTGCAGTATTGTTTTTAAAACTGTTGAATCAATTGATTTGGGTACACTCGATTTAATTTCAGTAAGCATTAAGCCGATTTGAGAAGACTCATTAAAAACGCCAGAAGTATTCATAATTATTTAAGTTTAGGATTATTAATGTGCCGAAGTGAGTCGCGGTTTGTCTTTTTGGTAATTGTCTGCAGAAAAGCCTCCTCAAGGTTGACACCCGTCTGATTGGCTAAACAAATCAGCACCCATAAAACATCTGCCATTTCTTCGGAAAGATTAAGTTTTTCGTTGGGTTTTGGCGATTGCTCTCCATAGATTCGTGCTACAACACGGGCCAGTTCCCCAATTTCTTCAGTTAGTATCGTCATATTGGTTAATACATTGAAATAGCGAACGCCATGTTGTGCAATCCATTGGTCAACCATTTGTTGTGATTCGGAAATAGTCATCAGAAATGTTTTAAATGCAACGGTAGAAGAAGAACTCGGTTTCAGCAATTGATTTGTAATGAACCGTAATTTTGTTTTCATCGCTTCTAAAAGGGTATTCTCTTATAAAAATGTAATAAATACCCGGCTCAAGGGCAAAATTGTATTTGCCGTTACTGCAAAAAACACTATCGCAATACGGGTATACGTTATAAATATTTTGCAGACTGTCGTTTACCGACTGCTCAATACAATAGGCATAACCTGTGTATTTACTGTAAAACCTGAATGTGTAATCAAGCGAACAATCACCTTCGCCAAAATTAATAATACCCTTTGCGCCACCATCAACATTGTCGGAAGTGCATGACATGGTAAGAAAAAATAGGATTGTCATAATGCTCAACAATATTATTTTCAAATCAAAACGCATTTACAAATATTTGTTTTTAGAGTCAATGATAATCGTTACCGGACCATCGTTACATAAGAACACGCCCATATTTGCCCCAAATATACCAGTTTGTACGGGTTTTGGCAATACTGAGTTGCATTTATGAATAAAGAGTTCGTAAAGGGGAATTGCAATGTTGGGGTTGGCTGCCAAGTAATAAGAAGGACGGTTGCCCTTTCTGGTTTTTGCATGTAATGTAAACTGACTTACAAGGAGAATATCCCCGGAAATATCGAGCAAAGACCTGTTCATTACTCCAGTGTTATCAGGAAAAATTCTGAGATTTATAATTTTGTTGACCAACCAGTCAACATCTTCCTGTGTGTCATCAGAAATAATCCCAAGAAAGACAACTAATCCTGTAGCAATTTCACCAACCGTCTTATTAAGAATTTGGACATTTGCAGTCGAAACCCGTTGAATAACAACACGCATGT
>JAGOLH010000011.1:27974-56397 GCA_017994175.1 Bacteroidales bacterium | reverse complement strand
GGAGGGTAGAGATTTTAATTGTGGAACTGTAGTGTTTTAACCATGAAATTCAGCAGATCAATCTCCTTCAAAATTTCGCTGCTCGTGGTGTGTCTGGTCGTGCTCTCTATATTTATGATTGCTTTATTCTCCTACATCCAAACCAGTAAAGCCATTATCGATAGAACTTTCGGACAACTCAACTCGGTGAAATGGGAAAAAAGCCGCCGTATCGAGAACTTTTTTGGTGAACGCACCAATGAACTTAAGCTTTTTGCTTCCTCGAAACCTGTTGCTCAATTGTGCGAATTGATGGAAAGCGAAAACCTGAAAACAGGCGAAAACCTGAAAACCAGCTACGAGAACGAAGCATACTTTTCAAACTATCTGTTGCTGCATCCCGATATTTTAAAATTGTTTATCATAAATAACAACAACCGGTTGATTGAAACATCGGCACAACAACGGGTTTTTATTAGTGCATCGCCATCAGACCCACTGAAATACATTTCGGATACCATTTTTAACAGTACATTCAGCCAACCTGTGTATTACACCGACATAATTCAGGATTCTGCAAATAATCCCGTATTGTTTGTATTGCTGCCTCTCGACGTGCCCGGCAATAAATTCATAATCGGATTCGTAATTAATGCGTCGGCTATTTCGGATATCATGTACGAAAACAACCCATTCAACGGCATGGGAAAATCGGGTGAAGCGTATCTGGTGGGCAGCGATACTCTCATGAGGAGTCAGTCGAGGTTTGTCCCCAATTCAGTACTGAAACTAAAGGCTAAAACCGATGCGGTTATTAATGCCCTCGGCGGCAACGACAACACGGGAATAATAAACGACTACCGCGGAATTAAGGTGCTCAGCTCGTATGGTATCATTTCGATAAACAATATTCGTTGGGCAATTATGGCAGAAATCGACTATAAAGAAGCGATTATTCCCATTGATGACTACCGCAACAACATGATATTTTTGGGTATGCTGTCGGCATTGCTTTTCACGGCATTCATAGTCTTTGTAACCCATACCATCATTAAACCGGTGGTTAAACTCAAAAATGCAGCCCTCGAAATCGCCAAAGGTAACTACGATACTGTGATCGAAAACCATAGCTCCGACGAGGTGGGTCAGCTAACACTTGCCTTTAACCGCATGGCACAGCAACTGGATGAACAACGCAAAAATCTTGAAAAGGAACGCATCAGCCGTTTATCGGAGATGATAGACTGGCAGGAAAACGAGAGGCAACGCCTGTCTCGCGAATTGCACGACAGTCTGGGTCAGGTTTTACTAAGTATTAAAATGCGTATTCAGCGTGCCAAAGGAAAGACCGACAACGACAACGCCATAATCGACGAAACCAATATGCTGCTTGCCGAAACCGTGCAGGAAGTACGTAATATCTCGAACGACCTGATGCCATCGGTACTGATATCCTACGGATTGCAGGGTTGTTTGAAAAATCTCTGTGAGAATATCCTGGCACGAGCCGATATCGAAGCCGATTTTAAAACCAATATCGAAAGCCTACTCCCTTCGAAAATACAGACCTATCTGTACCGAATTATACAGGAAGCCGTCAACAACATTATCAAACATTCTAAAGCCACCCGTGTGAGTATCGTGCTGATGAATTACGATTCAGGCATTGAACTCACGGTAAGCGACAACGGTTGCGGTTTCGGGCAAGACATTCTGTCCCAAAATCGTGGACAGGGACTGCGTAACATTACCGAAAGGGTGGAACTTCTCGGTGGCAGTTGCACCATTGATTCCCATAATGGTCAAGGAACTCAGATATTTGTAAACATACCGAATAAACCCCATGAATAAACCCATTAGTATTTTTTTGCTCGACGACCATAAGCTATTCCGCGATGGAATCAGGGCTGTGTTGTCCGACGAACCTAACATCAGCATTACGGGTGAAGCCGGAAGTTCTGTCGAACTGTTCCGCTTGCTCGAAAATACACATCCGGATATCCTGATAGCCGACATCGAACTGCCCGGTATGTCGGGCATCGAAATTGCCGCAAACCTGCACCAGACCAGACCCGAAATAAAAGTACTGGTAATTTCGATGCACCAGAACGAGGAGTATGTGATGAATGCATGCCGCGCTGGTGCCATGGGCTTTCTACCCAAAGAAACGGGTAAAGAAGAGCTGGTTACCGCCATCAACCGCATTGCCGGAGGTGACACCTATTATAATGCCGACATTACAGGGAAAATCATACGCAAAATATCGGATCACACCCGCAATACCGAAGTCAATCCGCTAACCGAACTTTCGAAACGTGAAATCGAAATTCTGAAGTTTTTTGCCGAAGGCTATTCAAACCTCGAAATTGCTGAGAAACTCTTTATCAGCATACGCACCGTTGAATCACACAAAAACCATATCATGCAAAAACTGATGGTAAAATCACAGGTTGATCTGGTTAAAATTGCCATACGCTACAAGTTGGTGAACCTGTAATTCTTTTACGTGAATCACTGAAAAATATTTCAGCGAAGCACGGTCTCTGATTCAGAATTCCTCATACTTCAAAACAGTTTGATTAACACAAATTTGTGTTGGTTAAAATTTGTTTCACGTAATCTATATTTTATGAAAAAACTTTTTCTAAGTCTCGTTGTCGTTAGCATGACGATAATGTTTAACATCACTGCTGTCAACGCTCAGGAATCACCTTTTCATGTTGGCGTTGATATCTGGAGTCGCTATGTTTGGAGGGGTACCGATTTTGGTTCATCTCCCAGTGTGCAACCCTGCATCGAATATTCGACTCATGGCTTCACAATCGGCAGTTGGGGCGCATATACCACCAGCCTGAACGCACCCGCACAGGAAGCCGATTTGTATCTTGCTTACACCTTTGCCAACGACATGTTTAAAGTAATCGTAACCGATTATTTTTTCCCGACAGATGGAGGGTTGAACCAATATTTCAATTACAAAAAAGGAGAAACCGGTCACTATTTCGAAGGGGGTATTGCTTTTAACGGAACCGAGAAACTGCCTCTGAAGTTTTTCGCCGGAACCATGTTCTATGGCAACGACCTCGACTATGCAGGCGACAATCGCTTCTCAACCTATCTTGAGCTGTCGTACAACCCCACGATTAAGGGAACTGATTTCTCTGTGTTTCTTGGTGCAAACCTCACTGCGGCATCCGATGATGACCTGAATTACATCGACCCAGTAACACTGCAACCGGCTCCGGTTAGCGGTTTTTATGGCGATAAGGCCGGAATATGCAGGGTGGGTATCAGTGCTGCAAAAAAAATTCAGATAACCGACAGTTTCGAACTTCCCCTTGCGGTGATGCTCCAAAGCAATCCCATGAAGGGCAACTTGTTTCTTACAGCCGGATTCACATTTTAGTTCACCAATTACTTAATTAAAATTACAAGGAGGATTTATGATTTTAAATGCAATTTTCGACTCAGGAACAACAACGTTCATGATTCTGTGCACCAGCCTGGTAATGCTTATGACTCCGGGACTGGCATTTTTCTATGGCGGTATGGCCGGTAAGCGAAATATTCTGGGCATTATGATGCAAACCTTTGTATCGCTGGGCTTAACCACCGTGATGTGGATTGGATTCGGTTATTCGCTTTGTTTCAGTGGAGGTCAGGGTGGTGTAATCGGTAACTTCGACATGGCTTTTTTAAGCAATGTACCCTTCGATCAGGCATTTGACCCCATCAATGGGAAAAATTATCCGACCTACATTTTTGTAGCCTACCAGATGATGTTTGCGATCATCACTCCTGCCCTTATTACCGGTGCATTTGTGAACCGTGTAACCTTTAAATCGTACCTGATTTTCCTCGTGCTATGGCAGGTGTTTGTTTACTATCCCTTTGTACATATGGTATGGGGCGGTGGTTTACTTGCCGAATGGGGTGTAAAAGACTTCGCAGGAGGTATTGTGGTGCATTGTACTGCCGGTTTTGCCGCATTGGCTTCGGTTTTCTATGTGGGGAAACGGCGCGACAGGCAATCTCCTCCCAACTCAATTCCTCTGGTAGCCATCGGAACCGGTTTACTTTGGTTTGGCTGGTACGGATTCAACGCAGGGTCGGAACTTACGGTTGACCAGGTGACAACGCTGGCATTCCTCAACACCGACACAGCAGCTTCGTTTGCCGCGGTTACCTGGCTTGCCATCGAATGGATACACACCGGAAAACCAAAGTTCATCGGTTTACTCACGGGTGCTGTGGCCGGTTTGGCAACCATTACCCCTGCTGCCGGGTTCGTACCTCTTTGGGCTGCTGTACTGATCGGAATCAGCGCGGGTGCCGTGTGCTATCTGGCAGTGTCGCTGAAAAATAAACTGGGCTGGGATGACGCACTCGACGTTTGGGGTGTTCACGGTATTGGTGGTCTGCTTGGCACCGTACTTCTTGGCGTTTTTGCCATGAAATCGTTTGGTGGACAATCGGGACTTATCGAAGGCGATTATGCTTTCTTTGGGAAGGAACTCGTATCGATTGTAATTGCCGCCGCCTATGCGTTCATATTTACTTACCTGATGCTTACAATAATTAACTTTATTACCAAAGTGCGTGTTTCCGAAGAACAGGAAGTAGTAGGCCTGGATGAATCGTTGCATGGTGAGAAAGCCTACGACGAAGGTGCCTTATAGGCATAGGTTTTTATATTTTTAAAAATAGCCCTGTGATCGGGGCTATTTTTTCAATAATGCATCGTTAACAACCTTGTGAAGAAAGCCTGATGTAAAATAAATTTCTCATTATATTTGTGGTGATATACACCTATGTCAGGAAAACAGGTTTCGCACGGTCACATTGCTGCTGCAACAGGATTAATGCTTCTGATGCTTGCATGGTCATGCAGTCAAGTGAAACATGTCCCTGCTGACAAGTATCTGCTTGCAAATGTTAAAATCAAATGCAACAATTCTGCTATTGATCCCGACGACCTGGAGTCAACTTTAAAACAGAAACCCAACCGGCAAACTTTCGGAATATTTAAGTTCCATCTGTTGATGTACAATATTGCAAAAACGGGAAAAGAGCGCAAGTGGAAAAACAAAATTGCCAATGTTGTGGGAGAACCTCCTGTGGTTTACGACGAAACCTTGCGTAAACGGACTGTGCAAAACATCAATTACTTTCTGAATTATAAAGGTTACTATCACGCAACAGTGAGTGATACTGTAAAATTCAAAAGAAAAAAAGCCAGGCTTACCATTAATATAAACACAGGAAAGCCTCACCTGATCAATAATATCAGCTACGACATACAGGATACGGAGGTAAAAAGAATTGTAGAAGCGGATGGAGCTTCATGTCTGTTGCTCACCGGCGACCCCCTCGATTTCGATATGGTAGAGGCCGAACAGGCACGTCTTGTTAAACTGATGAAAAAGAACGGTTATTACGATTTTACAATCAACAACATACACTTCTATGCCGACACCAATAGCGTTCCTTTGAATGCGGACATTACCATTGCAATAAGGCATAGTTTTACAGGAGAAAACGATACCACCGGAAAATTCGAAAAATACCGGATTGGCGAAGTATATATTTTTACCGAATACGATCAAAAAAAATATCTTCTCGAACGGGACAAATACCTGCATTCGCTGATTCTTAGCGAGTTTGAAGGGTACCATTTCTACAGTCCGGGGAACCTTAAAATCCGGCCACTGGCAATAATACAAACAATGTTCATTAAAAAAGGTGATTATTACGATATTTCGACCATCGAAAAAACACACAGCCATTTATCCGGATTAAAACAGTTCAAATTAATAAACATTGATCTTGTGGCAGACAGCACTGATTCGAAAACGCTGAATTGCTACATATACCTTACATCGCTGAACAAGCAATCTTACAGTGTGGAAATCGAAGGGACCAACTCTTCAGGGAACCTCGGAGCGGCGGGAATTATTACATACCAAAACCGCAATCTGTTCAAAGGTGCTGAAAACCTTTCAGTAAAAGGGTCGCTTGCCCTGCAAACACTTACTCAGGTGGAAGGTATCGATAACCGCTTCCTGAATACTTTTGAAACTTCCGGAGAAATATCGCTGAACGTGCCCAAACTTATCCTTCCATTTTACCGCAACGATGAGTTTGTTAAAAATAAAGGTCCCAAAACCCAGTTTTCAGTGTCGACAAGCTACCAAAAACGCCCCGACTATACGCGATTGCTTTCAAACGCTACTATAGGGTATTACTGGAAAGGGGGTGAAAACAATTATCTGACGCATTTTTTCAACCCGATTGAATTGTATCAGGTGCGTATTTGGGATTTCAATCCTGAATTTATGGCAGGAATCGAAAACTTATTCATTCGCTACAGTTACGAAAATCAATTCATTTCGGTAATCAGCTACGACTTGCTCTATACAAACCAGAACATAAACAAATTAAAGAACTTCTGGTATTTATGGTGGAACGTCGAAACTGCAGGTAACCTGATGGAAGGGATTTTCGAGTTGACAGGGCAAACGCCTGTTGAAGGATCATATCAATTGTTCGGAACTGAGTTTGCACAATTTGTGAAAACAGATCTCGATTTAAGGTTTTATCAGGTATTCAGCAAGAAACACAGCCTTGTTTACCGTGCATATTTTGGTATAGGCATTCCTTACGGGAATAGCAAGAGCAATGGCCTACCCTTCATTAAAAAGTACTTCACGGGCGGAGCCAACGACATCAGGGCATGGCAGGTCAGAACTCTTGGACCCGGATCATACAACAGCACTTCCCTGATCAATCAAATGGCAGATATGAAATTGATGTTAAATGCAGAATACAGGTTCGATATTGCATCATTTCTTGAAGGAGCCATTTTTCTGGATGCAGGAAATATTTGGGCTATTGATAAAGACGACGACAGAGAAGGTGCCTTATTTACACCCGGAACATTTTATAAAGAAATTGCACTGGGCACAGGCATTGGCGCCCGCTTCGACTTTTCATTCTTTATAATTCGGTTCGATTTCGGGGTACCACTATACGACCCTAAATATCCTATCGGGGAAAGGTGGCTGAATACGTTTAGCACTTTTGAGTTCAGCGACCTGACCTTTAACTTTGGTATCGGCTATCCATTTTAGTCGATTCCTTCTTAATAATACTTCTATGGCCTGTCCTTAGTAAAATAAAGATAATTTTATTTGCCATATAAATCAAAATGCGAATGATTAAAAAACTCAGTGTTTTCATTTTTCTCTGCATTGGTATCAGCAGCTTCCCACGCACCATCACGGACACATCAGAGACCGTCATCCTTAAAGTACTCTCATGGAATATTCAGATGCTGCCTAATGGGTTTGATATTTTTTCGGAGTCTCTGCGTAAATTACAACATGTACGGGTTGACTGGATAATTGAACATTGCCTTGCGCAAGACTATGATATTATTGTTTTCCAGGAAGTATTCGATGTGCAGATGAAGCATAAAATACGCAAACACCTGAAGTCGGAATACCCTTTTCAGGTAAATACGCGTACAAAATTCGGTCGATTCACGAGCAATGGCATTCTGATTGTCAGTAAACTACCCATCAAATATATCGACCACGTGATATACAACAGGGGTGTTCATGCGGATGCATGGGCATCGAAAGGCTGTACGCTGGTTGAAGGAGAGAAGGACGGTCACAAATTTCAACTTGCAGGCACACACTTGCAGGCCGGCGGATCGAAAAAAGCAAAATTTCACCGCAGAAGTCAGTATAAAGATATCGCCCACCTGATTGAAAAAAACAAAAAAGACCGCACTCCGGTGCTGGTTGCCGGGGATATGAATACCGGCAATGAAGAAACAGAAGATTATAAGCACATGCTGGAAGTGCTGAATGTATTAGACTTTCCTGTTAACGACACCTGTCCGTTTACCATCGACTGCAACAATTCGTGGAATTTCAATTCCCGAAGCAGACAACTTGACTATATCCTTATTCAGGCGCATAACACTGTGACCCAGATATACAATCAGTATGTTTTACGTTTAACTCGCGATTTTTTGGGAAAAACAACCGACTATTCCGATCATTATGGGTTAGTTGCTGAAATTGAGTTGGGCAATTAATCAGGACAGTAAAACTTTCTTCAATCTTCCCAGTTCATACAACGCGAAACTGCTTTCTTCCATTTAAGGTACAATGCCTCTCGTTTTTCTACCGGCATAGAGGGACTGAACACCTGCGCCGGTTGCCACATTTTCGATATGCTTTTCATATCGCACATTCCTGCTGAAATAGCCGCAAGGTAAGCAGCACCCAGTGCAGTTGATTCAATTATCTCCGGTCGCACCACATCAATCTGCAGCATATCGCTTTGGAACTGCATCAGGTAATTGTTAGCACTTGCTCCGCCATCAGCTTTGAGGATTTTAATCTTAATTCCTGTCGATTGCCTCATGGCTTCAAGCACATCACAGGTTTGATAGGCAAGCGACTCCAGCGTTGCCCTAACAATATGTTTTTCGGTTACGCCCTGAGTAATTCCAAGAATAGCGCCACGGGCTTTCATATCCCAATACGGTGCACCCAAGCCTACGAAAGCCGGTACCACAAATATATCACCGCTATCGCTTAACGACTGTGATATGGTATTGGTTTCGGCGGCGTCACGGATAAGGTGAATTCCATCGCGCAACCATTTAACAGCTGCACCTGCGATAAATACGCTACCTTCTGCAGCATAAACAACGGAATCGTTAACTTTCCATGCCACAGTTGAAAGAAGTCCATTTTGTGAATTACAGGGTTTACTCCCTGTATTCAGCAACATAAAGCAACCTGTTCCATAGGTATTTTTAACCATTCCTTCATCAAAACATGCCTGCCCAAACAAGGCTGCCTGCTGGTCTCCTGCAATCCCGCCAATTTCAATATTTCCTTTACCGGTAAGTCCGGTTTTCGCAATACCAAATGTACCGCTCGAAGCAACTACTTCAGGCAACATAGCAGAAGGGATATCGAAAATATCAAGCAATTCATTGTCCCAACACAACTTGTTTATGTCGAACATCATGGTCCTCGAAGCATTGCTTACATCAGTAATATGCCTTTTACCTCCTGTAAGATTCCAAATCAACCAAGTATCAATGGTACCAAAAAGCAAGTCGCCGTTTTCAGCAGATTTCCTGACACCGTCAACACTTTCGAGAATCCACCGGAGCTTGGTTGCAGAAAAATAAGAATCAATCACCAGTCCTGTTTTTTGTTTGATGATCTCTTCCATTCTTATTGATTTCAGATAATTGCAGTAGTCAGCAGTTCTCCTGTCTTGCCAGATGATGGCATTATAAACAGGTTTTCCGCTGTGTCGGTTCCAAACAACCGTGGTTTCACGCTGGTTTGTTATTCCAAGAGATGCAATGGATGAAGGTTCTATCCCCAAACGATGGATGAGCTTCCGTAAAACAAACAGTTGCGCTTCGAGTATTTCTACCGGGTCCTGTTCCACCCACCCGGGTCTGGGATAAAATTGCTGTATTTCCTGTTGCTCTATTCCAACAATCCGGAACCGTTCGTCGAAAAGCACCGTTCTGGAACTGGTTGTACCCTGATCGAATGAGAGTATATAAGTTTTGTTATCGCCCATGATACAGAATTTTTCGTCGGAGCCACTTTATAACATCATCATACACCTCGTTGCGATTGGTTTCGTTGAGCACCTCATGCCTTGCCCCTTCGTACAGTGTAAACCGCACATCGGTCATTCCGCAATCGAGAAAAGCCTTGTGAACTTTCGAAACTCCCTTGCCCTTAGCGCCTACCGGGTCGTTGTCGCCTGATATAAAAAACACAGGAAGCTGCTTGGGCATATTATCAAGGTTTTTTCTTTTACCAATAAATAAAAGCCCATGGAACAGGTCGCTGAAAAATCCGGCAGTAAAAACCTGTCCGCAATATGGGTCGGCAATATATTGTTCCACAATGGCACTATCGCGCGAAAGCCACTGAAATGGAGTACTGTAGCCCTTGTTAAAGCTGCCGAACGACAAATTATCGAGGAATCTGGAACGGTGCTTTTTCCCTTTAATTTTTCCGATTATCCAGGCAATAAAACTACCTGCATAAAGAATAAGGCTTGGGTTCTGCCCTGTTCCCGACAATATTACTCCATCAATTTGGTTGCCATGCAGACAAATATAGGTTCTGGCGATGAAAGAACCCATGCTGTGCCCCAGAAGATACGAAGGTTTCCCTGGGTTTTCGGCGCGTGCAATACATATCATTTCGCGAATATCACTGGTAACTTTACACCACCCTTTGGTATCGGCAAAATACCCTGTTTTTTCAGGGGAACCAGCAGTTGCTCCATGCCCCCGATGGTCGGGGGCATACACCACAAAACCATTGGCATTCAATGCTGAAGCAAAATTACAGTACCGAAATCCATGCTCTGCCATCCCATGGGCAATCACAATAGAAGCCCTAATATAACTGGTATCCGGAATCCACTTATGGTAAAAAACCGCAATTCCGTCGGAGGTTGTAAACGATTTTTTTTCGTAGCTCATATCGAATTAATATAAATGTTCGTAACCTGAAAGCTTAAACATTTCAGCAAGGGCACGTATCTCCATGCGCATGGCCTTGTTCAGTGGCACACCGCTCAACGACCGTTCCTGAAGATGGATATATTCTTTTTCTCCTGCCGTATAAATTCTTTCTGCTCCCGGCATTTTTGCCGAGTTTCGCAACTCTCTCAGAATATTTCCGGTAGTAGATTTAAACTCGCTTACCTCAGTAAAATGCCCGATATTGATTGCAATAAAGAAATGCCCCAATCTGTAAGGCACTTTCTTTCCGTTGTCGAAACCAGTGAGAGCATTCATAAATACACCGCCCTGCAATGCAGCCGAAAGAATTTCGACAACAGTTGCGTAGCCGTAACCTTTGTACCCACCCGTTTCCTCTCCAATTCCACCCAATGGTGTGAGGGCTGCATTGCCTTTGGTCAGATCGGTTAACACTTCTGCAGGGTCGGTTTTACTTTCTCCGCTCCTGTCGATGACCCATCCTTTGGGTAGCTGTTTGCCGTTTTTGGCATAAAATTCAATTTTTCCGCGCTGACTTACTGAGGTTGCGCAATCGAGAAAAAATGGAAAATCCTCATCAGAGGGAACAACAAAAGTAAGCGGGTTGGTTCCTAGCATATTATCTATACCAAAAGTGGGGGCTATCGAAGGCCTGGCGTTAGTACCCGTAATTCCGATCATATTTTCGGCTGCTGCCATCATTCCGTAATATCCGGCAATACCATAATGTGAGCTGTTACGCACAGCTACCATACCCATTCCGTAAACCCGGGCTTTTTCGATTGCCATTTTCATAGCCGCCTTCGAAACCACATGACCCATGCCATTGTTAGCGTCAAGCACCGCTGTGGTGAAAGTGTCCTTGACTACATCAATTTTGGTAACCGGATTAAGTATTCCATCACGTATGCGGTCGATATATATGGGCTTTAGGCGGTTGATTCCATGGGAATCGATACCAAATTTATCAGCTTCGATGAGAACATCCGACACTGTTTCGGCATCATCAGCAGGCACACCTGCAGCCATAAGGCACTCTTTCATAAACATTTGCAGGGTATCGAAACCTGCAAAAACTACATCTTCTTCCATCGCATATTGGTTTATGCGAATGTAATAAATAAGTTGCCTCGATTTATTTATTAACTCCAAATTAAAATTAAAACATAAAAATTAATTTTGCAGTAAACCATACGAGGCTGAAAAACAAAGCTTTCATATTAACAGCAGTATTTTGCGTTCTGTTTGTGTACACTTCAACCGCACAATCAGGCGATGCTCTGCTGGATAAATACGCCCATTACAGGGCAAGATTATTCGACGATTTTGTAGTGGTTAGTCCTGATGTCGAAGATTTTGGTGTGAATATACCTGCTACCGACCGCGTGCTCGATACACTGGGGAAACCTGTTTATATCAGCTGGGGCGATGGGAACTGTAATTTCAACCACTATCTGGGTTTTCTTGCCACGGAATACCGCCTTCTTAAAAACAATGGGCGGGATTATCAGGAGACCTATGAGATGTTGATATACGCTTTGCTTGCCATAGAACGCCTCGACCTGTACTCGGAATACACACTTCGCCTGCACGAAAACAAATCGAAGCTTGTTGACGGCGACACAATACGCGAATATATTGAATATCCCTCCGATATCAACGGCTTTCTGATACGCGATGATGTAAGCCTGGGGTTCTGGTACCGTTATTCGACACACTTTAACATTGGTTTTGGCAAAATAAATAAGACTAAAGACGGTACAAATACCTATCAGTCGATTTTCAAAATGGGCGTTGTTCCAAAAGAAGAAATGAGTCAGGATAACATTATCCGTATGCTTCACGCACTTGCCATGGTTAAAATGCTTGTTGATGACGAACCCCAGTATATGGTCAGTGTTAATTTCATCAACACGCTTATCCCGGAGTACTTAGCGAGTAAACAGATACTTGCTGACGACAGCATTTACATTTCGCGCTGGGTTGAAGATCTGGCCAATCGGCTTATCGGACAAATGCAACACCCCTACCCCGAAAAATCGCTGTGCCTGAAGCCCTGTTGCGGAATGGCAAAAGTGAGCTCCAACCATTTTTTATCGCTGATATCCACTCCATGGTATATCACCAATCCTGTTACCAACGAACTGGTGGCAGAAGGTTCGGGCGAGGATATGGGCTTATGGATTAATTCATATGGCGTTGCTGAGGCGGGGAATGCGATTACAAGTACTCAGAACCATCATCTTGGAAAGTCGGCCTATGGCGTCAATCCTTATCTATTTAAAGCTTTATTATTCAAGCAGATGCGCTTGCTTCCCGGAGGCAGTTTTCCGCTGCCAAAAAGCATCGATGATTATATGCTCCGCGATTTGGCAGTAATAGCTGATATCAACTGGAACCGAAAATCAAAAAATCTGTTCTACGCTCTTCGCGACAAAAGGAAACGTTTAACCTATGAACATCAGTTGCTAATACTTAATATTCTGCATCCTGAAAAATACAAGTCGTTGTATTCACCGGGTACCCGATATTTCGAGGAGGACAAGCTGTACTATCGCAGTTTGCTTGAAGCAGCTCCTGCCGCAGGCCCTACTTCCGTTCAGAGTAACCCGGAGTACTCCGAATTATGGAACAGTTCGTCGCGAATGATTTGGCCCGGTAAAGGAGCTCCTGATCCTACCAACCGCTGGGATTTTGCAGGACTCGATTACCTGTATCTGCATAATCTTTACCGACTGGTTTTTTGCCCTGACAACTATTCATTACCCGAAAACCGCATGAAACCACAGGATAAAAAGACCTACCTCAACCGCAATTCTGCTGCACCGGGTTACGATGCCGAGTTTTTCTTCAGTGCCCCGAAAGCAGTCCGGCACAAAAAGGAATAGGAAAACTAAACATTGTCAAATTTTATTGATTGAAACCTGCCTTTTCGGTGCGTAATGTCGCCTAAATTTATATCTTTAAGCCCTGTTTTTTATTATGAAACTGTCGGTAATAATTGTCAACTACAATGTAAAGCACTTTCTGGAACAGTGCCTTCATTCGGTTTTTTCTGCCATTGGAAGTATCGATGCAGAGGTTACTGTGGTTGATAACAATTCGGTTGACGGCTCTTGTGCTTTGGTGAAAGATAAATTCCCTACAGTTAAGCTTATTACCAACAAAAAAAATTACGGTTTTTCTTACGCCAACAATCAGGCTATCAAGCAAGCGCAGGGTGAATATATATTGCTGCTTAATCCCGACACAGTGGTTCAGGAAAACACTTTCACGGCAGTGATTGGGTTTATGGATTCCCATAGCGATGCAGGAGGGCTTGGCGTGAAGATGATCGACGGTAAAGGTCGCTTTCTTCCAGAATCGAAACGGGGATTGCCCACGCCAGCTGTTGCCTTCTATAAAATATTCGGGTTATCGAAACTATTTCCAAAATCGGAACGTTTCGGGCGATATCACCTATCAAATCTCGACAAAGAAAAAATACACAAAGTGGATGTCCTAAGCGGTGCATTCATGCTGTTGCGACACAGTGTTCTTAAAACCATCGGGCTGCTCGACGAAGATTATTTCATGTACGGAGAAGACATCGACCTGTCGTACCGAATCACCAAAGCGGGATACAACAACTATTATTTCCCGGAGACCACCATTATTCACTACAAAGGAGAAAGTACTAAAAAAGGAAGCATCAACTATGTTATGGTTTTCTATAAAGCCATGATCATATTCGCCAGAAAGCATTTCAACAGAAAAAATGCCCGGATGTTTTCGTTTCTCATAAACATGGCTATATATTTCCGTGCATTTCTTGCTATAGCACACCGGTTCCTATTGAGGCTTGTTGCTCCTGCACTCGACGCGATTCTTATATTTGCAGGATATTACTTTCTTACACCGCAATGGAGTCTGCTCAAGTTCGGGGAAATTGATTACTATCCCCCGGAGTTTTTCCACTATGCTGTTCCCGCATATATTATCACATGGCTGATAACCTTACTTTTCACAGGAGGCTACGACCGACCGCTTAGGGTAATCAATATTTTTAAGGGACTTGCTATAGGCTCTGTTATCATTTTACTGTATTATTCTCTTCTGCCGGAACACCTGCGTTTTTCGAGGGCACTTATTCTGCTTGGCACAGCTTACGCCGCCATTGCTATTCCACTTATGAGAGCCCTTCTTCACTTCACAGGTATACGTGCATTCCGTATCGACATGCAGAAGCTGAAAAAAGTTGTTATTGCAGGGAACAAAGAAGAAATTGTAAGGGTGAGTGCACTGCTGAATCAGACCGGGCTGAACAATCAGGTGGTTGGTTTTGTTAGCACCATGCAGACAGAAACCAACGGATTTTTCATGGGTAGTATCGCCCAAATCGACGAAATTGTACGCATTTACAAAATAAACGAAGTAATTTTTTGTGCGAAAGATTTTCCTTCGCAGCAAATAATTAAGTACATGCTGTTACTTGCCGAACAGAAAATCGATTACAAGATCGCCGGACCCGACGGGGTTACCGTAATTGGCAGCAACAGCGTTCATACCGCCGGCGACATTTACTCAATCAACTTAAACAGCATTGGCAGTCCGAAAAACAAGCGTAAAAAAAGGCTGTTCGATGTGGCGATGTCAATAGCCATTGCGCTCATTGCTCCCATACTGCTTTTTTTGGTAAAAAGCCCCATGCGGCTGCTAAAGAATCTGATTTTTTGTTTCTTCGGACTAAAGAGCTTTGTCGGTTACTATAAAAATGCCGGAGTCGCAGGGTTGCCTTATCTGAAACCCGGTATTCTTAAACCCCTCGATCCGGGGGTAGAAACAGTGAGCCAACAAACCGCCGAAAGTGCCAATATTTTGTACGCCCGCGATTACAACGTACTGCGCGATTTCCGCATAATTATCCGTTCCCTAAATAAACTCGATCGTGAAGCTTGAAAATAACCGAATTCGACTCCGTGCTCCCGAACCCGAAGACCTGGAGTTGTTGTATCACTGGGAAAACGATACCGGTATGTGGGTGGTAAGTGAAACCCTGGAACCGTTTTCGCGATTTCAGCTTAAGGAATATATCAGTCAGTGCAACCGCGATATATACACTGCAAAAGAGCAGCGCCTGATGATTGAAACCATTGAATCGCCCCACTGCGTTGGGATTATCGATATGTTCCAGCTTGATCCGTTTCACCGAAAAGCAGCATTGGGCATATTAATAGGCAACGAATACCGTAAGCAGCACTATGCTTCCGATGCGCTTGAGATTTATTGCGGCTATGCTTTTGGGTATCTTCAGCTACATCAGCTCTATTGCGAAATTATTGCCTCAAACACGGTAAGTATTCAATTGTTTGAGAAATCGGGGTTTCGCTGCGTGGCAAGGTTAAAAGACTGGAGGCGCATTGGGTCAGACTACACCGATGTTTTTCTTTATCAGCGATTACAACCCGACAACAACCGGTAATCACACATTATATTTCCCTTTTAAAAATTAAGGCAACCGCATACACGGCAATGCCTTCTTCGCGACCTACAAAGCCCAGTTTTTCGGTAGTGGTGGCTTTTATGCTGATGCAGCCGATATCTACATGCATCTCCGATGCCAATACTTTGCACATATCATCGGTGTACTGAGCAATTTTTGGTTTCTGAAGGCATACCGTAACGTCGATATTGCCTGTTTCGTAACCCGCTTCGGTAATAATATTATAAACCTCTGCCAGCAGCAGCCTGCTGTCGATATCCTTATATTTCGAGTCGGTGTCGGGAAAGTGGAAACCGATATCTCTTTTACCGGCGGCACCAAGCAAAGCATCGCAAACGGCATGGATAAGGACATCACCGTCGGAATGAGCGATACAGCCTTTTGAGTGAGGAATTTTAACACCGCCCAGCGTAAGCGTAAGACCGGGTGCAAGCTGATGCACATCATAACCGAACCCTACTCTTACATTGTGCATTGTTACTGCGCTTAGTTATTCTCCTCGGAGAGTCCGTCGATATCGAAGGTAAGGGTAAAACGGAGTGTATTTTGTAATGGGTGTTGCTGTGCTGTTGGTATGAGGTACGAAAAATCGAGTCCGAATACATTCAGCCTCAGACCGGCACCCACACTGAAATATTTACGGTTTCCCTTGTACTGATGCTCGTTGAAATAACCGGCGCGCAATGCAAAGCGTTTGTTGTACCAGTATTCCATACCAAAGCTCCATGCAATTTCCGACAGCTCTTCTTTGAACACATTCGGGGTGGTTTCATCTTTTCTGAATGGTTCTGCAATTCCAGCAGCATCGTACCAGCTTTGAAATATAGCGGCAGGTACCGAAATCTCCGGGTTTTTCCCATAAGCAATTACAATATTGCCGTTATTATCGTAAACATTTGCCCCGGTAGAATCAAGCAGATACGTAGGCGGACTTGGAACGAGCAGTTTATTCAAATCAACGGCAACCACAATACTGTTGTATTCGTTAATGTTCATAAGGTATGCAACACCGGTGCGGAAATTTGCAGGCAGAAAATTGCGTTTTTCATTGGATGTGTACGAAATTTTAGCTCCTAT
Organism: Bacteroidales bacterium; assembly: GCA_017994175.1. Classification (GTDB taxonomy): domain Bacteria; phylum Bacteroidota; class Bacteroidia; order Bacteroidales; family ML635J-15; genus JAGOEF01. The sequence continues at coordinate 39,289 of JAGOLH010000011.1, read as the reverse complement.
GTTCGAAATGTTCAAACCCCACATGAGGTTGGTTTTCATGTTTCCCAGATCAATATTCTCGCTGTTGTAGAAAAACGATACATCGGCTGCGCCCGAATTACCTGCATGGTTGTCTTCGCCCGGTGTATTCGACACACCGCCCGTAAGGTTGCTATGTATGTAACGCAACGCTACAGCTCCGGAAAAGTTTTTTCCAAGCAACCTTGAATAAGCAAAGTCGATGGAAAACTCATTGGGCGTGAAATCGCGGATGGTTCCACCGTTTATATCAGTGAAAGTGATACCTCCGAGCGAGAAATAACGAAGCGAAGCTGCAATGGTGTTTTCTGCATCAATTTGTTTGTATGCGGACAAATACGCTAGGTTCATATCAGGCACCAGCTGACGCAGCCATGGAGTGTACGATAACGACACACCCAGTTCCTTTTCGCAGAAGGCATATTTTGCAGCGTTCCAGTGCATAGAATTGGCATCAGGACTTACGGCAACGCCGGCATCACCCATTCCGGCAGCACGGCTGTCGGGGGCAATAAGCAGAAAAGGAACAGCAGTAGTGATAATGGGAACATTATCGGTACGGCCCCAGATATCTACAGGCTCATTTTGAGCATAAGAATAATTTAATGCAAAGACGCTTGTCAACAATATGAAAAATCTTACTTTCTTCATTTTTAAACAATTATTTATCATGAAACAAATATAAGCATTAAACAATAATGCCAATCAAATTATTGTGTTTTTTATATTTTTAATTTAACAAATCTCAATTAATAATAAACAACTTTTCGATTTGCCGTGCAATATTTCCGTTGGGAGCTTTCACACTGATTTTATAAATGTACACTCCTTTACCAATTTTGTCGCCGTAATCGTCGAGGGCATTCCAGCTTATGGGCTGGCTGCGGAAACCATCGGAAACAACTACTACTTCGATGGTTTTCACCAGTTTGCCTGCAACTGTAAACACCTGTATCAGCACGTCCATGGGGACATTGGGTTGGTTGTGTTCGAAATAAAATTGGGTGTTCGTTGAAAACGGGTTCGGATAATTGAACACATGGTCGATAACCAATTCACTGCTGCTGGCAACCATAAAATCGGTATAAGCAACTGAGGAATTGTTAAGCACATCCCAAACCTTAAGGCTGAGCGTATGGGGTCCTAATTCCAGGTTGGAGAACGGATACAGTATTTTCCCGGAAGTATAGTCGTCGAGATTCGACTCATAGTATTCGTTCAGCACAATGGAATGGCTGGTATTTTCATCGAGAACGGCAAGTATATCGTGACCGATGCCGCTACCCACGGTGTTGATACCCGAGCTGTCGGAAACAAAAGCCAACAGGTTGGGGTTTTCGTCGGTAATTCCACCGATAATAAAATCTTCGTTATTCATATATAATTCAATCTCCGGACCTTCGTTGTCGGCAATATTGCTGTCGGAGCTTCCACCAATCATGATTTCGGAATAATTCCCGTGGGCATCAACATTGTTGTCGTGGGCATAATAACTTATTTTGCCATTCCCATAGAAGTAAGCGATATCAACCGGAACGATAAAGCTGAATGTAAATTCGCCATTCACAACACTGGTTTGCCCTTTAAAAAGGATGTTCATTTGCTCGGAGAACTCCAGGGGAGGTTTTCCATCGTTGCCGCGCGTCTGAAACTCCATATTTTTATCGTACACAACAGGGAACAGCAAACCATTAAAACCCGACATTTTATTTCCATCTTCATCCTGAATATACCCTGTAACAATAACCTTGCTTCGAGCCCCAACCGTATCGGCGAAGCTGCTCACATTAATACCGTTGATAGAAGTAGTAACCACATTGTATTGCGGCAGGGCCGGACACATGGCCGGGTCGCCGAGCAACACAAAATTGCGTTTATTTGTATCGCTGTTCAACTCGTTCTTTGTTCGGATGATAATCTGCCCCATGGTATAGGGTTTCAGGTCGGCATCTTTTACAAAGAAATAATTATAAAATGCTTTGTTGAGTGATGTGTTGGCACCGGCCTGCACCAAACGGCTGGTAGTGAACAATGCTATGCCGCCACCGTGTGGGTTGAGCAACACCTGTTCGCCTGCCGACACCAGTTCGAAATCGTCGAAACGCGAAAATTCGCAGGTAGCAGTAAAAAATATTGCGTAATTGTTGTTGTTGACCCATGAATTAATCTGCGACAAATCAACAACCACCTCATGCGCAAGCGTTTTGGTGTTTCCATGACCGGTATAATTGAATATCAGCGTACCCTTTTGTATCCTGTTATCGATTGCCTCGTTCACCTCAGGGTAGCGCATTCCCTGAACGGTGCTAACCTGTTCGTATGAGTCGAGAAAAATCTTATCGACATTATATACCGGATAGTTTGCCCTGACAATATCGGCAATTTCGTTACAATGAATCTGGTGGATGTCGTAATCTTCGGCATCATCACCGACAAATGTAACCGTGTTGCGCCAGGACCCCTTGTAGGCCGATGAAATGTATGCAATAATTTTATTTACAACCGTTTGTGCTTCGCTGACCGATTTTGCAGGAATCCTTCCTATACCAATATCGGAGTCGTCGTAGCCATTCACAGTTCCTTCGTTGGGGTCGAGCATCACATAGAAGTCGTCGCTCACAAACGCACCACTGGGCGAGAACGAATTGGTGGTCTGATAGGTAGGAACAAAATTGCCATTAACCCCTGAGGGAGCTTTGTTGTCGAAGCTGCCATCGCCGAACAACAACAAGTTTTCGGGAATTTCGTCATCGCTGCCAGCCCTGTCGTAAAACATTTTAACGAAATCGCGAATGGCAGACACATCGGGGCATCCCGACGAAAATTCATTATAAATTATTGCGGGATCAACCACAATACAACTCATCCCGTCGTTCAAGGTATGGAGGTCGGCAAGCTGCTGGGCCTGTGCCCTGAAACCCGGATAGGTAACAATAATAAGGTCGGGATTAGCCAGGGCATGCAGGTTCTGATTTGCAATCAGTCCCAGTCCGTCGCCTTCGGTTACCGGACTTTGGAAGCTGCCGCTGGGGTTAAACGCAATGTATTCGTGCAGGGTTTCTGAATTGCGGTTAAATTTTGTTTGCGTTCCGGCAAGTACAGGGTTTATCTGAACCGCATTCACGGGGTCGGTAATATCCCAAACCACAGTATTGGCGTTGGTATTTCCGAGAACAAACTGAGCTATACTGCCGGGGTCGACCGAGTTGATATCGCGGAAAATAAGAAAATCGGACGACATGGTAAGAGAACAACGGCCCGAAGCCCTGATATAATTGAGCCAACCCTCGGAATCGCTGGTAGATTTAATATAGTCGATCCGATAACTGATATCGGGTCCCGCTGCAAGGTGCGATATAGAGGCAATTTCTTCCTTGGCATACGTGGAGCTGTAGTTTCCGCTTACATATCCAATCAGTGTGGTGTTTACCAGTGTGTTTGCAATATAAATTTTAAAATTGCTGCTTAACGATGAACGCGCTGCCAGGTAAATGTCGATATCGAGCGGCTCACTGGTAATAAGGTTCGGAAAATTCTGAGTGAACTGATAGGATGTATAGAAGTCGAAGTGACGCCAGAACCAGGTTCTGCCCATGCCCCGCACATTGAGAGAGTCCTTTTCGAGAAACTTTACCTCGTTGTAGGAGTTCACCACTGCATTGAAAGTTGCTTCGGAGTTAATTACCTGAGGGCTTTTCCAGGTGCCGCGGTCTGAAATAAAATAATATGCATACTCCGAATAATCGTGCTTTTCGTGTTTAAATGACTGCGAACTGTTATCATAATAAATGCGGTCGGGGCCGTCGGCATAAAAGAGGATGTAATCGCCGGCATCGAACACCGAGTTTGCGTTAGCATCCACCTTCATCATATCTCTTTCGGGCAGGTCGTCGTAGCGGACTTCGTTATTCTTTTTAGGAAGCATTTTTCCAAACCCGAACACTCCGAGTGTTGAAAAATTGCTAAAACCCATTTGCGTCAATTGTTCATAAGTCAGTTTATAAATACCCGGAGCATCGAGCTTGATTTTATACCATTTCCCGCTGCTCAATTTCGATGACGAAGCGTAAGAGCGCGTATTTCTGAATTCTGACTTAACTACGGCTGTACTTTGCAGCGTAAACGATACAAGCTTCTCGATGCGACCCGTACTTTTGTTCCTGCGTAAGGGTACAAATTCAAAAGAAACTGCATATTCCTTGCGAAAGCAAGAGGTAAAAACTTCTATGTTAATTTCTTCATTAATTTTATCAACATCTGTTAAAAAGTTGAGCACCGAATCGGGTAACACTTCGTAAACAGCGTTAACAATTTGGGGGTTTTTAACAACAATTTCGCTTTGGGTTCTAATTTTTTTGTAGTAAACGGGAAGAAAATGTTCATTTTTTTGCCCTGAATTAGAAAAACTTAAAATAATTTGAGGTTTATTTTCGTTATTTACACTAAAAATGGGATTGTTCCAACGAATTGAATCGGAAAATTCAACAGACTGTGAAAATGCGTAAACACCAATTAACAAGCCAATTACAGATAAAAGCAACAACTTATACGACATACGTGGTAACATTAAAAAACAAATTTTAAAAAAAGATTTCGTCATTTTTTCAAAAACGCCAAATTTATACTAATATTGTAGTTGATATTTTTTTTGAAATAAATTTATTGTATAATTGCAAATTGACGTTCAATTGTTATAGCATGATAAGACGTATACTTTTTATCTTAAGTATTTTGCTGACAGGGATTTACGGAGCTGTTCTCGGACAGGATGCCCATTTTTCGCAATTCTATGCCAACCCATTGCATCTGAACCCTGCATTCACCGGATCGGAGAGATGTCCCCGCGTTTCGCTCGGGTACAGGAATCAATGGCCAGCCTTAGGGCCAACATACGTAACTTACAGTGCGTCGTACGACCAACATGTAAATTTCATGCAGGGCGGTCTGGGTTTGCACATATTAAGCGATGTGCAGGGCGACGGCACGATAAAAACCAATATCATAAGCGGGATGTATTCTTACACCTTGCCCGTTTCGAGAAATTTTGCCATTGCCGGCGGTTTCCAGGCATCGTTTGTGATGAAAACCATTAAATGGGACTTTATTTTCCCGGATATGATACATCCGTTGTATGGTCCTATCTACACTACTCAGGAAAACCCCGATCTTGTAAATGACAATAAAAATTATGTTGATTTTTCGGTTGGTCTGATTGGTTTTACCGAAAGAACTTTCTTCGGTGTAGCCGTTCATCACCTTACCGAGCCTTCGGAATCGTTCCTCCGTGGCAGCGACGCTGTGTTGCCCCGTAAATTTACCGCACATTTTGGAACCGACATACCTATAAATAATAAGAAATTCCGCCGTGGCGAACTTTCGTTGTCACCGCAGCTGTTGTTTCACCAGCAAGGTCAGTTCCAGCAGTTCAACTGGGGTATCTATGTGAACCGCAAGGCTATCGTTGCCGGATTCTGGCTCCGTCAGAATTTCAACTTCCAGTACGATTCCTTCATTATGCTTGTCGGATTCCGTCAGGACAACATCCGCTTTGCCTACAGCTACGACTTCACTGTGTCGCGTTTGCGCAACTCTACTTACGGGTCGCACGAGGTTTCTTTTGCATATATTTTCCCATGTCACGAAAAAGCTGCGAAGAAACGTGTAATAAGTTGCCCCTCATTTTAGTTATTATTGATAGAAATGTTTAATATTTTATAAATATGAAAACTAACTTGTTTACATGGTCATTTATTATTTTACTCATGGTAGCATTTGTTTCCTGCAAAAAAGAGGTTTCGAATACTACAGGGCGTAATTATAATGACCCCAAACACGGAGGATTCGAAAACCATCCGGAATATGAACAGGAAACAGGCCCCGGTCTGGTGTTTATCGAAGGTGGTTCTTACGCCATGGGGCGCACAGAACAAGACGTTATCTTCGACTGGAACAATGCACCCCGCCGCGTTACCGTTTCTTCATTCTATATGGACGAAACCGAGATAAGGAACATCGATTATCTCGAATACCTCTACTGGCTACGGTATGTTTACGGTCAGGAAAAATACTTTATATATAATGAAGCCCTGCCCGACACCCTGGTGTGGAGACAGCGTCTGGCTTTCAATGAACCCATGGTGGAACTCTATCTGCGCCACCCTGCATACGAAGATTATCCCGTGGTAGGTGTTAGCTGGGTGCAGGCCTCTAAGTACAGCGACTGGAGAACCGACCGTGTGAATGAAGTAATTCTTGTTCGCGAAGGCATCTTCGTCGACAATCTCGTTCCACGTCAGGGAGTGAATCAGTTTAATCTTGACTCATACCTTTTCAGCTCCTCAAGCTACGATATTACCCTTGAATTGCCTGTTTCAAAAGACAATAAAAACAAAGGCAATACGAATCACGACGGTAAAGTTGACAATCTTTACAGACCCGCCGATTATTTCGATACCGACAATAAAAACAAACAACAGCAAAATGTTACCGAAACACGCAGAAACGTGAGAACGGAAGACGGCATTTTTCTGCCGCGCTACCGACTCCCGACCGAAGCCGAATGGGAATTTGCAGCCCTTGCACATATCGGTAACACTTACAACGAACGTATTTACAACCGCAGACTCTATCCCTGGAACGGCCATTATATCCGCAACGACAGCCGGAAGGGCGATGAACGCGGACAGATCATGGCAAACTCGATGCGCGGACGTGGCGACAACATGGGGGTAGCCGGTGCGCTGAACGACAAAGCCGACATCTCAGCTCCCGTTAAATCGTACTGGCCCAATGAATACGGTCTGTATTGCATGGCCGGTAATGTGAACGAATGGGTAATGGACGTTTACCGCGACATGACATACGACGACATGGAGGAATTCAGGCCTTACCGTGGGAATGTGTACGATGATTACAACATTACTATTGACCCTGAAAACGGTGAAGTAACCCTCACTCCCGAGGCCTCAAACTACTTCAACTATGTAGGTCAGATTCAACGCAAACCCGTTAGCGATGAAGCCTGCTTTAATCGCGAAAACTATACTACTGCCGACAACCGCAACTACCTCGACGGCGACCTTGAATCACTTATCCCGGGCGGTGCTGCTAACTACTGGAATTCAAAGGTAGACTATAAACCCGATACACTGAAAGTGCACAATCCAATTGACAGTATCGACCTCACCAAACTTCCGAAAGGAAGCAGTTACCGCAAAACAGGAAACGATATTGAAATATTCCTGCCCAATAAAATCGTCATAAGGGTTGACCAGAATAATGTTCCTACCTACACCCTGCCTAATGGTTACAGAATAACTCAGGACAGCGGGAAACAGGTTGTTATTCTGCCTGACGGATCAAAAGTATTGCCCGGAGGTGTTATCGAATTCACCGACGGAGAGCGATTGCTGCCACGCGATATTTTTGCCTACACCGGATATATGTACAAGGATGGAAACTGGGGGCGCGATGGAGAATGGGGTGCAGGACAATATGATAAAATGAATCCGAAAGGCAACAAAGGCGACAATATGAAATCGCTGACTACCGACCGCTCGCGAGTGTTCAAAGGTGGGTCGTGGAACGATAGAGCATATTGGATGGTGCCTGCGAACCGACGATTCCTCGATGAAAAAATGGCCCGAGCCGACCTTGGCTTCCGTTGTGCCATGGTGAGGGTAGGATCGCCTGTGCAGGGAAAAAAATAGGATGGTATTAAAAACTAAATAAAGCCCCTCTTATGGGGCTTTTCATTTTATAATGGTAACGACTGAACAACTTTACAAAATTTTTCTCAAAACACGTTCTGTTTGCACCGACAGCCGAAGGGTAACTCCCGGATCGGTTTTCTTTGCCTTGTCGGGCGAAAACTTCGACGGAAACAATTTTGCCGCACAGGCCATCGAAATGGGCTGCGCTTATGCCGTTGTCGATAAACCTGCAGTGGCATTGAACGACAAATATCTGGTAGTGAACAACGTGCTCCAGGCATTGCAGGATCTTGCACGGCATCACCGTAAGCAACTCCGAATACCCGTGATTGCCATTACAGGTACCAACGGTAAAACCACCACCAAAGAGCTGATATCTGCCATACTATCGAAAAAATTCAGGGTGAATGCAACCCGCGGAAATATGAACAACCATATTGGTGTTCCGCTCACCATTCTTTCGATGAACCACACTACCGACATGGGTGTGGTTGAAATGGGTGCAAACCACCCGGGCGAAATAGCTCTGCTTTGCGATATTGCCCAGCCAAACTACGGACTGATCACCAATATCGGCAAGGCCCACCTCGAAGGATTCGGCTCAGTAGAGGCAATTATTAAAACAAAAGCCGAACTCTACGACTACCTCATGGGTCATGAAGGAATAATTTTTCTGAACAACGAAAACCCGATACTGAAAAAACTCGTGGGCAGTTACCCAAGCGTAAACTACGGCGTTTCTGACGAATCGTTCTGCTACGGAAAAATTACCTATAAAGAAATATATGTGGGCGTTGACTGGATATGCGGACAGAATACAGGCTTGGCCTACTCATTCCTTATTGGCGACTACAATTTCGAGAACATTCTTTCTGCCATTGCAATTGGTAATTATTTCAATATTGCAGGGAGCATTATCGATAAAACTATAAGTACCTACACTCCCAGCAACAACCGTTCGCAATGGGTTAAAGGCCGACGCAATCAGCTGATTCTCGACTTATATAACGCCAACCCCACCAGCATGATGGCTGCAATTATTAATTTCAATAATTACGACAACACTAAAAAATGCATGATTCTTGGCGATATGCTTGAGCTTGGAACCGATTCAGAAAAAGAGCACCATACAATTCTCGATTTTATTCATAATTCGGAATATAGCGATGTTTACCTTGTGGGAAGCGTCTTTTCTAATTTCAAAGACAAATTCTCGTATCATTTTTTCGAATCAACAGAGTTGCTCAGCAAATACTTTTCGAAAAACCCTCCTACCGGATACCTTATACTATTAAAAGGATCACGAGGAATGAAACTCGAAAAATGTGTCGATTACCTTTAATTTATCAATACGCTACTGTTAATCATTCTTCATTTTAAGTATTTTTTTTTAAACACATTCATTATATTTGCCTTTAATTTAATTTTAAGCATTTATTATTATGAAGCGTATTTTACTTTTATGTACCATTATTTCTATCTGTGTTTTATCGACGGCACAAACAACCCTGCCCAACATGGATTTTGAAGATTGGCAACAATCTTCAACTTTTATCCCTTATTGGATTTGTTTACCTACTAGTACTTGGGCATCAGGAAACCCTGCAGCAACTATTACAGGAACATATCCAACCTACCGTACCGAAGATTCTCAGAGTGGTAGTTTCGCTGCCTGTCTCGAAACACTAGATATTTATGGGAACACTGCCTCCGGCAATCTATTTACCGGTTGGTTTGAATCTGCATTTATTAATTCACAAGCTCATTTTGGTGTTCCTTTCACCGGCAAGCCCACCGCATTCCGCGGCTGGTACAAATACACTCCCGCCAACCAGAGCGGTGGCACCATCGATACCTGTTCGATTTATGCCGTACTTTCGCGCTGGAATGGCAGCGAGAGGGTAGAAATTGCCCGCGCCGAGTTGTACACTTACACCACGGTGAGCAGCTATACGTATTTCGATTTACCGTTCAATTATTACAACTCGTTGATACCCGATACGATTGCCGTAATATTTTCGTCGAGCAAGCATGGCGATATATTTCAGGGAGGTATCGGCAGCAAACTGTACGTCGACAACATCGATTTGTACTACGATTTGTCGTCGGTGCAACCAAACCACGCCGGAGTAAACGAAGTGCATATCCTCTTCGATTCGTATGGTAAAAACATTTCGGTAGAAAGGAATTACGTGAAGCCCGCAAGCATAGAATTGTTTGATATGACCGGCAAAAAGCTGTATTCCTATAGCATTGAGGGACTGAAAAGAGAGATGAATTTCGACGGATTGCGCACCGGAATTTACGTTTGTCGTTACAGCGACAATGCCGGGTTGGTTAAAACCGTAAAGATTTATTTTAAATAAGATAATGCAAAAAATTACCCTTCTCGCTGTTTTAGTGTATCTGAGTGCCAGTGCATTCAGCCAGACCATTTCGTTCGGGCCTAAACTGGGAATGGTAGCCGGTTCGCCGGTGCCCTACAGTTTTATTCCCGAAGGGGCTAAAGGTGCTCCCAAGCCAGGTCGGAATGTAGGCTTGTTTGTAAAATTCGATTTTACGGAGAACTATAGCCTGATTTATGAGGTTTCCATGACGCGCAAGCGCACCACCTTCGAAACTCCGCTTGACAGTGTAGCCTATGTCGACCGCATTCAGCATCCTTTATTTCCGGAAGTTGTGTTCGAAGTGGAGACTTTTTTCAATGGAACTGCAGTGGGATGTTTCGACAACTATTATCTGGAACAGTCACTCACGCATCAGATGCGCATTACCGAAAAAATGAACGGGTTGTTCGGACTTTACACGGCATGGTTGCAGAAGAGCAATACCTATGCAAAAGGAATCGGCAGGGTTGGGTTCAGTCCGGATATTATTGAGCAGGAACTCGATTATTCATCAAAAATGCGGCAATGGGACTACGGTTTGAAAGCCGGCATCGGCTATGAGGCAAGCAAGCACATGGATATTGACCTGAAACTGAGTTATGGTTTCGAGTCGGTTTTCTGCGATAGCTTCTCTATGCTCAACTACACTGTAAATAACACATTTGTAGAGCTTTCGCTCAATTACAAGTTTTTTATATTACGCCAGCTGAATTCACAGATTTAGAAGGCTCTTCCCAAACGTCATTGCGAACGCAGCGAAGCACCTGTGCTGAGCGAAGTGAAGCAATCCACCAATACGGAGTCATGGTTTTTACCACCCGTAGAATACCTGTATTGAGCCCCTCGAAGTACCTGTGCTGAGCCCGTAGAAGCACAGATTGCTTCATGTTCATACCTCACATTCGCAATGACGGGCTCTTCCCAAACGTCATTGCGAACGCAGCGAAGCACCTGTGCTGAGCGAAGTGAAGCAATCCATCAATACGGAGTCATGATTTTTATAGCCTGTCGAAGTACCTGTGCCCGTCGAAGCACAGATTGCTTCATGTTCGTTTCTAACATTCGCATGACGGGCTCTTCCCAAACGTCATTGCGAACGCAGCGAAGCACCTGTGCTGAGCGAAGTGAAGCAATCCATCAATACGGAGTCATGATTTTTACCACCCGTAGAATACCTGTATTGAGCCCGTCGAAGTAC
>JAGOLH010000011.1:0-27874 GCA_017994175.1 Bacteroidales bacterium | reverse complement strand
AGCCCGTCGAAGTACAGATTGCTTCATGTTCGTACCTCACATTCGCAATGACGGGCTCTTCCCAAACGTCATTGCGAACGCAGCGAAGCACCTGTGCTGAGCGAAGTGATGCAATCCACCAATACGGAGTCATGATTTTTATAGCCTGTCGAAGTACCTGTGCTTAGCCCGTCGAAGTACAGATTGCTTCATGTTCGTTTCTAACATTCGCATGACGGGCTCTTCCCAAACGTCATTGCGAACGCAGCGAAGCACTTGTGCTGAGCGAAGTGAAGCACTTGTGCTGAGCGAAGTGAAGCAATCCACCAATACAGAGTCATGATTTTTATAGCCCGTAGAAGTACCTGTGCCCGTCGAAGCACAGATTGCTTCATGTTCGTACCTCACATTCGTATGACGGGCTTTCAAACCTAATTAAAGAAATCTTCGATTTGCAATATAGCTTCGGGGAGTGCAAACACCACCACCTTATCGTTGGCTTTGATCAGGGTGTTTCCGTTTGCTATAAAACTTTTATCATCGCGCACAACACCACCGATAATGGCTTTCTTCGGGAAGTTGATGTTCCGCACAATATCTCCGGTAATTTTTGCACCCGGCTGAACCACAAATTCGAGTACCTCAGCATCGCTGCCGGTAATACATTTAACCGAAGAAACTTCTGCATTAAGTGTAGATGAGTAAATATAGCTTGCGGCACTCATTTTTTTATTGACGATTGTATCGATCCCCATCTGGGTTGCCACATCAATGAAGTCGATGTTTTCCACTTCGGCAATGGTCTTTTTCACACCCATCCTTTTTGCCATAATGCATGACAGAATGTTGGTTTCGGAATTTCCGGTAACCGCAAGAAAGGCATCCATATCCTGAATTCCCTGTTCTTCGAGAAACTCAAGGCTTCTGCCGTCGCCGTTTATTATCAGGCACTTATTTAACTCGTTGGCAAGCATCTCGCACTTATCGGAATCAATATCCACCATTTTAATGTTGAGGTGCGATTGCATTCTCATTGCCACCATACGTCCGATACGGCTCCCACCCAGTATCATGATGTTCGAAATTTCGAGTTTTTTCTTCCCTGCATATTTCAAAATGCTTACGATTCCACTGGGGTTGGTGATAACATACACAAGGTCGTTTACCATCAGTACATCATTTCCGTTAGGGATGACGGTTTTATTATTGCGCGAAATTGCCACCACACGGTAATCGGTCGATTTGGTCATGGCATCAGCTTCAATAAGGGTTTTATTAACAATAGGCGCATCGGAATCGAGTTTAACCACAAACAGGGTTAGTTTTCCCCCTGAGAAGTCGAAGATCTCGGAGGTTCCTGTTTGTTTTATCAACCCATTAACCTCTTTGGCAGCAATATATTCCGGATAAATCAGTTTGTCAATACCCAATCCCAGCAAGTGGGGTTTATATTTGGGTTCCAAATACTCCATGCTATCGATACGCGCAATGGTTTTGCGTGCTCCCAGTTTTTTAGCAAGAATGGCAGCAATGGTGTTGTTTTGCTCGGTAACAGTAACTGCGATAAAAAGGTCAGCGGTTTTCACCCCGGCTTCGATCAAGGTTCGAATCGAAGTGCAGGACCCGGTAACAGTGAGCAGATCGGCATCGGATTCAACTTCTTTGAGCCGTTTTTCGTTATTATCAATTAAAATAATATCGTGATCTTCTTTCACCAGCATTTTCGCCAGATAGGCCCCTACTTCACCTGCACCTGCTATAATAATTTTCATCTGTATAGATTTTTATTTGTCAGACGGCATTTTGCAAAAATTAAGATTCATTTTGACTGGTGATATTTTTAACATGCCCGACTTCATATTATTCAATTTTTCACGCTTACTTTCTGATTTGCAATTATATCAATAATCATAACAAAACCGACCGGCCAATGACCCTGCAAAATTAGGCATTATTTGTCAATAATAAAAGCACCCTTGTTTTTTACATCAAAAGCACTCAGGCCGATATCTGCTGCCTGCTGCAACAACAGCTTCCTCCGGTTGTCGCTTACAGATGCATCAATAACCAGTTGGTCAAATTTCAACTGTCTGCTAAGTTCATACACATCGCAACTTGCTTCATCGGTGATAATTACTAAATCGACCGCAATATCATTTAGGGTTTCAGGTGATTTTGCATATGTGGCTCCCGGTATATATATTTTTGTATCGTAGAAGCCGATAAAATTGTTTTTTACAAAAACCCGGCGGTTTCCAATCTGTATGATATTACTCAGCAAGCGGGGTGCCAACATATCCTGCAAGCATATTGTTTTCTCCTTTCCTGCTCCAATAGTATTCCAGTAGTTAGCCATAGTATATTTACGGCTCTTTTCACTGATAGGATCCAGCCCAAGAAAAAGAATATTATCTCTTCCATCGATAATGTTAATCGCAGTAGTGTTGCGTAAATTATATACAATAATTTTACGCTGATTGATTGTATGCAGGCTTTTTGTAATACCTATCGCAACGAAAACAACGATGAGCGAGAGCGTGGCAAAAAGATATCCCGATCTGCGGAATTCGAGGAACAGCACCACCAATGCAATCAGAAAAAGAAGGATAACGAACTGTGTGTTGCTGATATAAATTCCATCAATAACCGAACCCGGAAGGCTTTCGATAAATGAAACAGAGCTGTTCATGAGAAAAATAACTTTACTGAAAACCCATCCAAGCGCACTACCCAGAAAACCAATCCACGAGAACATGGCAATAGCAATGGCTAAGTATATTGCTACTGTAACAAGGGGAATAATAATAAGGTTTGTAAGTAAAAAGTAACTCGGGAACTGGTTAAAATAAAACAATGTGAAAGGAATGGTGCCAAGCTGGGCTGCCACCGACACCGACAACAGCGACCATACCTTGTCGGCCAGCCGGCTGCGTACTTCCACAAGCCCGTAAATTTTCGGATAGAAGTATAAAATAGAGAAAACGGCTGCATACGAAAGCTGAAAGCCAATCTGGTGCAGCACCAATGGGTCGGCTAGGAGTGAGAAGAATGCTGCCGCAGCCAGTATATTGAAAGAATTTGCGTTTTTCCGAAACAATCCTGCACTGGCAAAAAGCGAAAACATAAGTGCTGCCCTAACTACAGAAGGCGAAAGTCCGGTAATAAGGGCATACCCCCATATCAGCAAAATTATCAGCAGGGTCTTAATCCACTGCCTACGCTTGCTTTTAATGAAGCCGAGCAACTGAGATATTACCAGATATACCACACCCACATGCAAACCCGACACAGCAAGCACATGCATTCCTCCCGAAACCGAATAGCTCTGCCTGATTTCATCGCTGAGGTATGATTTATTTCCCAAAGTAAGGGCTGTAGCCACAGCAAGTTCATCGCCACTGAGTCCGCATTTACGAAAGCTTTCGGTTACAGAGTTACGGATATTTGCTGCAAGAACAAACAATGACCCGCTCGGTGGTTCTTCAATTTTCTTCCATTCATCTGATTTTATATAATCGGTGTATTGAATATATTGATACCACATGTATTTTTTGTAATCGAATTCTTCGGGGTTACCCTGATTCTCAAATTGTTTCAGTTCCGGTGACAAAATAAGCTTGTCGCCCACCCCAAGAAGCATTGCTGCAGAGTCGGCAGGGACAAACACCATAATACTCCCCTGCCCTTCGTACCATGTATCAACCATTTTCACAGCTTCGAGTGCAATATCGAGCTTTACCGTTTTCGCGCTTACCTGTGGGTCGGAGCTAACCTTGCCAATAATCTGCCCTTTGTAACCGGAAAGCCTTGAATCGTTGGCAGTTTCTGATTTTAGTCCCGTAAGCGTGAGAGCGCTCAGACATATAAATAGAAATATGGTAAAAGTAAAAACACTTTCGGGTGGCTTTTCTTTCAGGGCATAAAGCGCGATCAATACAAGCAGCAAGACTGTAATAGCAACAATGCCGAATATACATGGAATGGTAAAATATCCGGCGAGAATAATTCCCGCAATAAACGGAATCAACAACCTTACAAAAGGATATTGCTTCAGGAAATTCAAGCAGTCAAATTATTTATTCATTTTCTCAAAAGCGTCAATCAGCTCTTCGTCTGATAATCCGAGGAACTTAATGGAGGCTTCGGCATCGTCGGAAAGACTGTGATCCGGGTACTTCTGAATAAACAGCTCATAATAATGCCTTGCTTTGGCTGTGTCGTTCAGGTAATTATGATAGGTATAACCGAGATAGAATATAGCCAAAGGATAATCATTGCACTGCATCCCCGATTTTTCGACAGTAGTAAGATATTCTACCGCATTATGCGGCTGGTTCAGGCTAAGTGCAATT
Source organism: Bacteroidales bacterium (assembly GCA_017994175.1). Lineage (GTDB taxonomy): Bacteria > Bacteroidota > Bacteroidia > Bacteroidales > ML635J-15 > JAGOEF01. The sequence goes on along the minus strand of JAGOLH010000011.1, from coordinate 23,543 downwards.
TCCGACGCTTTAATCAGGTATTTTGCCGATGTCGTATCGTTAGGGAATTTGCGGGAATAATTAACGTATTTCCCAATCATTTGTTTTGCTTTTTGAGTATCGAAGTTTTTCGACACATACAGCTCTTTCTCGGTTTTATCGATATCGGCACTGAGTTCCGCTCTGAGTGCTTCGCTGCTTTGTTCGGGTTTGTTCTTCGGTTTGCAGGAAACGACCAACATGACCATGACTGCAAGAATGATATACGTATTTTTCATAGTACACTGTATTTTATTCGTAACAAGAGTATAAACCACACAAGCTCATTGGCAAAAATAAACAAACCGTGGTTTTACGGAGTAACAATTTTATAAAAAGTTGATACTTTTCCTTTGGAGATATTCAGGATTTTATTTTTGAGAAATTTCTTGCGTATCGGGGAAATTTTGTCGGTAAAAAGCACCCCGTCAAGGTGGTCATATTCGTGTTGCACCACAATGGCTTTGAAGCCATCGAGTTCTTCCCGTACAAAATTAAAATCTCTATCGTAGTATTCCATTGTAAGCCGTGTGTATCGTTTCACGTTTTCGTGGATTCCGGGAATGCTCAAGCAACCTTCTTCCCATAGAACAGTTTCGGTGCTTTTTTCCACTATCTGCGGATTAATAAAAACCCGCTTAAAATTCATAAGCTCAACATTGTCTTTAGCCACAGGCGTCGTGTCGACCACAAAAATACGCAGAGACTTGCCAACTTGAGGGGCGGCAAGTCCAACCCCATCCGATTCGGCCATAGTTTCGAACATATCGTCGATAAATTTCTGTATCTCCGGAGAGTTTTTCACTACCAGCTCGGTTTTCCTTCGTAACACCGGATGCCCTATAACATATATCGGGTAAATCATAGTTTTGTATTTTTCACATAATCCATATACGCCTGCAAAATCAATACAGCGCTGATCTGATCGACCAGCCCTTTATTTCGTCGCTTCATTTTTTTCACACCCCCGTCAATCATTGCCTGAAACGAAATCTGAGAAGTAAATCGTTCATCGTAGTAAACAAAATGTACATCTGCAAAAAGTTTTTTTAACCTGGTCACTACAGGTTCAATATATTTAACCGCATCCGATGGCAAATTGTTCATATTACGCGGATACCCGACAATTATCAAGTCAACTGACTCCTTTGCCAAATAATCCTGCAGAAACCCGGAAAGCTTTCCCGTTTCGGTGAAACCCAAGGCTGTGGCAATTATACCAAGCTTATCGGTTACCGCAACACCTGTGCGTTTTTTACCTATATCAAGTGCAATCCAGCGGGGCATTTTTTTTTGCAAAGTTAAATTTTTGTTGCAACAGATTAAAAGTTTTCGTAACTTTAAGCGTTTTTCAACTAATTGTAATTCGGCATGAACAAAATTCTACTTTTTCCCACATTTTTACTGGCAAGTATTCTTCTGAGCAATGTATCATTCACCCAAACTACAATTTCCACCTATACCAACGTACCATTGCAGGCTTTGATAGCCGACACATTGGTGAACGGGTGCACTCAGGTGTCGAACATCACTGTGAATTCAAATGGGGCATGGGGTTATTTCAGGAAAAACAACAGCCAGTTCCCGTTTTCTTCGGGCGTCATCATTGCATCGGGGGCTATATCGAATGCTCAGGGACCCAATTCAAGCAGCAGTATGGGTAACTCCATCAATTCGGGAAGCGACCCTGATCTTGTTGAAATTGCCGGCGGCGGCTCCATTTACGACTGTACAAAAATTGAGTTCAATTTTATTCCCGCTGACGACACGGTTGAGTTCCGGTATGTTTTTGGCTCGGAAGAGTTTCCTGAATACGCCAACTCGAATTTTAACGATGTATTTGGGTTTTTCCTTTCGGGACCCGGAATCAGCGGACCCTATCTGAACAATGCTATCAACATAGCCTTGCTGCCCAACGGGCAAACAGTAACCATTAACAATGTACACAACTACAACTACTATACTGCTACTCCCGGATCGCAGAGCAACTCTGCAGGGTCGTATTACGGAGCCGTTCAGTATGATGGAAATACTATAGTATTAACAGCCAGGGCAATTGTACAGCCTTGTCAGACTTACCATATAAAACTTGCCGTAGGCGACCGTGGCGACTCGGCTTACGACAGCGGTGTATTCTTCGAGGCAAACAGTTTCGTTTCCGGCACCATGATCGAAGGCATAAACCACAGCCAGTTTGGAGGAGAATCTGATTTGTGGGAAGGTTGTGAGAACTATTATGTATTAAGCAGGGCGCCCGGCTCAAGTTCCGCTTTGCCGGTTACCGTTAACCTTTCGGTAGGCGGAAACTCTACTGCAACTGCCGGTGTTGATTACACCACATTGCCTACTGTAGTTACAATTCCTGCAGGGCAAATGTCGGATACCATTTTCTACAATGCTTTCAACGATGCTATTGAAGAAGGTCACGAAACCATTATACTGAACTTCTACACAACCTGCCCCTGTGGGAATATGCCTTCGGTTATTGCCGATACCATCTGGATTTATGATGCACAGAAGATAAAAGGGGGTATTCAGGATGTACAGACCAACTATTGCGGTGTTGCTCCGCCAAGTTCTTTAACATTGTACGCAAGTTGCAACCTCGACACTTCTCAGGTTTCCAATGTATATTATCACTGGAGTACAGGTTCGAATACCAATTCTACAACCATTACCCCCCAACCGGGAGCCACTACTTACTATGTTACGATGTCCGACGATTGCGGGAACGAAGTTTTCGACGAAATTACAATACTGGTATCGAGTATGCAGATATCGAACCAGGTTACAACCCCTGTAACCTGTCACGATGCATGCAACGGCACCTATGTGGTTAACTGTGTCAACAACTTCCCTCCTTTCACCTATACGCTGGTAAATGCCGACTATGTTTGGTTCCCCGACAGTATTCACTCACAAACCACGGGATCTTTCAATCATTTATGCCCGGGTACTTATCTGGTTACCATCACCGATGATATCGGATGCCAGATTACAACAGAATTCACCTTGAACAACCTGCCTCCGATCAATTACTCGGTGGGTATTACCACAGGTGATCAGAATTATTGCACCAGCCCCGGCCCCATTACCCTTACGGCAGAAGCCAATCAGTCATCGGCAACTTTTGAATGGTTCAACGGTTCCGGCAACAGCAGCATTTCGGTGACCCCAACCGTTGGTGTAAACAATTACTGGGTACGAATCTACGATGCTTGCCAGAATATGTTCGAGGATAATGTTACTATTACTCTGTCACAAATGTTTGCAACCACTTCATCTACCGACGACACCGGTGATTGTGAAGGGACCGCCTGGGTGACCGTTTCAAACGGCATCAGTCCGTATAGCTTCTACTGGCCCGACATCGATGAATTCGGCTATTTGCAGGAAGATCTTTGCCATGGCACCTACGCAGTTAACATCACCGACAATATCGGCTGTCAGCTGACAAAACAGGCTACCGTGCTTCTCAATGTTTCGGTAGAAGAAACCGGCCTAACCCAAAATGTAATTTATCCGAATCCAAACAGTGGCAGTTTTGTGGTGAATATGAGCGATTTTGGTAACAATATTTACGAAATTGTAATTTTTGACGTTCTGGGCAAGTGCATCTATAAAGCAAATACCGAAAACGGCAAAAACGTTTATATCAGAAATCTTGCTCCCGGAACATATTACCTGAATGTAACTTCGGCTTCCGAAATAAAATTCTCCGAAAAGCTTGTCATCATCGAATGATAGTGCTAAGCAATTAGGTGTTTTACATTATAAATTTTTGGTTCAACATAAACAATTGGTATTGATTTGTGTTGTACTTTTGCACCAAAATTTCCTTTATGGCAAAAGAGATTAAATTCAGCCTTGTCTATCGCGACATGTGGCAATCGAGTGGTAAGTACCAGCCCCGTCTGGACCAGTTATTAAAAATAGCACCCGTTATTATTGATATGGGTTGTTTCAGCAGAATTGAAACCAACGGAGGTGCCTTCGAACAGGTAAATCTTCTGTATGGCGAAAACCCCAATGATGTGGTTCGTCAGTGGGTAAAACCCTTTAAAGAAGCAGGTATTCAGACGCACATGCTCGAAAGAGCCCTGAACGGAATTAGAATGTATCCGGTTCCGGCCGATGTACGCCAGCTGATGTATAAAGTTAAGAAAGCTCAGGGCGTTGATATTGCCCGTTCTTTTTGCGGACTGAACGATCCGAGAAATCTGGAGTTATCGATAAAATATGCCAAGGAAGCAGGAATGATATCGCAGGCAGCGCTCAGTATCACCCATTCTGAACTGCATACTACCGATCATTATATGGCTGTGGTTGATGAAGCAATAAAATATGGTGCCGACGAAATTTGTTTGAAAGATATGGCTGGAATTGGCAGACCCACAGAAATCGGCAGACTTATAAGCGCGATAAAATCGTCATATCCCAATGTAGTTGTTCAGTACCATGGTCACGCAGGCCCCGGATTTTCAGTGGCTTCGATGCTCGAAGCTGCCAAAGCAGGAGTTGATTACATCGACACAGCCATGGAACCTCTTGCCTGGGGGACATCGCATCCTGATGTAATTACCATTCAGTCGATGCTGAAGGATGCCGGTTTCAAAGTACCTGAGATCAATATGAAAGCATACATGCATGCACGGTCGCTGAATCAGGAATTCATGGATGAGTTTTTGGGTCTCTTTATAAACCCCAAAAACCACCTAATGTCGTCGCTGCTTATCGGAAGTGGTCTGCCCGGCGGCATGATGGGAAGCATGATGGCTGACCTTGAGGGCGTTCATCAGGGGATAAACCAGTCGCTTGCTGCTGCAAATAAGCCCCAACTCTCGCTCGACGATCTTCTGGTGGCATTATTCGAAGAAGTTCAGTACGTATGGCCAAAACTTGGGTATCCTCCACTGGTAACTCCATTCTCGCAATACGTAAAAAATGTAGCTCTCGTAAATGTTATCAATTTGTTGCAGGATAAACCCAGATGGCAGTTGTTCGACAAGAATACCTGGGATATGATTCTTGGAAAAACAGGAAAACTTCCCGGACCGCTTGATTCTGAAATTATAGCCATTGCTGAAGCACAGAACCTGAAATTCTACGATGGAATCCCTCAGGAGGCCTATCCCGATGCCCTTGACCAATACAGGGAAGAAATGAAGAAAAACGGCTGGGAAGTGGGCGAAAACGAAGAGGAACTCTTTGAGTTGGCAATGCACGACAGGCAATACCGCGATTATAAATCAGGGATTGCAAAAAAACGTTTCGAAGAAGAACTCGAAAACGCTGTCGCTAACAGCAAATCGGCATCAGCCGGTGAACTTATTGCCATAAAAGCTCCCGAAAAAGGAAAAATACTCTTTGGCGTATCGTTCAATAACGGCAAACGCAATCCTGATAAAGGAGATATTTTTAAAAATGATGAAAGAATCTGTTATCTCGAGACCATAACCAACTACGAAACCATCAGTTGTCCAGCCAATCTTAAGATTAACAAAATTTTCTTTAAACACGGTGACGTTGTTCAGAAAGACGAAACTATCCTTTTGGGCGAACCGTTATAAACACAAAAACACATTAATAACAATAAGGGGGATGTGCATGCATCCTTTTTTTTCGGCTATGTAACATATTTTAAAAGGTGCACCCTATAGTGTTAATTCATATTTTTGTTCTTCGAATTTAATCATAACCCATATGGCAAAGAAAAATATTTCATCAGTTCACGAAAGGATTTCAAAAGAAATCGCATCTCACAGCAATCTCATTGTAAATGCATCTCGGAAGACTTTTATCAAGGATTCGGTTGACAATAAAGAATGTGTTGTTTCGAAATATGGCACACTGGCAACATGGACACCCATTGATTCAACAGGAAGAAGTCCTAAGGATACCTATGCAGTAAAACGGGCTTCAAGCGAAATGCATATCGACTGGACTTCGCCCAACAATCTTCCTATTGAAGAAGACACATTTAATATGTTGCTTGACGATGCCCTTACATTTGCAAAAGAAAGCGACAGGCTTTATGTGACTGACAGGGTTATTGGCGCGGATTCTAAATATGCATTACCGGTAAAACTTATCACCGATAAGGCATTGCCCGGATTATTTGCCGATAACATGTTCCGCCCTGTTCCCAAGGATATCAGCAAAAGCTGTTTTGCCAACAAGCCGTATTTTCTGCTTGCACTGCCCTACAGGAAACTGGATCATACAAAATATACCGGAAGACTACGTAAACTTGCCGATGGAACCACTTCTGACCTTGTTGTTGCTATGGATTTCGACAGGGGTATCGGCATTGTAATCGGCACTGCTTATCTCGGGAGCATTAAGAAACTTATGTTCACCGTGATGAACTATTACCTACCTTTTGAAGGAGTATTACCATTGCATTGTTCTGCAAACGAAGGCAAGGATGGGAAATCGGCTTTAATTCTCGGCTTGTCGGGAACCGGTAAAACTACACTTTCGGCAGATCCATCGCGCGCTTTGCTTGGCGACGATGAACACGGTTGGAGTGAAGACGGCATCGCAAACTTTGAGAATGGATGCTATGCAAAAATGATCAACATAAACCCGAAAAAAGAACCTGATATTTACAAGGCGGTTTTGCATCAGGCCGATTATCTAAAACATGGGGCCATCATCGAAAATGCCATGATGTATCCGAACGGTGAATTCGATTTCGATGACGAACGCCTTACGCCCAATAGCCGTGCATCGTATCCGCTTACATCGATAAAAAACATTAAAAAGAGCTCGACAGCCGGGCACCCAAGCACCATACTTTTTTTAACTGCCGATGCATACGGGGTAATACCTCCCGTTTCGAAGCTTGATAAATCACAGGCAATGTTGTGGTTTCTGATGGGTTACACCTCAAAAGTTGCAGGCACCGAACGTGGTGTTGTGGAACCCTCAGCTACTTTCTCCCGGTTCTTTGGTCAACCTTTTATGCCGGGATTACCCAGCGTTTACACTAAAATGCTTGGAGAAAAAATGGAGAAATTCAACACTTCGGTATATCTTATCAATACCGGATGGACAGCAGGTAAATTTGGTGTTGGCCATCGTATCGACCTCGTACTTACCAGAAAAATGGTGAATGCTGCACTCAACGGAGACCTCGAAAAAGTAGATTACATCTACGACAAACTCTTCCACCTCAGCATTCCTGTTTCATGTCCGGGCGTTCCTTCAGAAATTCTGAACCCGATAAATACATGGAAAGATCCTGAAGACTTCAGAAAAACTGCAAATGAACTTGCCCAGAAGTTTTCGAAAACCTTCGACGATTCGTTTGGCAAAGGCCATATCGATCCTCTAATCAGAAAAAATTGCCCGGGGAAATAAGCAACTGTCTGTTATAGTAAAAAGCCGGGGTTTACAACCGGCTTTTTTTCGTAGCCATAGTCTTCGAAAATTATCTATATTTGCATAGAAACGCGTTGAGCAACAATTAAATTTTGTTCATGAAAACTACCTTCACCAACAGGGAAATCAGCTGGCTGGCTTTTAACAACAGAGTGCTTCAGGAAGCCGATTCCGAAGAAGTGCCTTTGTATGAACGCATACGCTTTCTTGGAATTTTTTCGAATAACCTTGATGAATTCTACCGCGTAAGAGTAGCAACCTTAACCCGGCTATATAAACTAAAAGAAAAGGATTTCCCGGAGAAAGCAATTATTTATAAAGACTTGCTCGATGAGATAAACGATATCAATGCCCACAACCAGAACGAAGTAAGTCGAATATTGCAGAACATTCAAGATCGGCTTGAAGAAAAAAACGTATTTCTCATCAGCGAAAAAGAGCTTAGTCCAGAACAAGGCTCTTTCATCAGGCAGTTTTTTAAAAGTTATGTCCGCCCTAACCTGTTTCCAGTTATCCTGAAAAACATGCAACATCCGAGTTTTTTAAAGGATAGCTCAATTTACCTAGCAATTATACTGAAAAGGCATGGTTTTGCCGAAAAAACCACCTATGCAGTAGTTGAAATTCCGGTAAAAGAAGTTGACAGGTTTATTGTATTACCCCAAGCTGGAAACAAGCATTACATCATCAGACTCGATGATGTGATCAGATACTGTCTCAACGACATTTTCGGTGTTTTCGGGTTCGACCAGTTTCAGGCTTTTACGTTCAAGCTGACGAGAGACGCAGAACTCGACATTGATGAAGACATATCAAAGAGTTTTGTAGAACTTATTTCAAATAGTCTGAAAGCGCGTGAAACAGGCAATCCCGTGAGGTTTATTTACGATAAGGAAATGCCAAGCTCCCTGCTGAATGCATTGATGAAAGCACTGAAGATAAGAAAACGAGATACAGTTATGCAGGGCGGGAGATATCACAACACCAAAGATTTTATGAACTTCCCGCACGTATCTGAAAAGGTTCTCTCATATGAACCCATTGTGCCGCTTCCGAACAAGTTCATACAACCCGGAAAAAAAATTACAAGCTCTATCCGTGAAAGAGACATTTTACTGCATTATCCTTACCAGCCCTATCAGTACATAATCGATTTGCTCAGAGAAGCATCCATCGACCCCAAGGTGAGGGCTATTAAAATGACATTATACCGACTTGCAAACCCATCGAAAGTTGTGAATGCGCTTGTCAACGCTTCTGCAAATGGCAAGCAGGTTACTGTATTTATGGAATTTCAGGCGCGCTTCGATGAGTCGAACAACATATATTACTCGTCAAAGCTTCAGGAAGCTGGTGTTCGCATCATTAAAACCATTCCCGGATTTAAGGTGCACTGCAAGATGATTCTCATAAAAAGAATCGAAGGAGATAAAGAAAAACTATATGCAAATATCAGTACGGGGAACTTCAATGAAGCTACATCCAGGATTTACTCCGACAACACGCTGCTCACCTGTGACCCAAGAATAACTAGCGATGTTGAAAAAGTATTTGAGTTGTTTGAGAGATCGTACAAACCCATGCGATTCCAGCACCTGGTCATCAGCCCTTTCAGTACCCGAAATTTCTTTTTAAGTTTAATAAACAACGAAATTAAAAACGCAAAAGCCGGCAAGCCAGCCTGGGCAATTATCAAGCTTAACAGCCTTGCTGATGAACAACTTTCCAGGAAACTCCTGCAGGCAGCCGAAGCTGGGGTGGCCTTAAGCTTAATAATTCGTGGTATTTGCATTTTAAATCCGGAAGGTCATAAAAACATCGAAATCATCAGCATTGTCGATAAGTTTCTCGAACATTCACGTGTACTTGTGTTTTGCAACGGCGGCAAAAATAAATACTTCATAAGTTCTGCCGACTGGATGATCCGCAATCTCGACAACAGGATTGAAGTTACAACACCCATATACAACCCTGATATTCAGCAAGAACTGTTGGATATGTTAAAAATTCAGCTTTCCGATAATACAAAAGCAAGAATTATTGATAATACCCTGCGTTCGAAAATGAAGATCAACGATCAGCCAAAAGTCAGGTCTCAGATAGATATGTATAATTATTTAAAGAAGAAACACCTTTCATGATATTCGCTACAATTGACATCGGTTCCAATGCCGGCAGGCTGCTTATAGCTCACGTTTACGAAAAATTCAGAGTACTGTTCAGCAGTAAAATTGCTCTGGTGAGGGTTCCTTTGCGCTTAGGTATGGATGTTTTTGAAAAGGGCTACATTTCGGAAGATAAAATACAGGATCTTATAAAAGCTTTGCAGGCATATAAGCTGATTATGGAAATATACAAGCCCGTTGCTTTTGATGCCTGTACAACGTCTGCAATGCGTGAGGCCGCTAACCGCGAAGACGTGCTGCAGCGTGTTATCGATGCAACCGGAATAAACCTGAGGGTTATCGACGGGATTGAAGAGGCACAACTTATAAGTGAAGCGAATAACATTTATATTAACCGCATTTATAAAGATACGCTGTACATTGACGTGGGAGGTGGAAGCACGGAATGCTCTCTGTTCAGCGGTGAAAGGTTTATTACTTCAAAATCATTTAATATAGGTACCATTAGGCTCATGTTCGACAAGGTGAAATCGTCGGAATGGGATGATTTGAAGCAGTGGCTTGAATCGATGCCGGTGCGGGAAAGTCAGTTGAATTGCATTTGCACAGGAGGGAATATCAGTGCCATAACAAAGCTTTTCGGCAACACCGATCATACCATTGATTACCCCCAACTTATTCATGCCTGCGAAGAACTCGAGAAGTACAGCTATGAGGAAAGAATGGTGAAATACAGTTTCAGACCTGACCGGGCCGATGTGATAGTGCCTGCCTCAAAAATATTTAACAATATCATGAAATGGGGATGTATAAATCGCCTCATTGCGCCACAATTGGGACTTGCTGACGGCCTTGCAATCGAGCTGTACAAAAATCACCTAAAGTCGGGGCTCTAAAACATTCATCATCTGGCGAATAATCTGTTGCTGTTTTTCGGTGTTTTTACCCAGCGAAAAGCTATTACGAAGTACTGCCAAATAGGTATGCACAGTTTTTACATTATCTGCTGGAGTGTAAAACTCCGGTGCAGGACTCAATTGTTTTTCTTCGAGGTACTTATCGATAACGGAGCGCCCGAACAAAGCCCCCTGCTCCCACGGGTAGATATAGAAAAGTACATCGTAGTGCTTTTCGGTAGCAAAAGTAAGCTCAGCAATAAACGCATCTTTGTAGGCGAGCACAAACAAATCAGGCAGCGCAATAACAAACACAGGCATACCAAGGTTTTGTGCCAAAGATGCATATAACAGGCACTGCATCAGAGGGTCGCCCGTTTTTTGAGATATAACATGGCTCAGGCAGAGGTGCTCGCGTTTAACAACATTTTCAACCGGTTTGCTGAGGCAAAAAACATTGTAAAGCACCTGATTCATTGTTTTGATTTTTTCGATAGCAGTACTGCTGTTGGTAAGCTCCATCCAGATATTGTGCCTGATTTTACGGAAGGCATCAGGCAACTCCACTGTATCGTATTCCGGGAAAAGAGCGCGTTCAACAATCAGCAAGGCTTCGAACAACTGAGGATTTTCGGCTCCGGCCCATTTCTGCAACTGGAAGACATATTTCTTTGCCTCAATTTCATCGTGTATTAGCTGTATTCGTTCCTGATACAAGATATCGCTGCTAAGCACCCAGCTTTGCTCAAGGTATGGTTTCACTTCGTCGAGATGCTCGAAAATGCTGCTGCGGATAGCTTCGTACACCTTTGGGTCAGGGTCTTCCAGCAGTAAAAAAAGCGATTTTACGTCCTTTTCATTCATTGCAAGTTCAATTCATTTTCTTCGATTCGAACCACCTGATTAACTCCTTTTATTCTCAGTATTTTTTGTATCAGTTGTTCCAGGTCAGAAGTGTCGTGAACAAACATTTTAATATTTCCGGTAAACACTCCGTCTTTTGTAACAAAATGCAATTCCTTCATATTTACATTGGCTTCTGAAGAAATCACCTGAGTAATTTTAAACACCATTCCTGTTTCATCGATGCCTCTAATTTGAACGCGCACCGCAAACGACATCAGCTTTTGGCTCTTCCAGTGTACCGATACAATTTTATCGCCCTGCGTAGCCATCAGGTTAATTGCCGTAGCGCAGTTTTTGCGGTGCACAATCACCGAATTATTTGGATTTAGGTAACCTACTACATCATCGCCCGGGATAGGGCTGCAACATTGGGCAATAGTGAAATTTTCCTCGAACAACTCCGGGTCCACATCAATTACCTTTCCTTTCTTTATTACATCGCCCGTCTGATTTTTAGGTTTACTCAACTGAAGCCGGAAATACTTTTTAAAAATGCTGGGTTTTTTATTACTAAGATGCTTCTCGATATCATCGAGCAGAATAATACCCTGCCCTATGCGCCGATAAAACTCCTCTTTATTGGGAACATCATAATTATCGCGAAGTTTCTTGAACAATTCGTGGTCGAGCTGTATTTCGAGCTCCCTGACTTTTTGAATAAACAATTGCTGCCCTTTTTCAATATTAAATCGCCGGGTTTCTTTCAGGGCGTTCTTAATTTTACCTTTTGCTTTTGATGTATTCACAAAAGAAAGCCACTCACGTTTTGGTAATTGCTGTTGTGAGGTGATAATCTCCACCTGGTCGCCGCTACGAAGCTCCTGAGATAAGGGTCTCAGCTGATGGTTAATTTTAGCGGCAATAGCAGTATTGCCGATATCGGTATGAATTTCATAGGCAAAATCGAGGGCGGTTGCACCTACAGGAACCCGTACCAGTTTTCCTTTAGGTGTAAACACATATATTTCTGATGCAAAAAGGTTGGTTTTGAAATCATCGAGGAAATCGAGAGCATCGGATGAAGAGCTTTTTAAATGTTCCTTTACCGTTTCGAGCCATGCATCAAGCTGACTTTCAGTTGACTCTCCGTTTTTATACTTCCAGTGAGCAGCATAGCCTTTTTCTGCTATTTCGTCCATGCGTTGGGAACGGATCTGCACTTCGACCCATTTCCCCTGTGGACCCATCACTGTAACGTGAAGAGCTTCATAACCATTGGCCTTGGGGGTGGTAATCCAGTCGCGGATACGATTTTCGCGCGGAACATAAATATCCGTGATAAGCGAAAATATCTTCCAGCATTGCTCCTTTTCCGAAATGTCATCGAGTGGAACAAAAACTATCCTGACAGCAAATACATCGTAGATCTCTTCGAACGGAACATTCTTTTTCTGCATTTTATTCCATATAGAATACACCGATTTGGGTCTTCCGTTTATGCTGCAGATTATTTTATTGGTGTTGAGTTTTTTTTGCAGAGGAGCTACAAAAGTACCAATGTACTTATCGCGTTCTTCAGCGGTATCGCTGAGCTTTTTTTGAATTTCGTTGTAAATGAGCGGATGTTCATACTTCAACGCTAGGTCTTCGAGTTCGGTTTTTACCGAATACAACCCAAGGCGATGTGCGAGAGGGGCGTAAAGGTACATGGTTTCGCCGGCAATTTTTATTTGCTTGTATTCCGGCATTGAATCGAGGGTCCTCATGTTGTGTAACCTGTCGGCAAGTTTGATAAAAACAACGCGAATGTCTTCGGATATGGTTAGCAACATTTTCCTGAAGTTTTCCGCCTGAAGCGATGCGTCTTTGTCGAGGACATTCGATATTTTGGTCAACCCGTCAACAATACTTGCAATACGATCACCAAAAAGGTTTCTTATATCGTCGATGGTATAGTCGGTGTCTTCGACCACATCGTGCAACAAGGCACTTACCACCGATTTTGTTCCAAGTCCCATCTCGCCGGCAACAATTTTTGCGACTGCAATAGGATGGGTAATATAAGGTTCTCCCGATTTCCGCCGCATTTTTTCGTGAGCCTTACAGGCCAATTCAAAGGCATGGGTAATGAGTTTCACATTCTCCTCACCGCTGCAACGAACACACTGATTGAGAATGACATCCAGTTCCTGACGTATTTGTATTTTCTCTTCCTGAGTTAATTCAATCATGAATACAAAATTTCTCCAAACAAATTTACAATATATTTGGTAACTCTACTATGTAATACGGGCGATTTTAATCGTAATGCAGAACAAAAGAGCCAATGTGATTAATCTCATTACCATTTGCGTCCTTGTAAGCTACTTTGTACAAGTATGTATTTTCAGGTGCTCTCATAGTGTCGATATAACCATCCCAGGCTTCAAATGGATCATTGGTCTGAAATAGGGTCAACCCCCATTTTGAATATACGGTGAATTCATAACTGCCGTTTTCGATAAATGACATCACTGGGCGAAAAACCCTGTTTTCCTCAATAAAGCTACCGGGGCAGAAAGCTGTCGGCATATAAAACACAGGGGCATGTGTGGTGCAGGCGAGGTTCGATTTGCTGTATCCCTGCACTATTACGGGTCCGTTACCGACATTTTCGAAGGCTTCGATGTAGTAGCAGTACCGGTTGGTAATAGTTTTTTGCTGAGCATGCATCAGGTTGATATAATATTCGATGTTGTAATGGAAATCCAGATTATTCAAATCGGTCTGACCCACATTAAAGGCACTTGAATTTCCATAAGAAGCATTAATGGTGTAAATATCGACACTGTTAATAAAATCACGGTAAGGTGTCCAGGATATATAATGCTCCAATGTGTTGTTACCGTCGACAGAAGCAACAATGTTGCAGCAAATATTTGAATATCCTGAAAGTTTTCCGCAAGGGTCGAATGAGGCCAGTTTATAATAAAATACAGTAGAATTTACATCAATGTTGTTGTCGATAAAATTCACCGTTCCCAGCCCATTTGCCGGTTGTGTTTCGATAATGCTGAAATTACCATCAATCTGATCGGAGCGCAACAGCTTGTATTGACTCACTTCAGCAGCCGTATCAACAGTAAACCCCAGCAATAAAGCATCGCCTTCAACAACCGTTGAGCTTGCAATAAGGTATGCAGGTGATGCAAACCCGTCAAGATAAATGCACGTCTCATTCGATGTAGATGAGTTACCATCGGAATCGAGAGCTTCCACATAGTAGCAATAGGTTTTTCCAGGTATAAGGTTTTCATCGCGATATTCAAGAATTGTATCTTCGAGCACAGCAACCGAAGAATATTGTGTGTCGTTCGCTCTTCGGAAGAGGCGGTATGCATTCACACCTTCGCTGAACCCAACATACTCCGACCAGCTGAGGGTAACACTTTGTTCGCAGCGTTCATAATCCGACGAAATGATCATAGTGGTATGCGGGTCGGTTATCATACTCTTATAAAGCAGTGTATCGAAGGCAGCTATCCGGTATGTTTCGGTCTGTACAGAAGCCTGTGAATTTACGTTGATATATTGCTTCGAAAGCCTACCCCTTACAGTATCAATGGTAACCGATGTAGAGCCCACTACTTGATAAATAATATACCCAGCCACATCAGCCGAATCGCTTGGGTTCCATTTCAGTGTAACCTCACCGGGAAGCACACCTGGGGTAACACTGGCCGATAAAAACCGTGGGGCATCGGGAATATCAACTTGCGAATATGCAGTTGTGTAAGAAAACAACAGCATGAAACCCAAGAATATTATGTTTCTATAATGTTTCATCGCGTGCAAAATTAAACATTATACAACTATAAAACGAAATTTTGCTATAAATAGGTTGTTTTCTTGCGAAAATTAATTCAAGGTTTTTATAAAAACCAGCTCACCATCGAGAAATGTCTGCTTAAAACCCATTTTAATAAGATAGTTGCTATGCCGGTAATGATACGACTTCGCTTTCAGGGTGTTGATTCCCATGCGCTTGAAGTAGCCTGTGTTTTTGAAGTAAATATAATTTCCGACTGAATAATCGCGATATTCCGGTTTCAGGAAATCAACATCAATATTCAATACGTCTCCTTCCTGAACAGTGAGAAGTACTCCGGCAACATTCATTTCACGTACCAGCAGGAAAGCTTTATGGGTTTCGGAGAGCTCAAAGAAAGGAAAAATATTATATATGCTTTTGGAATAATACCTGAGAAATTCATTCAGATAGATATCGTCGAGAGGAATCTCAACAACACGAACCTCTTTAAAACTTCGCCGCGTTTTCACAAAGTTTAGTGTAACAAATGCCCCAAATAATAAACAAAGTGCTACAGCGATCCAATTCGCTTCGTAAACGAAACCTCCGGTAATTAAAAGCAGGCCGGCAAATACAATGAAATACTTTTGTAACCTAACCTTAAAAAACAAACCGGCGCCTGTCAGGCACAAACCCACCAATTCTATTACAACATTTACTTTCATAAAAAACAAATAGCCTGCACCCGAAAGGTACAGGCTATTATTGTTAGTTACTATTTTACAATTTCGAAGCGTAACACTCCGTACTGTCCATCATTCTTAAGTTTAACGATATAATTTCCGGATGAAAGGCCTTCAACGTCAATCGCAAACGAAGCGGTATTGATTACACCGGAATACAAACAATGTCCAAGTATATCGAACAACTGATACTCCGAGTTCATTGCATTGGTAATATAAAGCACATCAACCGTCGGGTTAGGGTAAAGGCTTATCATTCCCATTCCAAAATCGATAATCGAACTGTTCACAACCACAATACTGAATTCCTGATCGGTAGAAAGCATTCCGTCGGAAACCTGAAGAACAACAGGATATCCTTCGGTACTAGGATTCAGGGGGGTTCCTGTCATTATTGCTGTACCATCGCCGTTATCGGTAAGACTAGCCCATTCGGGTAAAGTTGTTGCCGTAATAGTAATGGGTTGATCGTCGTCGTCGGTGGCAGTAATGTTATATAAATACACGGTGTTCGTGGTACCGCTGACCACAGGTTCTGAAGTGAACTCAGGGGCATGATTCTGCGTAACCTGAATACTGAAATTTTGTTCAGCAGTATAAATCCCGTCCGTAACCTGAAGCTTTACCTGAAATCCCAACATACTTGTGGTTGTAGGTGTTCCGGTAAGCACTGCTGTTCCATCACCATTATCAACAAACGTACTCCACGACGGTTTCTGAACCGCAGTTATCACCAGATCATCACCATCGGGGTCGCTGGTAGTAATATTATATGTATAAAGGACGTTAACAAAATTGCTTGTAATGGGTTCTGATGTAAATATTGGAGCCAGGTCAATTGTATTCACATTAATTGTAAACTCCTGACTAATATCAACAGTTCCATTGCTGGCTTCAATCACCACTGGGAAATTTTCTACGGGGGCACTCACTTCGGGAGCGGTTCCAGTAAGCACAGCAGTGCCATCGCCGTTGTCGGTAAGTGTGAGCCACTCAGGCAGCGGATCACCGGAGGCTGCGTTTATGGTAATAGTTCCGTTTGCAGGGTCAATTACTTCGATGTTGTAAGTGTAAACTGCCATCTCGTCAACCTCGGTTATCGGAGAGGAAACAAAATAAGGGTTCTCACCGGGGTTTCCTGCCCATTTGTAAATACCGCCATTTTCTGCGTCAAGGTTAAAAGAACCTGCCCAGCCGTTTTCTTCGTTAAGGAACTCGACACAGGTATATTGAATACTGTCGTCCAACATTTCCCATGTAGTACCGTAATCCATACTGATTGCTGAGAAATTATCGCCAACGGTTTGTGATATATTAACACTTACTACCATCCCTAAATTTCCCGGAACCACTGAAACATCAGAGAACTGATAACCACCACTGATGTTTATAAGTGACCATGTTTCACCCCCATTCGAAGTTTTGCGCATATTCCAACTTTCAATCGCTCCTGTGCTTTGATTGGTTACCTGACAAATTATAATACCATTTTGATCGTCCCAGAAACTAATCCGGCTAACATTGTCTTCACCTGTATTAAAAGCCTGCCATGTTTGGCCTTTATCGGATGTGCGGAATATTCTACCTGTGGATGAGCCAAACCATGCAATATCGCCGTAGGCATCCTGTACCCCTGTCCAACCCATTTCATCCGTTTCAGGGTTCGGAATATTGGCACCATTTACACGTGTCCATGTTTCACCTCCGTTTGCCGTAGTATAAATTTCGAATTCATTGCTTTCAGGGTCTCCCATAGCATAGCCTTCGTTTTCGTTGAACATATGTACTACGTTACAAAAACTGGATGACCCAGAAAAGCTAGCTGTTGACTGATGAGTCCATGTTTCACCTCCGTCAGCAGTGTAGTAAATACCACCGCCACCGGCTGTGTTATAGGCAGCAAGCCATGCATGCTGATCATCGATAGCAGAGATATCTCCTGGCTTTAATTCGCTGGGAATATCAAGCACTCCGGGAATCCAGGTGCTACCACCGTCAGCGGTCCGTGCAAAATCTGTTGTATAAGTACCTCCTGTTCCATCGTAGGTGAGTACCCATGCCGTATTTTCATCGGGAATATCAACCTGAAATACGCCTCTGTAAGGGGATGTAAAATGAGTATGCTGTAAAATCCATGCACTTTCGGCGGTGCTTCCTGAACTACCTACAATAATATAGTAAGTTTTAATCTCAGTGTCTTCATTTGATTCGGCATCGGTAACAGTTAAACTTACCTGAAAAACACCGGCAGTATTGTAAACAATGTTAGTTGGGTTCTGCACATTGCTGATAGGGTTTTCTGCTCCTTCAAAAGCCCATTCCCATGATACCGGAGTACCAATACTCAAATCAGTAAAATCGATGCTTCCACCTTCCGGGATTGAAACAGAAGACGCGGTAAAATCAGCCACAAGAGGGGCTATAGCATTTGACGCTGCAACTACAGCAGCATAGGCATTGATTCTTCCAGCTCCGATACTATCGATAAATTCTGCATTTTGAGCATTCACATTTGTACAAGTACTCTTCAATAGGAAAGTAAGTTCTTCCGGAGTTAGGTCGGGGTTTGCCGACAACATTAATCCGCATAAGCCTGAAGTAACGGGGGCTGCCATTGAAGTACCCTGCATCAGGTCGTAATTTCCTGAAACACCAAATGTGGCTGCACCACCGGTTGTACCGTTAAGCATATCCATCACCGTACCGGCGGTATTATAGGTTGTACTGAGAACAGCAAAAGCACCAATACCAAGAAAGCCACTTGATGCATACCCCCCGGGGGCCAACACATCAATCCATGTTCCGTAGTTCGAGAAATCTGATTTATTATCGCCAACATCGCACGAACCAACAGCAATTACATGAGGTAGGGCAGCGGGGTATCCCACATAGTTGATAGGTATATCTGGGTTAACCTGAGTTTCCATTCCGTTTCCATTGTTCCCGGCAGCACCAACGAGTACGCAGCCTTTGTTGTAGGCATAATTCACGGTGTTTTGCATGGTCTGAAAAAACTGAGGTGTGCCCCACGACATATTAATAACATCAGCACCGTTATCGGCAGCCCAAACAATACCTTCGAAACCGGCAGCCATCGACTGACCATCGCTGGCATCATCACCCAGTTTTACTGCCATAATACTGATACCGTTGCCTATGGAGGCTACGCCAATGCCATTGTTGGTTTCAGCGGCTATAAGTCCTGCTGAGTGTGTTCCGTGCGACCAAATATAAGTCGCATCCGGTGGATTTGGGTCGTTATCGCCATTTGCAAGGTCGATTGATGAAACAACTTTATTTGCCAAATCGGGATGGTCGATCCAAATCGCATTATCAAGCACAGCAACCACAATGTCGGGATCTCCAGGGGTTACATCCCAGGCCTGACTGGCATTAATCAGGTTTAGGTGCCACGATGAATTGGCAGAGCCCCACATTCCTCCACTTAACGAAACATTGTAGTATGGATCGTTAGGCACAAGTGAGATAAAAAACAGAGGAGCTTTTTCGGCATACTCAATGTCGGGATGTTGCGATAATTCTTTTATCAACTGATCTACCATGTCAGCATTGTCAAAATCCATACGGAACGTGCGCTGTAGTATATCGCTTTCAGCACTGATAAAAGGCAACACCAAATCAGTAATCTTGTACTTGTCGATAAGGTCCTCAAGAAAATACGCATCCTTAGGGTTAATTATCCCGTTGTTGTGCATAACATTTACCGGAACCTCATTTTTAAGTTTAAAATAAATCCTTCCGTCAACACACAAACGGTCTACTGTTTGTGCTAAAACGCTACTTGCAACCAGAAAATTGAGGAATACAAGTAAAACCCAAAACTTTTTCATAATACTGTTTTTTTATTGTTATTAGTTATTTCTATACCTCATACAAGGCTTCAAATTTACAAAAGTTTGAATTATTTTTAAAAAAAATCTTTAACTCCTTCCACTATTCTGGTGTTATTGGTTTAAATGCGCACAGCATATGCCGTTTAGGGGGTAATCCTTTGAGGCGCTTCACAACAAAGCCGGCACTTCGCAGCCTTTCCTTGACAATTCCCTTGGAGGAATATGTAACCAACGTTCCACCCGGTCGCAACCATGTAAACAGTTTCTGAAAAAGCTCTTCACTCCACATATCCGGTTGCTTCTCAGGCGAAAACGCATCGTGGTATATCAGATCAAATGGTTCTTCAAGGCAAAAATCATGAATACTGCACTTATGCTTGTATAACATAAAATTGTCGTCGATTTGAGATGCAACATTCCAATGTTCAACAAAAAACTCATATTCATTATCGATTTGAAGCATTGAAGCATTGCTCTTCAAAGCCTTGAGAATATCATCAGAAAGAATTTCTGTATCTACACCATGATATTGCACTATATTCCTCTGTAATAAGTTTGCTTTATAAGTAAGCATAGCATTCAAACCTGTTCCGTAGCCAATCTCCAGTAAATTGACCACACTACTCTTAAATTTTGAAAAGCCCTGAAAAACATAAACATAGGCCGATTCTGTCAGAGCACCACTATGGCTGTGAAAACTTTCATCAATCAAACGGTTATAAACACTTTTTGACCCGTCATCTGAAATAAACACTGTGTTTGTATTAAGTTTCATAGTATTGCAATAATTTTTTTTTGTTGCCTGTAAATGTATGTGGAAATTTAATAATTTAGCTCAGTAAAATATTAATTAAAATTTATGAAAAACATTTTTTTAACAACGTTATTTGTTATAGCAACATCAACTCTATGGAATACTTCTGTATTTTCACAGATTTCCGAAGGAGGTACGCCACCCAGCTTCAGCGAATTAAAATCGTTCGAGGAGATTGACCTGGTGACCATTGCTTCACCAGATTTAAAAGATATTCAGTTACTCGACGATGAGAATGAGAAAAATGGAACATTTTACAAAATTTCCAAGTTATTGGATGTAGATTTGAATATGGCTAATTCGGGTACATGGAGTACGCTTCAGGATGGCACTGAGATATGGCGACTGATAATTGAAAGTACCGATGCAAAAGGATTAGCCCTGCATTTCGATTATTTCAACATACCTGTTGGCGCAAAATTCTTTGTTTATAACAGCGATCACAGTGTTGTGCTGGGGGCCTTCACTTCTTTCAATAATACTGGTAATAATGCAACAACCATTGGGATTCTACCGGGTGATGAAATGATTCTGGAATACGTTTCTCCGCGTGCATATTCTAAATCGATAGGTACAAGCAGTGTTTCAGAACCTGATTTTCAGATTGCAAGCATATCGTACTTATTCAGAGGGATGGAATATTTCGATCCACACCCCAAAAGCACAGGGTTTGGAGCGTCTGACGATTGTCAGGTTAACATCAACTGCTCCGAGGGTACCAACTGGCAGACACAGAAAAAGGGGGTTGCACGCATATATGTAGTTGAAGACGGGTATGGAGGTTATTGTTCCGGAACTTTGGTTAACAATACCGCCAATAATGGAACACCCTATTTTTTAACTGCCGACCATTGTGGCGGAACTGCAACTACCAGTGAATTTAACCAGTGGGTATTTTATTTTAATTTTGAGGCCTCAGGATGTACAAACCCATCTTCATCACCTTCCTATAATTCAATTAGCGGCTGTACAAAAAAAGCCCGTTCACCACTTAACGGCGGATCTGATTTTCTTCTGTTGCAGTTGAATTCAACCCCACCCTCAAACTATAGTGTTATTTACAATGGTTGGAACAGAGCCAATACAGCAAGTTCAAGCGGAGTGTCGATACACCACCCTGCAGGGGATATAAAGAAAATATCGACTTACACATCTGCATTAACAACATCAACCTACAATGGAGGTGCCGGAAATACCGGGGCTACAAATGCTCACTGGAGGGTAATCTGGGCTGAAACAACCAATGGTTGGGGAGTAACTGAAGGCGGTTCATCAGGCTCACCAATTTTCGACAACAATGGCAGGGTGGTTGGAACGCTCTCTGGAGGGCAGTCATACTGCAGTGCTACCACTTCGCCCGATTTATACGGAAAATTCTATTATCATTGGGATCAATACGGTTCAACCAATGCCGATAAACTCAAACCATGGCTCGACCCACAGGGCACCAACCCAACCACACTCGACTATTATAACCCGAACAGTACGACTTTAAATGCCAATTTCACCGCATCGCCGACAACTGTTACTGTTGGTGGAACCGTTAACTTTACCAGCACCTCTACTGGATCTCCGACTTCACACTCATGGTCGTTCCCGGGTGGGACTCCTACGTCATCTTCAGCTGTAAATCCAAGTATAGTTTATAACACAGCGGGCACATACAATGTTACTCTTACCGTTTCGAATGGCAGCACATCGGATACCGAAACCAAGACCGCTTATATCACTGTAAACCCACAGGGGAGCGGCTTCAGTCTCGATTTTGAAGCATGTACTGATTTCCAGCTTGATGGTTTTACTCCATGGACTACTTACGATGGCGATGGAAGTGCAACCTATGGCGCAAACGATTTCGATTATACCAACGAAGGCTATACCGGTTCGTTCCTTGCATTTAACTCAACCAGCACAACTCCCGAAGCAACAGGATGGGAAGCACATGGCGGTGTGCGTTGTGGAATTTGCTTTGCAGCTACGACTCCACCCAACAATGACTGGCTGATATCTCCTCAGGCAACCATGCAAACCGGAGGCTCATTCAGTTTCTGGGCAAAATCGATTACCGACCAGTATGGACTTGAGCGGTTCAAAGTGCTTGTAAGCACAACCAACAACAGTACATCAAGCTTTACTGCAATTAGCACAGGAACCTATGTTCAGGCCTCAACAACATGGACACAGTACACATATTCGCTTGCTGCTTATAGCGGGCAGAATATTTATGTTGCTATTCAATGCGTTTCGAATGATGCTTTTGGATTTATGATAGACGACATTGTGCTAAACACCGGAACAGCAGCCGGAACAGCTCCGGTAGCCAATTTCAGTGGAACACCTACCACGGTTGTTGCAGGAAACACAGTAGCCTTCACCGATCTTTCTACAAATTCACCAACATCAAGAGCTTGGTCATTCCCTGGAGGAACACCTACATCTTCGTCGGCTACAAATCCAACAATTACCTACAACACACCGGGTACCTATAACGTAAGTCTGACGGTTACCAATACTTATGGTACTGACAGTGAAGTTAAAACCGGGTATATTACAGTTACTGCTGCCGGAACAGCCCCCGTTGCCAATTTCAGCGGAACACCGACTACGGTTGTTGCAGGAAATACAGTAGCTTTCACCGATCTTTCAACAAATTCGCCAACATCAAGAGCTTGGTCATTCCCCGGAGGAACACCTACATCTTCGTCGGCTACAAACCCAACAATTACTTACAACACACCGGGTACATACAATGTAAGTTTAACCGTTACCAATGCTTACGGCAACGATTCAGAGGTTAAAAACGGATACATTACTGTAACTGCTGCCGGAACAGCTCCCGTTGCCAATTTCAGTGGAACACCTACCACGGTTGTTGCAGGAAACACAGTAGCCTTCACAGATCTTTCTACAAATTCGCCAACATCAAGAGCTTGGTCATTCCCCGGAGGGACACCTACATCATCGTCGGCTACAAATCCAACAATTACCTACAACACACCGGGTACATACAATGTAAGTTTAACCGTTACCAATGCTTACGGCAACGACTCTGAGGTTAAAAACGGATATA
>JAGOLH010000127.1 GCA_017994175.1 Bacteroidales bacterium | reverse complement strand
GTTTTTTCAGTTTTCAGATTGGGATTATTCAGAATATCTCCGTTTTTCTGACGAATAAAATAGTATTCAATCAGATCGAGTCTGTTGTAGTAGGTTGGTCTTTTTGAAAGAATGTCATAGTGAGCAAAAAACAGTGCCTCATCCGAAATGGGGAATGAGAAAGAAATACGGGGCATAAACACAAGCTGAGGCTTATAGTCTTCGAAAGCTCCAGCACTCAATTCTGTTTCTTTGTCAATTAGATAGGGTGCAATTCCATTAGCACTGGCAATTCTGTTTGGGTTAGAAACCTCGGTACCAGCTGCATCATACCATACATTGCCAACACGATAGCCATTAATTCCGGATGGGTTATTTAAATCGTTTACATAAACAACAGCATTGTCGGGGATATTGCTTGGGTGTTCAACCCCGGCGATAAGTCCCTGCGGGTCGTTATCGCCCACGGTGTAGGCTTCACTGAAGAGGAACTGATCTTTCAGTACTTTTTGATTGGCATCATACCGGTCAACACGTAACCCAATATTAAATATAAGGTCTTTAAAAGCAAACTTATCCTGAATATATCCGGCAATATAATTAGGCTGGAATGAAGGAATTGGACGGGTGAGAACGCCATTTGCATCGGTTTGGGTAAAGAAGTCTTCGATAGTGGCGTTGTTGTTTAATTTTTTTCCTGTGTGGTCGTAGCCATAGTATGCCACATAGTTATTACCCTGATTGAATAGTTCGTCAGCACTGAAGTAGGAAATATCAAACTGATCAGGATCGTATGAATCGATATCAATCCAATTTAAACTTGTAATGTCATAACCCAAATAAGTTCTAAAGTTCTTATCGAATGTTGATTGTGTTTCGGCGTTGTATAACCTCGGATAATTAATTGTATCAAGGTAAACTCCATTGGCATCTCTTTCAATGATTGGGTTAGCAAGGTCTTTTTCGTTGATGTGATAGTTCATCAGTTTACGTGCGAGTGACCAAAGCCCAAATGGAGCCAGTCCATAATAAGAATCATTTCGTTGTTCGAATTCAAAACCGAAGCTGATCTCATGGTCTTTAATGTCGGCAGTACCACTGGCTGATACGCGGAACTGTGTAGCGTCAGAGATGGTATAACTGGTATATGGATTTCCGGGGCTGGCCCAAAGTCCGTAAACCGAAGGCGCACTCTGCCCGTTCAACAAACCTCCGTTGAGTTCAACGTCTTCTTTACGCAAGAGAGAGTAATCGCTGAAATAATCGAAGAACTGTGTTGAATAAATTGCAAGATCTTCGTTATAGGTTGAAGGAATAAAAGTATCGATTGCATAAACAAAAACTTCCTGCAGCCACCCTTCGAGGTTTGCTACTGTATCGACGCCATAGGAGTAAAATTTCAAAACATCCGTTTGGAAAGTTCCCACATGACCGTATTGGAAGAAATTGTCGCGATAGGTACGATCGAAATAGTTTGAATACGTTTTTGAATAGTCAACCTGAATGGTGTAATATGCATTACGAATAACTGAGTTATCTTCTTCCTCATCTGATTTTCCGCTATCAAATTTCTGGGTTAATCTTCCGTAAACCCTCCAGTTATTATAAGCGTAAGCTCCATTGTTGGATGAATTGAATAAATCGTTGCTTCTTGAATATGCACGTCCGAGTCTATAATCCATAGTACCTCCAAAAGTGAGGTTCAGGTTGCGAACCGGTTGGAAGTCTATTTTTCCGGCAAGATTAACCTGCAAATTTTCGGCATCCGGGCGTGTTTTCTCGTTTGTGAATGCATCGGCACCCAGGTAGTCGGCATTCTGATAAATTATAGCACCGTTTTCGGTCTGAACAAGCCTCAGCGGATTAGTTCTGATGCTTTCCACTACTTCGGGTTTAGCGCGCCATACTCCAACGGCAGACGGATAATCATCGATAATATTATTTACTTCACCCGAAATCAGGAAGCCTGCAACTGTACGTTTTCGGTTTGTTCCTTTTTCTTCGATTGTCCATATAGGGCCCGACAGCATAACGCCTCCGAGATTGTATCCGTAAGGATCGAGGAACTGGGAAGTAAGGAATTCTGCACCGCCATAATATTTACTGGTCGGGCCTTTTGTGGTAACCGAAATAATACCACCGGTAGCATCTCCATATTTAGCAGCAAGCCCCCCGGTGATAACGGTTACCTGTTCTATTGCAGATTTGGGTATAGAACTCGATCCCCGCACTTTAACGCCATCAACATAGTAAACAGTACCTTCGGAGCGGGCACCACGGATACTACCCACTTCACCGTCTTCGGAATAAACCCCTGCTACTGTGGTAGCAACTGCGGTGGCAGAACGCCCCGGCATCTTGGCAATAT
The DNA here is from genome assembly GCA_017994175.1 of Bacteroidales bacterium. Lineage (GTDB taxonomy): Bacteria > Bacteroidota > Bacteroidia > Bacteroidales > ML635J-15 > JAGOEF01. Next base: position 555 of record JAGOLH010000127.1, on the reverse strand, counting down.
CTTCGGAAGTAACTGTTCCTCCCGATTCAGTTTGGTCTTTTGCAATCAGTGGAACCTTATAGTCCTTGATTTCGACTTCCTGCAGAATTTCAGCCGAAGCTTTCAGATCAAAATCCTGAAAGGTAATCTTACCTGCCGGTATCTGCACGTTATTATACTGCAATGTTGCATAACCAACATATGAGGCTTTGACCGTGTATTTACCGGCCGGAATTGGTTTAATCGAAAATTTACCATCGAAATCAGTCATTCCCCCAGTAACAATTCGTCCGTTTTCTTCGACGGAAACATTGGCAAAAGGAATTGGTTCGCCTGTAGCAGCATCTTTTACCGTTCCGCTAAAAGTGCCTGATTGTGCAAAAATACTTGCGTAAAATGCCATGGCAACAGTCAATAGAAGTAGTCTTTGTAACATAATCCTGTATTTACTTTTTAAAATACTTAACCCATTTTAAACAAACTGTAAATATAAAACCGATTAATAAACCAGCCAAACTTTTTTTTCCAAAATCAAAGATTATTTAAAAAATTGTTAAAAAAATATAGGATGAATTA
>JAGOLH010000075.1 GCA_017994175.1 Bacteroidales bacterium | reverse complement strand
TTTTTTGTTTTTACATGCGCCTGCCAGCAGTATCAGCGGCAGACAAATCAGAATGAGTCGTTTCATATTGTTTAGTTTATATTGTTTGGTTCACATCATTAATTTTCGTTGTCCGGATCCATACCTAATTATTATAATGGGCACAGGCTTTACAAAATTGAGATTTTTTTTGAAATAAAGTTCCTTGTTCCGGTTCTGATTTGTTAAAATCTGACAGATTTAACTGAATTTTAAGTTTTCAGCGCAACAGCTTCGATTTTTTAAGTTTTTCGTCGAGCAGCATCAGCTTATACTCAAACATAGCCGCCTCCGGTTGCGTTTTTTTATTAAATCTTCAACAGCAAATCAGTAATAATGCGATTGTGATCAAATGCCAGTTCAGGCAAATCGGTTACATCAAACCATCTCGCCTCTGCAGCATCATCACTACCTGTAACAGCTTTTTCTTCAGGGATAATGGAATAAAATACAACAGCAATATTTCGCCCTCTGGGGTCTCTGTAAACGTCGCCATAGGCTTTGAATTGCTCCAGATTTGCAAGCGACAAGCCGGTTTCTTCGAGCAACTCTCTGGAAGCAGCTTTTTCAAGCGGCTCGTCCATATCGACAAAGCCACCGGGTAAAGCCCATTTCCCAGCAAAAGGTTCATTTTTTCGCTGTATCAGCAATACCGAACGCGGATGTGATGATGCTATCACAACCATATCGACGGTAACCATTGGACGGGGATATGAATAACAGTATGTCATTTTGATAAGTATTTAATCGCAAAATTTTTTAGATAAAAAACAGCCTCTTTTTCGTTTATGTCCATTTCGATGAGATTCATCAGCATTAGGTCGATAAGAATATTCTCTGTATTGAACTTGCTCATGCCGGTCATTTGTTTGAAAACTTCCATGCTAATCGCACCATTCCTGTTCAGATAATTCAGGAGCATTTCCACATTGCGGTCGAGCGCAATGGCTGTATTATTACCCGATTTCAGTCGTCTTTTGTACTCAAGCAGAATTCGGTTTGCAGGCAGGTTCTGGTCGTTCCGGCGAATGTACACCAGCCATGTGTTGTTTTCGTCAGGTGCATAATGTGGAACAAATCCGGTGGGCGGGATCATGACTTCGAAAACAGTTTTGGAATCGCAACGATGTGTTTGGCAGCGGAAAGGGACTTCGGGTTTGCAATACATTTGCGCAGCTTTTTCAACCATATAATACTCTTCGTCGGATGCTACGCCAGATATTTTGCCGTTATCTTTAACACCAAGCAACAGGGTGCCTCCGTTGGTGTTTGCAAAAGCAGCCACTGAACGGGCAATTTTACGTGCATCATTCACGCAGTATTTAAAATCGAGTTGCTGCCCCTCCCCTTGTTCAATCAGACGAGAAATGCGATCCTGCATTTTTGCCTGTAAAGATAGTGAGATCAATGCAATATATACGCATTTTAAAACAAGGAAAATTTATTCTAGAAGAGCAATATTTATTAATGGAAATAATTATTGTGCAAAACGTCATTAAAGCTAGCATGTTTTATAAAAACATTTGAAATAATTTAATGTTAAATTAAGGATTATAACCTGCTTTGTCCGGAAAGTAGTAAATCAATATTGTATTCATTCTCAAGTTTTCCATAATATTTCTGCTTCGCTCATTACAATTGCTTCACTGCTTTCGATGTACGGGAGAGTCCGTCATGACGAATAAGAGGCGCGAGAATGAAGTAATCTGCATTTTAGTGTAGTGAAGAAACCGCCTCTGTGGGAACAGATTGCTTCACTTTGTTCGCAATTACGTTGAGGAGAGCCCGTCATTGCGAGGGTTAAGAACCCGAAGCAATCTGCATTCAACGGGCTCATGACCGTCATTTCGACAAGCGGTTATATACACAACTCAGGAAAGTAAACGAGCTGTAATGCATTTTTCGTAAATAGAACTTAATTTACGGTATTATGTCTATTTTTTACTATTTCTTTTTTCTATTTCTTGTTTCAATTCGTTGGCTTTCACATAATCTTCTTCTTCCGCTGCCTTTTTCTTCATTTCTTCGAGTTGTTCAATACTGTAATCATCGTACTTGCCTTTCAATGTTTTTAAATCGGGCAGATTGCCAATGATTACCAGCGGAAAATCCTGCCCGTAGCTGTAAGCTGTGGGGTATTGCGGTGTTTTTGTGGGAGTGTAGGTTACCGAGAGTTGGGGCACCTGTTTCTCGGTATAGTTCGAAATATCCTTAACAGTAAGGCTCTTACCTCCGGAATACATGCCATCGCCTCCGGTCATGGCTTTTAAAATGCTATAGGTAAACACCCCATGACCAATCTCCGGTATTTCTTTCGCCAACTGGTCGGCGGTGCTGGCAAACAGGAAGTGTGTTCCGGTGCTTCGTGCTAATACGGCAATAGCCCTTTCCTCTTCGGGTCCGCTGCGATACGCCAGTAAATCACCGGCTGCCCCACTATTACAGGCATCTATCACCAAAAACTGCTTCTCTGCCTGTATGTCGCGTGAGAAAAACAACAATTCGCTGTTCGAAATGGCTTTGCCCGTGAGCTGTTCTTTGCTGTAAATGTTCGTTACATCGCTGTTGATAAAGTAAAAATTCGTCCGACCTTCTTCGCTGATAGCGGCTCCATGACCTGCATAATAAAACACAAACACATCCCAGGGTTTGGCTTTCGATTGCACCTCGCTGAGAGTTTTCGTTATGTTGGCTTTGGTAGCATCGCGGTCCGTGATGGTGTATGTGTAAATATTTCCAAACAAGGTCTTTGCCCCTGTTTCTATTGCCTGCGAAAAACTCAATGCATCGCTCACTGCAAAATTCAGATGGTATTTGGGGTTTTCGTATTCGTTTATACCAACGCATATCAGATACAGGTCGGGCATTTCGGTGATTTTACCCGAAAAGTTCATTTTAATGGTATCACATATTTCTGTACGATCTTTATTGAATACCGACACAGTAATAGTGTTGATCCCGGGCATGAGTGGCACATCGAAGCTACGCGAAATGCTTTCACCCGGCTTGTTCAGACCAATCATTTCCGATTGCACCAGTTTATTGTTGCGATACACACGAACCTCTTCCACCCCACCCCCATTGTCTGTGAAACTGGCTTTAAGTTTGAGCAGGTTGGCATTGGTGGGCACCGGCATATTGATGCTGCGGTAATCGCCTTGTGCCGGTTCAGTGATTTTCACTCCCGAATTGGGCTTGCGCTTGTTGAAATCAACCTGCGACTGCTCTATGCTCTCACCCCTGAGAATGCGCTGCAACAAATTAGGACGGTAAAACTGCTCATAATACGCTTCCAGCGGAATGACATCCAAGCCCTGCACATAATACAGGTATTTTAGTGCCTGAGGTGTTCCATCGAAGTAGCCTTCGGGTGTAACTACCACGCTTAAGCTATCGCTAACAGGGTAAATAGCTGCAAGCTGCTTTTGGGTGGCGATGTCCCAATAGATGATAACCCCATCTTCGGATGCAGATATCACTTTTCGGTCGTTATCAAAAAACTGCACACGCGACACATGTTTTGTATTACTTTTAAAACTGATTGCAGTACCTTTTGAAATATCCCAGATTTTAATTAGGCCATCATTTGCACATGAGGCAATCATTGAACCATCATTCGAAAAGCAGATATCATTTATCTTGTCGGCATGCCCCGACAGTTTTTTAATGATTTTAAAGCCGTTGAAATCGTAGATATAAATGACTTTGCCAATTTCATCAGAGAATGCTATCAACTGCTTTTTTAAATTTACACAGGAAGAATAAACAGTTACTATTTCGTTAAAATTATCAGCATTACTTTTTAATGAGTATTTCAAACTGTCAACTACTATAGATAAAGAATCCAATACGGTTTTACACCCTGATTCACAACTACTTATGTAGAATTCTATCGAATTGTATATATCTCCAAAATCATCAACACCTGTGAAAGATAAATTCTCTCCCCATAAATAGGAAGGCTTATTGAAATAACCATTCACAGCATCAAATTTTACATCTGGTATATTGGCAGATGCAATTTTCTTACCATCATTTGTACTATAAATATTGCCATCAGCAATTAAAAATTTGCCATTATGTGAAATACTAATTGTTGGAAATGAGAAATAATTATACCACCTAAAGCCGTAATAATCGCCAACTAGTGTAACCGGTGCTTTATTGCCGAATGAAAGAAACAATCCTTTTTCTTCATTCAACGTATGCACAAAAAATACAATATTTGACGCTTCATTGTAATCGACATAGAGTGTAATACCATTGTAATTGCCTAGCACAGACAAGCCTGACGTATTTTCGCTTTGAAAGTGGGTACAGTTATATTTAGAATCAATATTTTGCTTTGATTTAACATCAAAAACAGTCATAGGATTATATACCAAATTATCCCATTCAGGCGATTCATCAAAATACACACAATTATTAATCAGTTGTCGGCCGTTTTCGATATATTTTGTATGACTGTAATAACATGAACTATCTGTTACATAGGTAACATCAAAGTTGGTTGCATCAATGAAAGCAATGTTGTTTCCTCCAGCAGCCATCAGAGTTCCCGAATCGGATGAGTAATCGATTGATTTAATTTCGGAATCGTTAAAAGCAACTATTGAAATCAAGTCTAATGTTGGGCAACTCCATACTTTAATGTTATTTCTGCTATAGTCAACCGTTGCTATGCATGATTTATCGCTTAAATACTCTGCTGCAACTATTTGCTCGGTTATAGTTTTATTTAGCATAAAACCATAATTAATGTCCCAAACCACTATATTGCTGTTTACAAATGGAAAGGAATTATCTTCCGATCTGATAAAATACCTATCAGGTTTAACGCCCGTGACAGAAATTAATCGTTGATCATCAGAAGTAAATGATAGAAATATGACCGATCCATTTTGCCGATCAAGCGAACGTATTAACCTACCTGTTGATGCTTCAAAAATTTGTATTGATCCATTGTCGTATCCTAATGCAATTAACCTATCATCATGCGACCATGCAACAGCCCAAATAAAATACGGCTCACCAAAATTCACAGTCAGCTTGGGTACGATATGTACTGATGTGTCGACATTCTTTGTCAGCAACGCATTCGAAATTGTATCGTTATTGAGATTCTTTGAAAGAAAATATGGTGTCATTCCCATATTATCGCGATGATTACAATCGATACCTGATTCAATAATTGATAAAGCAAGATGGATGTTATTTTTTAAGATAGCAGTAAACAACACGTTCTGATTCCGGGAATTGACAGTATTTACCAGCTTTTTATTTTTTAATAATAATTGGAGTACCTCAATATTGTTGTCCATAACAGCCAGATCCCAGACTGTTTCTCCATTGGCATTTGTTAAACCATATAATGATTTATTTTTTTTAAGTACATCCTTCATACCGTTTGTATTACCCGAATGATAAAACACAAATAATTTGTAATCTGGTTTAGTAATATAATCATAAGCCTCTTCAAAACCGGCATTCTTTGCAAGTTGACCGGCTGTGAGTCCAAGACTATTCTGCTTGGAAACACACGTGTCAATGTCTAGAATTAATGCTACCAATTCGATATCGTTCATTAAAACGGCCAAATGTAAAGGAGAGCTTCCTCTGAACTCATTATATTCATAGTCGATGGTAAAACTTTCATAATAATTTTTGCTGATAAGTAAGCGTGAAATTTCGGTATCAAGAAAAACACATGAAAATTCAAAAACAGAAGCATTCGGGAACTGAGAGGTTTCAGGCAACCGGACAGAAAGGTCAGCACCTTTCTTTATGATAAGTTTTGCAATATCTGTATTACCTGCTTGGATGGCAAAATGCAATGGAGTGTATCCGGGATAGTAAAAATCGTTATTCGATGTTTTGGCATTTGCATCAGCTCCTTTTTCGATAAGAAGTCTGGCAATATCAAAATACTCATTTTTTAAAGCCAAATGCAATGCGGAGTAACCCGACAAAAATGTGTACGCAGGATCGATATAAATACTATTCGACTCACCCGATGTTTTAGCATTCACATCTGCCCCATTTTCGATAAGAAGTTTGGCTATTTCCAAATAACCATTTTGCAATGTTAAAAGTACGGGGGTATAACCTGGCCAATAGGTATCATTTTCCGATATTGCGGCATTCACATCAGCCCCTTTGTCAATAAGGAGCCGGACTAATTCTATCGCAGATTCTCTCTCAACTGCAATATGTAGCGGTGTGTACCCGTTATAATCCTTTTCATTTACATCCGCTCCTTCTTCAATTAGCATTTTTGCCATTTCGTAGTCGTTAAATCTACATGCTTCGGTGAGAAGGTTGTACAAGTCGGTGTTTTGCGCCAATAGGCTGCCAAAGCTTAATGCAAGGCTTAACAAAATGATAAGTTTTTTCATGAATTGGTTTTCTGTTCAGGTATATCTTCTACTATTCAAATCTAAAGATTATTATACATAAAAGCAAGTTATTTTTGTTTTTGGTCTGACTTTTTTCACCTGTAAATTCCTATTTTATGAAGAAAATCGTGCTGAATTATCGCGTCAGTTGCAATAATTTTTCTCTGCAGTTGTTTAAAAACACACGTCAAACTTTATTAACATATCGATAGTCAAACGCAACTATTAGCAAATAAAGCAAATATTTATCTGATATACTGACATTTAACATAATGTCAATTATTAACAATTTGTTGAAATCATGCGTTAAAAACATGTTTATACTAAAACCTAAAAAAACTTGCAAACGGGGTATCGGCAGCATATTTTTGTAAAGCAGGTGAGCGATAAAAAAGCCAGTCTGTAAAACAAGGGGTGCGGGGACTTTACCCTAACAAGTTTAGCGAAGCGCATCCGGGTTCTTTCACAGAATGAAAATTCCGCAAGGAATCAGTTGCCGACAGCGCCGTTGAGCAGGAGTAACGGGCATTGCCGACGCGGGCTAACCCCCGCACGAAGCAGGTTCGCGAAGTTGTTCTTACAGGCACTGCGCCGGGATATGGATACATGTTCCCGGTCAAGCATCCGAAAGCACGATTGCAGGCCCTAAACAAGTCAGCAAAACGATGCTGATCCGGCAAGCCTCGGTCTTCGGAACGAGGAGAAACGGAATGTTTTTACCGATGAGGGCGCAGAAACCGCAAGGAAGACGCGCCTGGGTGCGACGCCGCAAGGTTTTGCACCGGTTTAATAACAGTAACCGGCCGCGGTTGGGAAACCAACAGCGAAGGGGAATTTCGAACAGAAGTTCCCCTTTTGTTTTTTATACCCTCCTGGTATTAATATATGTAAATTTTGTGTACCCGAACTTTGGCTTCTCTATCTGCCAATTCAATGAGATAAACACCGTTCCATTGTTTGATGGGAACAGACTTTCCTGAAATACTCCCCGAAGCAATTTGTCTGCCTGTGATATCATACAGCTTATAATGTACTGCAGAAACATCAACTATTATTCTGTTTTCCGCAGCAGAAAAATAAGGCATCATATACGAATTTGAATTCATATTCAGTATTGAATTCGGGTTATCATCATATTCAACAATTGAATAAATGGCGTCGGGAGCTGTAATGTCGTTCCACTCCCCTGCAATCCCTAACGGATTCGCTGAACCATTGGGCCAGGAAGTCAGACCAATAGCCGCTGCGTCCTGTATGTTCACAAAATTATCAGGCTCTTCATTGGTCCCTGTAAATGTTCCGCCCCAGTTATTATAACGATCTTCAATTGGCTGACCATCTCCGGCACCATTTGCACCCTGACCTTCATAAAAAATCACTCCATCCCCATCGTTATCACCATCCCATTTCCAGGTGCCTTCAGCAATAATATCTGAGGCTCCGATCCAAATATATGCAATACTTCCACCATCGGCCACCTGAACGTAAGTCAACGAAACTCCGGATGCCGGATTGGTGATTGCCTGCCAAATGGCATTTTGTTCTCCGGCTGATTCAATAGCCGTTAGGTAGCCCCCTCTGCTCACAGCACAGGCACATGCGTTTTGCCATGAATACACCTTTTTTATAATTTCGTAATAATGTCCGTCATACTCAAAACTATAAACGTCATCTTCGGTCAAGTCGGGGCATTGTGCGTGCAATGCAACAGAAAGAAGACAAAATACAGTAAACAATAATAAACATTTTCTCATAATTGATTGGTTTGGTTAATTAATGTCTAAAATACAAAATATTACTCTTAAAAACAAATAAATAATTGCGGTTTGATGTATTGAATTATGAAATTAAATTAATTTTATAACAAAAATTAATAAGATAATAATCCATGAAAACACTCACAATTACAGGTCAGGGTTTAACGATTGAAAATGTTGTAGAAGTTGCCCGTTTGGGGCGTAAAGTCGAATTATCGGCTGATGCTTTGGAAAGAATTAAAAAGTGCCGCGCCATGCTGGAGCGAAAAATTGAAGCACACGAAATTATGTATGGTGTAAATACCGGAATTGGTGAATTTTCGGAAGTGGTGCTGAACGATGATCAGGTGCAACAGTTTCAAAAGTACCTGATTTATAACCATGCTGCCGGCATTGGTGAAGCCGCTCCGCTAGAACATGTTCGCGCTGCAATGCTTGGGCGTATAAACGTGCATGCCCATGGGAATTCAGGAATTCGGCCTGAGATAACCCTGACCTTGGTTGATATGCTTAATAAAGGAGTAACCCCCTATGTTTGTCAGAAAGGTTCTGTGGGAGCATGCGGCGACCTCGCTCCCATGTCGCAGATTGCACTACTGATGATGGGCGAAGGGAAAGCATATTACAATGGAGAATTACTCGAAGGAAAGGATGCTATGATGAAAGCCGGTATTCCTATCCCCGGACTCAAAGCCCGTGACGGACTGGCAACAATCAATGGCAGCAATGTTCTCACCGGAATGAGTGCACTGTTCTTATATGATGCTAACCGCTGGCTGAAGCAGGCTGAAATTGCCTGTGCCATGTCGCTCGAAGCCTTAAAAGCCAACATGCGTCCCTATACTGCCCTACTACATGAAGTTCGGGGATTTAAAGGAGCCATTCGTTCAGCACTTGCCATTGAGAAATGTGTTTCGGGGGGTGACCTTAAAGAAGGAAGGGTAAAATGTAAGGTTCAGGATGCGTATTCAATGCGCTCAACACCACAGGTGATTGGTGCCGCTCACGATGCACTTGCCTATGCACGATCACAGGTTGAAACAGAATTGAACGGTGTTGGCGATAATCCAATATTCTTCCCTGATAAAGAACTGGCTTTATCCGGTGCAAACTTTCAAGGATCACCCGTTGCCGTTCCCATGGAAATGGCTGGTATGGTGATAACCATGGTATCAGTTCTCAGTGAACGCCGTATGAATCGCCTGAATAACCCTGCCCTGAGCGTAGGATTGCCTGCATTTCTTACCAAGGGTGCCGGTATGTTTTCAGGACTAATGCTGAGCCAGTACACTGCCGATATGCAGATTGTAGAACAGAAACTGCTAAGTACACCTGCTGCTATTCAAAGTATTCCCGCAGCTGCCGACCAGGAAGACTTTGTTTCGATGGGTATGAACACTGCGTTGAAAAACAATCAGATCCTCGACAATGCTTATGGTGTGTTGGGTATAGAATTCATGGCTGCCGCCCAGGCACTCGATTTCCGTAAGGAAGAAATCAGCAAGTTTGGTGTTGGCACTACCAAAGCTTGGGAAGTCGTTCGCCGTCATGTAGATTTTCTCGATATCGACCGTCCGCTTCATACCGACCATAACGCAATGAAAAAACTGGTTAAATCCTGTGAAATTCTCGAAGAAGTTGAAAAAGTTACAGGTCCACTGGGATAATAAGCAATACATTCGGTCGTAGAGCCGGACATCGCAGTCGAGATGTCGTTAAGACGCCGAATTATCAACTCTTGCAGCATTTCAAGTAAAACATGTAAATAAACAAAAACAGGCAGCTATCAGGCTGCCTGTTAATTATTGAAAATACTTACTATTCTTCAGCGCTTTCGTCAATATACATCACTTCAAAATTTCCTGCGGTAATGCTACGAGTAACATTATTGTTATCAACAAAATTAAAGAAAAATGTAGCCCTGATAATTTGACGTTCTGTGTCGTGTTGACTGATAGTACAGGAACCGGCTGTTCCAATATAAGTATAGAATGCCTGCTGGAATCGTGCAATTACAGGACCTTCAGCCGTAATATAATGAACTCCTGCGCCAGTGGTCAGAGGTAAAATTATCGTCAAACTTTCCCAGCTTGCCGATAATGTGCCTGTAATAATAATTGCGGTATCGTTTTTAACAGCAGTAATCTGATTTGGCACCCACGATTCATCCGAAACAGTTGCATACATTACATTATCAAATACTGATGTGTCGACAGTATTGATAAACTTATAGGGAACATTCGTAAAAGTGCCGTCGCTAATCGATTTAAAAGAGCCGTCTGTGGCACGGTATCCTTTGAAATAAAATGAGCCACTCACTGTTTTCGATTCTTCGTTTATTGAATTAATGATTGCCATACCTGTACCTTGTGTACTGGAATTGGTAGAATACGCAACCACTGCATCGCTCATGTTGGGAATAAATTTTCCTTCGTGTCCGGTTTGCATATTCAGGGCATATTCCCCTTTTTCTCCGGCAAGTATTCTGAGCTGAATGGTCTGACCATTCGCTGATGTGCCATATACCACTATACTGTTCTCCGATATGCGTGCATGAGGGTCTGCACAACGCCAGTTTACCGAATTTACCATGGCATACATTACAGGGCGGGTCTGATCGGTGTTTCCTCCGGTTGTACATGCCCAAAATACGCTTAGCAAAACCGTAAATAATATAGCTATAGTTAATATTCTTTTCATGTTTTCTAAATTGCTAACAAAAATAATACATATTAAGACACTTCAAAATGCGATGTATATCAATTTTATGAACGGATGATTGTGTATGAAAATTATATTTTTTGCGCATTCGGGCGAATAGGTTATTTTTGCATCAACACATAGACGCATTTATTAATTTTAGGTTTGCTTCAGGTATGGGATTACATTGCGGAATAATTGGAATTGCAAATAGCGGGAAAACTACCCTATTCAACTGTATGTCGAGTAAAAAAGCAGAAGCAACAAGCTTTGCCTTTGCAACAAACAAGTCAAATATCGGAGTAATTTCAGTGCCCGACGAAAGGCTTTATGAACTCGAGAAATTTCAGAAAACCGATAAAATCGTACACGCTACCGTCGAAATAGTTGATATGCCCGGGTTGACAAAAGGCTCCAGTAAGGGCGAAGGCGTTGGAAACCAATTTTTGGCTGACATCCGTAATGCTGATGCGATTATCCATGTGCTCCGTTGCTTCGACGATGAATTACTGCCTCATGTTGATGGCTCGGTTAACCCTGTACGCGATATGGAAACCATCGATATTGAGCTACAGATAAAAGACCTCGAATCAATCGAAAAAAAAATCAGCCGTCTCGAAAAAGTAGCGAAAATCGGTGATAAAGATGCAAAACACCATGTAGAAGTGCTGAATATTTATAAAAATCACCTTGAAAACCTTGGGAATGCGCGCACTGCACCGGTAAATCCTGATGACCGCAGTGTTGTTGAAGATTTGTCGCTACTCACAAATAAACCGGTGCTGTTTGTATGCAATGTTGACGAAACGTCTGCACTGAGCGGAAATCGTTATACCGAAGCAGTGAAAGACGCACTCGCAGGAACCGATGCAAGGGTTCTTATCATTGCAGCAAAGCTTGAAGCTGATATCGCCGAGTTTGAAACGAAAGAAGAGCGAATGTCATTTCTCGAAGATTACGGACTGAACGAACCCGGGGTGTACAAACTCATCAGGGCCGCATACGATATGCTGAATCTTCAGTCGTTTTTTACCGTGGGCCCAAAAGAAATCAAAGCATGGACAATTAAAAAAGGTATGACTGCTCCCGAGGCTTCCGGCGTAATACATTCCGACCTGCAACGGGGCTTTATCAGAGCCGAAGTAATGCGTTACGAAGATTTCGTTCATTATGGCTCGGAGCAGGCAGTGAAAGATGCAGGAAAATTCAAGGTGGAAGGGAAAACCTATGTTGTACAGGACGGCGATATAATGCACATCAGATTTAACGTATAAAAACAGATGTATGAGTTTTAAACCCTCTATTCCCAAAGGTACAAGAGATTTTGGACCGCTTGCAGCAACGCAGCGTAACTATATTTTCGAATCGATAAGAAAAGTTTTTGAACTTCACGGTTTTCGTCCACTTGAAACACCAGCAATGGAGAACCTTTCTACACTTACCGGAAAATATGGCGACGAAGGCGATAAATTGCTTTTCAGAATACTGAACTCGGGTAATTTTCTCGCCGAAACCGATAAAAGTGCCATTCTCGAAGGCAACCACCAGGCTGTAGCTTCACAAATCACAGAAAAAGGCCTCCGCTATGACCTTACTGTGCCTTTTGCCCGTTTTGTGGTACAACACCAGAATGAGATTGTATTCCCGTTCAAGCGCTATCAGATACAACCCGTCTGGAGAGCCGACCGACCGCAGAAAGGACGTTACCGTGAATTTTATCAGTGCGATGCCGACATTATCGGTTCTACATCACTGGTAAATGAATTCGAGATGATTCAGCTGATTGACCATGTTTTCGAAAAATTGGGCATCAATACGCAAATTCACATAAACAACCGTAAAGTACTTTTCGGCATTGCTGAATCTTTCGGACTGGGTGATCGTTTTCAGGATTTCACAGTTGTCATCGACAAACTCGATAAAATCGGCAGCGACAATGTTAAAGCTGAGCTTACTGCAACCGGTATTGATAGCACAAAAGCTGATGCAATATTGGAACTGCTGGCATTTTCAGGGTGCAATCGTGAGAAGCTTGCAAAACTCGAAACAATATTTACCACCTCAGAAACCGGAAGAAAAGGGCTCGAAGAAATGCAGGAGGTGTTTGAGTACATATCCAACTATAACGGAAATGCCAAAGTGATTTTCGATATATCGCTTGCCCGTGGGTTAAACTATTATACCGGAGCTATATTTGAAGTTAAAGCTATCGGTCATGCGATTGGAAGTATTTGTGGCGGCGGAAGATACGACAACCTTACCGGAATTTTCGGGCTGCCCAATGTTTCGGGAGTAGGTATTTCGTTTGGTGCCGACAGAATATTTGATATTATGGAGCAAAGCAATCTTTTTCCGGAGCATATCGAAAGTTCTGCTAAAATCATGTTTGTGAACTTTGGGAAAACTGAACAGAAGGCTGCTTTAGAAATCATTGCAACGCTGCACAAGGCAGGCATTTCAGCATTTCTGTATCCTGATACTGCAAAGATGAAAAAGCAATTGCAATATGCCGACCAACTCAGGATTGAGTATATTGCCATAATCGGTGAAGATGAACTGAAGAACAACAACCTGAGCCTGAAAAACATGCATAC
>JAGOLH010000074.1 GCA_017994175.1 Bacteroidales bacterium | reverse complement strand
CATGCTGCTGATACAACTTGGTGGTTTGAACATTATAACCTTTGCAGCTTATTTTGCCACTTTTTTCCGGACTGCAGGCATTAAATATCAGTCGCTTATGCAAGATATGTTCAGTGCCGAAAGTATATCCGACAGCAAGCATCTTCTACGCAGCATTGTGCTGTTCAGCCTTATCATGGAGATTATTGGTTCCGTTGCAATATTCCTTCAGTGGTCAGACAGTGTCCAATTCAATTCTTTGGGCCAGAAAATTTTTTATTCGGTATTTCACACAGTTTCTGCATTCAACAACGCAGGGTTCTCACTATACACAAACAATCTGTATGAAGGGGTTGTTCAACACGCATACGGCATCCACATGACCATTGCCCTGCTTATTGTATTTGGGGGCCTTGGGTTTACGGTGATGAGTGACATTTTTTCGCCTCGTATGATATACAGGCGAATGAAGAAACCATGGCTACGTCTCAGGGTACACACAAAACTTGCTTTATTCACATCGCTGATACTTATTGTTTTCGGGGCTGTAATGTTCTACTTGTTGGAGCAACATAACACAGTTGACAAAAGTAGTATCGGCGGTACCGTAGTTTCAAGTGTTTTCCAATCGGTTACCTGCCGGACTGCAGGTTTCAACACTGTTGATTTTACAAAATTAGGGCAACCCATACTCATAGTTTTCATGCTGCTGATGTTCATTGGAGCCTCACCTGTATCTACCGGAGGCGGCATAAAAACCACTACTTTCGCGATGCTGATTAAATCGGCAATGGCCACTATCAGGGGGAAAAACAATATTACTCTTTATAAAAAAAACATTCCCTTCGAAGTAATCGATCGGGCTTATTCCGTGCTGTTCTTTTCGATAAGTGTTATTATAATATCGGTATTTTTTCTCACAATAACCGAACCCAATACGCGGTTCATTCAACTGATGTTCGAAGAGATATCTGCTTTTGGTACCGTAGGGCTGTCAACAGGTATCACTTCCGGATTATCGTTGGGCGGAAAAATAATTATTATAACCTCAATGTTTATTGGCAGGATTGGACCGCTCACGCTTGTTCTTGCTCTTGTTAACCGCAGTGGGTCAGAGCGCTACAGATACCCAAGTGCCAGTATAATTATCGGTTGAACTTTCTTTCTCAACAACACTAAAATGATTGGCTCAAAAGAAATCACAATGCACCTAATACCGCAGGACTGACATCGCTTTCCTTAATATGAGCTTTTGTATTAATCTTGTCGACAGTAATAATTGATTTGCGCCCGTTTGAAAGGTTCACAACTTCCATATACTTTGCAAAGTATTTCTTGTTGACGGTGTCGATCATTTCGTAATTTTTGTACACCATTTCTTTAATTTTTTTGCCTGATGAATCAAAATACTCAACCTTTCTTGTAAGATAATTCGATTTTTCGATATAGCAGTTCTTTTTTGAAAAACCCATTTTTGAACTTACGTCTTTATTCAAAGGAGTAATTTCCACAACATAACAGTCGACACCTTCGTATTTTGTTGAAGGGAGGAGCTTATATGTGTATTCATCCGGGTTGGGTTTACTCATATCGGCATTGGTGAACTCGGAGCCCATGAAATTCTGGCTTTTTTCGGAACTGACAATGCGCCTCGATTTGCGTAATGCAGGCATATAAATCCACATGTCGTCTTCTTTATTGTCGTAGTCATACACGAGCATTGACGTACCGGCAACATCTGCCGGTGAATTAAATGTGATCAGCGTTTTAAAAGAGTCCGACGATTTCAGGCTTTTACTCGTAGTTTGGCGAACGCGCTGGTTGCCTTTAGCGTCGATTATTTTCAGGGTTTGAGTCATTTCGAATGTTGTCAGGTTAATTGCTGAAGAAGCTTTGTCGCTTATTTCACGCGCATTCTGACTGAATGCATATTGCCCCGAAACAATCAGTGCAATTGTTACAATACAAATTAGTGTTTTCATAAGCTATCTTTTTTGTTTAATTTTATAATCATACTTAAATATCAGTAAATCAAATTGATAATTACCGTTTTATCTGAATTCAGTTCAAAGGCAGTCTGTTTGAATGTCGGTGCCGCAAACTTAGGCTTTACATTATTTGAGAATCCATAACCCTCGTTTGGAATTCCGAGAAAATTGGTATCACACTTTCCATTGTTATTACAATCGTGATAAAGAGCAATTGCGTAAGTACCACAGGGCAATTCAATGCTTGTTCTGGTAGTTGGGGCTACTGCTATTAGCTTGATATCGCGGAAAGCTTTCCCTTCCTTTGGGAAAGTTTGAGGGTTATTGAACAATCCAATGAAAATTGTACCCGACGATCTGTCAAGATTGCTGATTTCGATAGTGAGAGTTTTCTGGCAAAACGTGTAGCAAGCATTTGATAGAAATACTATGATAATGATTGTTCTGATCATTTGACTTTATTTGAAATTATACAAACAGCTGGTACAACAAGCAGCGAAAAAATAAGACACATCAGCAGGGCAGTAATAATTAAAAACGAAAAACTTTTAAGGGCTGCAAACGATGAGAAAAATAAGACAACAAAACCAATCATTACCGAGAGCGAATTAATGATAATACCTTTGCCTGTAGTGGTAAGTGTTTTATACACGGCATCGCGTGCAGTCATTCCATTATTTTTTTCAAGACGGTAGCGCCATAAAAAATGTATTGTATAGTCCACTCCTATCCCAACAACAATTGATGAAATCATGGCTGAGATAATATCAACCGGGAACCCGAATATCCCCATCCAACCGAACATTATCAGGATAGTTGCCGAGAGAGGCACACAACCCAGCAATGCATATCGCCACGAGCGAAAAATCCAAAGTAGAAGAATGAATACAATAATTACCGACAATGCCAGCGAATACACTTGTCCACGTATGATAGCATCAATCATTTTATACGTGATCAAAGCATATCCGCCATATATAACCGGAGTGTCGATACCCGATATCAATGTATCGAGTTTACTGAAAACATCTTTGTAATCGCTGTTGCTGTCTGCCCTGAATTGAACCGATATTACTGCTTTTTCGTAATTGAAATCGACAAGCTGTTCAAAATCGGCTGGGTCACCTCCCATCGAATATAATTCGATGATTTGAGCAACGGCTTCACGGGTATCAGGAATTTTCCCATAAAGAGAATCATTTTTATCGTACAGTGCTGAGCTCATGGTTTTGATAACTGTAGCAATCGACACCACGTTTCCAACCTCAGGAAGTGCTTTAAGTTCGCTACCAATTGCATCGATTTTTTTTAACAAAACAGGATCTTTAATATCACCTTCAATCATTACAGAAAAGTTCTTCGAACCACCGAAATTTTCATTGATCAGAGCATTAGCGCGTAAAAATTCATGATGCGGGGGTAATACGTTTTCGGAGTTTGGATCCACATTAAGCCTTGATATTCCCAAACCAGAAGCTATTATTACAATTGCTCCTCCTGCGATGATTATTTTTGGATTTTTTGTTACCCAACGACTCAATCTATCAAGAACTAATGGAGTATTTGTAGATTTTTCATTTTTACCTTGAGGGGCGAAGTGTTTTTTGTCGGCGAGCACCAGCAGAACAGGAACCAGAAACATGCTGAATACCAGTGCTGCCGTAATTCCCCATCCGGCAATGATGCCAGTCTGTCGTGCAGGAATCATTACGTGCGTTACCATGGTAAGTATGCCTGCGATTGTTGTTAGCCCTGTTAGTAAAACCGGATATTTTAACCGTTTAAAAATTGTTTGTACCAGTTGCTTTTTATCACCCTGTCGATTCTCAAATACTTCTTCACGATAGGCAGAAACAAAGTGGACTCCATAATTATTCGCAATTGCAAGCATCATTACCGGTATCAGAATACTGATAATACTGATTTTCCATCCCAGTACAGGCATCAATCCAACTGATAGAACTATCGATATTCCAACAATCAGTAATGGAATCAGAACCGCCCGTATGTTCTTAAAGGAAACCCATAGAAAAATCAACATCAGCAGAATACCCATAGGTAACAAAATCATCAGGTCCTTTTTAATATCCTTATTTATTACAGCCCTAAGCTGCGGTTCACCTGCAACCAGAATTGTATCGTTTCCTGGGTTTGATTCGATAATAGAATTTATCGATTCGTAAATCAATTTATCATCAGCATTGCTTTTTTTACTGATCATGGCAAGCATATAGCGATGGTTTTTCGAGACCAAAATGCCAGAAACCAGTGGATTATTGTCGATTACCGCAGCCACTTCGTCTTGTTCAATTTTGTTTGCAGGAAAAAACGGAACAGCTTTATCGACAAGCATCATTCCATCGCCTGAATGAATATACTTTGAGTTAAATACAGAAATAACCCTGTCGGCCCAGCTCTGTTCTTCAATCTGTGAACAAATGTTACTGAAGCGTTCCATAGTCTGTTTATTCAGCACATTATCGGCACAAAGCAAAAGCAAAACAGGCTCAGTAGTCCCGAAATTTTCCTCAATTCGCTTGGTATTGGTAAGGGCATCCATATCGTCGGGAAAATAGTTTTTCAGGTCGGAGTCCACTTGAATCCATAAAAAAGGTATCAATCCCAATATAATAAGCATTATGGCTGCACCAAGGATGGCGAAGCGATACCTGAAAAACCAGAAATTTGAAGTGTTATGCATTTAGAAACTGGCTTTTAATTGAACAAATGCGCCATTCATAATTTCGGATGAATAGCTAAAAATCGAGTTCTCGGGTCCCCTCATATACATACCTCCAACCGTAACTTTCAGATTATCGTTCACAGAATATGAAATCTGGGGTCTAACAGTAAATTCTTCAGATGTGATGTTATAATACAGAGCAAGGTTTGCCTGAATTGCATTATAATAAAAATCTCTCGTAAAAATTAGAGCTACGGCATGGTTGTATTTCTCCTGCTGATAAAATATCTGTCGGTTAAAATTAAACAGTTGGTATAGCATATCCTCAATTACATTTGTCGGTGTAGCCAGAGATTCAAAATCCGGAGTGAAATGGCCAATATACTCCGCCATTGAAGCAATATTGAAAAATGATTTTTCCACGGCAAAAACATAATGAAGCCCATTTCTGGGTAGGTACATCATATTTCCAGTGTCCTTAATTTGATTAAATGCAAATTCTCCGCGAAAGATCCAGGAACCCGCAGGCACTTCAAAGTCGATTGACGCTGACCTCATTTTATGGTAAACAGGTCGCAGGGTTGCTACAATGGGGTCATTGAAAAAGTTCACTCCGCTTAAAGTAAAACCATACTCTGTTGCGTAGCCTTCGAAGTACGAAAATGCAAAGCCAATTGCATTAAGTTCAAAGTTCAACCTTGAGGCTATGCTGCCATTACTGAATGTTCGTTCCGGCATAACAGCCTGCTCGAAAACAGCATTTTCTCCCATATCGAATAAATCGAAACGATATACCGATGGAGCGAAAAATGGGATTGCAGAAATTTGCCAAGATATACGGTTTCCAAACATTACTTTGGTATGTATCATCCATTGCGACAGCTTCTGGTCGTCGGCATCGGGCGAGAAATAGAAATAATCGGTCGGAGTAAGCCTGTTCGAAACGCTATAGGCATCAACACGGCTCCAGTCGAGCACTTTCTTACCCAACGAAACAGAGAATGGCTTCGATACAAATCCTGCATAGGCTTCGCGAATATCCAATATGGTTTTCTCTTCGTTAAACTGGTATCCATACCGAAAACGCAAATCGGAACGAAAAGTCAGCGTTTTTTTAAGATTTGCATCTACCCTGAATCCAGCCTCTGCAAATGCACAGGAATAATCGAACCGTTCTGAGCCGGCAAAAGCAAAGCCTCGTATACTACCGGAATAATTACTGGCGGGTCGATTAATTTCATTAGAATCGGGAACTTCCTGAGCGTAGACAATTTCCGAAATAACGGCAAAAAAGGCAACTGTGCAAATCAATATTACTTTCATAACGTCATTTTATGCAAATAACGCTGACTTATGATTGTTTTTGATTTTAGATTCACAAATTAAACCACAAATTAAACCGTACAAGCGAATCGAACCATTATATCATAACATACTGCTTTATTGATATTTACGAGTTCTGATTGTGCACATCAAACTTGGATAGGATTCTAATCTTGATATTAATCAGAGTTTCCGCGTTTTATGCTTCTCCTGATATTTTGCCGGTGTCATTCCAACAAGGTTTTTAAAAACTGTGAAAAAAGTTGATTTGCTATTAAAGCCACAATCGTACCCAACCGCTTCAATCGATAATCTTTCGTATGCGGGATCGGTGAGCATTTTTTTTACTTTCTCCACACGGTATTCGTTAACAAATCGGTAAAAGTTCATTTCCAGCTCGGTATTCAGGACTTCGGTGAGTTTATAGCGCTGCACTTTCAGCTGATTTGCCAGAGAGGTAATGGTAAGAGAGCCATCAATATAAGGCTCATTTTTTTCGAAATGCTGCAGGAGTTTCTGTTTAATCAATGTTTTCTCGTCATCATCCAATCGAGAATTGCTGTAAGCCTCCTGCTCTAACTGGTTTTGTGCAACAGGCAACAAAGCATTTTGACGTAACCCGTAGAAGGTAAAAGCAAAAACCAGAAACAAATTGAAGATTAAAATAAATAATATGTAATTGGTTTCGATTGCAGAAAACACTTCGACAAAACCCGCAGTAATCAGTACTAGATTATATAGTATATAAAAAATAAGAACAAACAAAAGCCAGTTCAGCTTTATACCTGCCTCAATAGACGAATACTCATTTTTCAATTGCATCCTGTAACGATGTATAGCCCTGATGCTCAGAAACCAGTATAGAAAAAAAGACACAATCAGCGAAACCGTTAGCACCAGTCGGTATGGTAGAAACACATCTTCATAGAAATATTGGTCGATCCGAAGTTTTGCACCCGTCCATACAATAACCAGAATAAATACAACCGGTAACAGTGCATGGTAAAAGTGCTTTGAACGAAATTTGAAATTCTCTTTTGTCAGCAAAATGGAATAAAAATAAAGCAATACATTGGTGATCATTGCATTAATTGGGGTAATCGTAAAACTTTCTGCTTTGGCTATTGCAATTTCGATAAAAGTGATTGCACAAATCACCATCCAAACAGTAAGTAATCTATCGGGTAAGCGTGTATTCGGCTTGGTGAGAAGTAATAATGCTCCGAACAACGATTGTGTAAAACCTATCCATGCCAGTGTTTCCATACTACAAATATAGGATAAAACGCAGCTAAAGAGAAAATAGTATAAAAAAAAGAGGGTATCAATTTAATGACACCCTCTTTAATTGCATTTGTTTCGTTATTTCTTCAGAACAACACGCTTAGTTATGGTGCGGTCGTTCATAATAAACCTGAAGCTGTAAACGCCTTCGGCATAACCCGAGAGGTCAACTTGTTTCGATATAGTATTAAAACCATTCAGCACAATCTCATTCACCGTTTTGCCCAATGCATCAATAATTTGAATAGTAACATTGCCTGTTGAAGGAAGTGCAATATTCAATTCTACTATTCCATTAGTCGGGTTCGGATATACAGCGCATTCAGGAATCGAAGGCTTGCTGATGCTGTTGTAGTAAGCCACATACACTGAATCGATGTATTCACAGTCAGCAGTTGAAATTGTGAGATAATACCATCCCTCGTCGTTCACTTCGAGGGTATTAGTAGTTTCGCCACCATCCCACAGAAAGGTCGATTCAACCGGAACAGTAGGATTGACAATTGCGTTGGCAACAATGGTATAAGGCCATTCATTAACAGTGATTGTATCGTTTTCTGCATCGACAAATTCAATGCTTTGATCAAAAATAACTGCAACAGAATGAACCGTGTCATTTTCCTGATTTGTATCTTCTTCGTAGTTGATAAATACGTCAAGGTTATAAGTTCCCAAATCAGCAATAGACATAGAGGTTTGGGTAGCCCCGTTCCAGGATTGCTCCGGAAGCAGATCCTCGGTAAGAGTAATCTCCTCATTAATCAACTCAGTAGTTCCATTCATTAATGTGAAATTCACCACTTCTCCTGCTGCAACAACCGTTGTACCTACGTTCACGAAAGAAACAGGCATATGGAAAGGCTCTGATGTAAATTCCACACAACCATATAGTTCTTCAAAGAAGGTTATGGCCAGGTCGGTGTAAGGAACTTCATCTCCCAGTACCCTGAATTCAAGGTTGCCTTCCGAGTATTGATCATACCCATAAACAGCAACCAAATAGGTACCGGCGCTCAAATCGCCCACAGACAGGTAGGTTGCCCACTGATTTCCTCCATACGACTGATCGGTACACCCACCATCATCTTGGTATCCCAGATTTCCTGCAGGGTCATCCGGACATGTTGATAAATCGGGAACATCATCGCATGAAATGAAGTATGCAAGCTTCGTATCGAAATCCGACCCGCAGGTCATCATTTCAACGTTAGTATAATCATGTGGCAGAGTTACAAGGAAATAATACTGATTTACTGCAGGCATATAACCTGTGTAATCAGGATCATTGATTGTATAAGGTATAGCCTCATCGCAGGTCAGTCCTTGTGGTGGAGCATCCTGAGTAACCGTCACCGTCCAGTCCTGATTGGTTGTTCCGTCTTCGGCAAGAACATTGTAAACCACAGGAGCAGAGAAGTCGTTCGATGTAGTACCGCTTACCTGAGCTGTTCCGTCAATAGTTGCAGAGGCACCATACGATAATGTAAAGTCAGCAATCAGGTCAGTTATATCGGAATACCAGTTAATATTGATATCAACGGTATGGTCATCGCTGCTGATGATAGCCGGAGCAGTTTGTTCATCAAATGCATAGGTGAGAATGTTGGCTTCAGTGTAAACGTCAGCAACCGTTACGGTTACAACCCAGTCATGAATTACTGCACCATTTTCTGAGGTTACAGTATAAGTAACCGGATTGGTAAAATCGTTTGCTGTAGTTCCGCTAACCTGATCAACACCAGCAACCTGAGCGGTAGCTCCATCCGACAAAGTGAAGTTGGCAACCAAGGCGTCAAGAGCTGTGCCATTGCCCACTTCGATGTTCACCGTATAGTGATCAGCATCAATTACTGCAGCTCCTGTTTGTTGTGGTAAACTATAGGCAATGATATCAGCCTCATCGTTTGCAGCCTTAACCGTAAATGCATCAACATACAGGTAAAACTCATCGAAAGAAACACATTGAATGGCAACATATATCTGAGAACCTAACTCAATACCGAAGTCAGACAATAAGTAAGTGAATTTTGTATAAACTGCCGGCAGATTGGTTACATTATCAAGAACTACACTGAAATCTTCGGGATCGGTGCCTGTAGTGGATACCAGTACATTAAACGACTCAAGTAATGTTGAGTTATGGCTTCTTGCATAAAACTCAACCATTAGGTTTTCGGTATTAATATCCAATTGCGGGGATATGAGCCAGTCATTGTTTCCGGCAGTATTCCATGCAACCCGCACAGCATGGGTTCCTTCGTAAGGATTTGTTGTTGAAGTAACCCATTCATTTCCGCCATCAATATTCAGTTTCGACCAACATTCGGGGAAGGCAGCTGCATTGAAACCTTCGAAATACGGATAGTTTGCAATTGCAGGACAAGTTGTTGAAAACGCCAGAACACTTGTCCAGTTGCTCATATCTCCCCCACCACAATTTGCACGTACCCAAACAAAGTAATTCGTGTTTTCAGTTAAATCGCTCCATGTGAAGGTAGTAACCCCTGCCAAAACCGTTTCGGTAGGCGTAGTTTCTTCATCAGGGGGTGTATTGGTCAATGACATATAGATATCGTAACCATCGGCAGGATTTGAATAGGAAGCCGTCCAGCCAATAGTAGCTGTATTCGCAAAAACAGAGGTCAAATCCAAATCGGTCGGAGGCAGACAACTCGGGGCATCGTAAATTGAAAACTCATCGAGTCCTTGATTGCAGAAAGAGCTTCCATAATTTGAATTTGATTTAAACCGGAACATCACTGTAGCGTCAACATAAGCAGCCAGATTAACTTCGTTCTGATACCACCCCGTACCGGTAGATGCAAAAGTAGAGTTTGCAGTGATATGTGAATACAAGTCTGACCATGTAGCACCATCGTCGGTACTGATTTGAACTGTTAATGGAACAGGAGAAGAAGTATAACCGCTGTTGCCCAGGTAATAATAATATGATAAGTACTTCACTGTACTGCCCAAATCAAACGATTGTGTTGTAAGGTAGTAGGGATTGTACGAGGTACTTGCATTATACACGTTCAGATACATAAAATGCGTACCACTTTGTGGAGCTGAGCTACCATGAGAAACGTCGGCTGTTGTTGGTGCCCAATGGTAGGAAGCTCCTGAGCTACCTTCCGAGGCAAACCAACAAGTAGGCATTGTAGCACTAAAGCTTTGCAAATAAGGATATGCTGCAACAGGGTCGCAATCGGTGGTAAAACTAATTGGCCCGGCCCAAATACTATAGTTTCCTGATCCACAATCAGAACGAACCCATACATAGTAGGTTGTTGCAGAAGTCAGTGAACTCATCGAGTATGTCAGTCCATCGGAATGACCACTAGGAACAGTTTCTTCGTCAGGAGCGGTGGACGAGTTGCTGTAATAGATATCATATCCATCTGCGGGTGAACTGGTTGAAGCTGTCCAGTTAACTTCGGCAGCACTATTGGTAATACCTGTAGCTGTTAACCCTGTTGGAGCTTCACAACCCGGGATTTCTTCAATCACAAGGTTATCAACAAAGAAGTCGATATTTGCACTTCCATTGTCGGCACCTTCAACACCTCTGAATGCAAACCGAACTGTTAAACCTTCAAAGGATGAAAGGTCTATCATGTCAGTCTGACCTGTATACAATGGAACATTATCGCTTGTATACGTATATATAGCTACCCAATCGGTATAATCATGGGTTGTAATTAATACTTCCACGAAATCATCATTTTCCCAAGGATTAGTAGGCGCATTGGTAGAAGCATTTTGCGTAGCCCCAACGCTGTAGGTCAATCTGTATGGATTTCCTGCAGGGATAGTGAATTCGGGAGTAATAATCCAATCGTTATCAGCAGCTGCATCGATAGTAATTCGTGCTGCGCCTGTTGTACCGCTGTTCAGGAATCCATCATTAGCCCATGAAGCGGCTGTTGAGGAGATAGTTATAGGACCTGCTGTTAAGTCACCTCCATCGCCTTCCGACCAGCAAATTGTTGGCAGATATGTGTTGAAGGGTTCGCTGTAAGGGAATGTTTCGAGCGGAGCACACAATGTTGTAAAGGACATTGGTCCTGCCCAATCGCTGTATTCACCACCACAGTCAGCGCGAACATAGAACTGATAAGTTGTGGCAGGGTTAAGAGAAGTGTAAATATAAGGATTGGTAACCCCCGATTGTGTTGGAACGCCTGTTGGGGTAAACCCTGTTACACCAAGTTCAATATCCCATGATGTTGCTACACCTGTCTCTGTCCATCCTAAAGTTGCCTGATCCGACTGTATGTCAGTAGCATTTAATGTTGTCGGTTTCGGGCAGGTAACAATACTTACTTCCAGATCATCGAATGCAATGGGAGGCTGTGTTCCAGAAGTATTATCATTTTTCCATGAGAATACCATTCTCCATGTCTGGTTTGCATAGGTTGCTGCTGGAAGTTCAAAGCTCGATAATGTCCAGTTCGATTGCAAGTTGTAGTTCGTAAGACCTACCTGTCCGCTTGTGAGCTCAGTGCCTGCTACCGGGGCAACAGATGTGGCTACCATATATACTCTCATTCTGTCGTATGCGGTACCTTCGCCCTGGCCTTTCCAGTAGAATTTCACACCTATCGGGTTGGTTGTTGCCGGAATAGTGATATCACGATACATATGCACCACTGATGTGGAAGTTATTGTATAAGCATTGGTAACACCGGCATCATTCGAAATATAAGCTGATTGTGTTCCCGTATGGGCAGTAGCGGTGCCAACATACCATTGGTTTGTTTGAGTTCCATTAACAACTGTCCAGCCATTCGGCCATGTTTCAAAACCTTCAGTAAAGGTTAGTGTAGCCGGAACCTGAGCTGTTGTAAAGCTAATAGGTCCTGTCCATGTGCTTTGTGTGGCTCCGCAATCGGAACGAACATAAAACTGATAGGTAGTCTGTGGTGTTAACCCTGTATATGTGTAAGGATTAGCAGTTACATCGTTCATGGTAGGCGTACCTGTCGGAGAGAAACCTGTTGGGCCGAGCTCAATATCCCAGGTAGTTGAAGTGCCTGTTTCCGTCCACCCCAGGTTAGCCTGAGAACCTGTTATACCTGTAGCAGTCAAAGAAGCCGGAGCTGAACACTGTGGAGTTTCTTCAATTACCCAGTTATCGGTAAAGAAGTCGATATCAGCACCTCCATTGTCAGCACCTTCAACACCTCTGAATGCAATTGTAATGGTTTGTCCAGCATAAGCCGATAAGTCGATTATGTCAGTTTGTCCCAAATGAGAAGGAACATTTGCACTATTATATATTTTAACTTGAGTCCAGTTAGAATATCCGGTAGTTGAAACTAATACCTGAACAAAGTCATCAGCTTCCCATGGAGTTGTTGGAGCTCCTGTTCCAGCGTATTGTGTCGCACCCACACTGTAAGTAAAGCGGTAAGCAGGACTAGCTGGAATTGTAAATTGCGGAGAAATGATCCAGTCATTATCACCGGTTGCATCAATATTAACTTTGGCAGCACCGGTTGTTCCACTATTCAGGAATCCGTCAGCAGACCATGAAGATGCGGTTGCCGATATTGTAACAGGACCTGTTGTCGGGTCACCATTATCGCCTTCTTTCCAACAGGTAGTAGGCAGATAGGTTCCAAAAGCTTCGGTGTATGGGAATGTAGTAGTTGGATCGCACATAGTGGTCAGTGTAACCGGTCCTGTCCATTCACTGTACTCACTGCTGGCACAATGTGACCGTACCCATGCATAATAGGTGGTAGATGCTGTTAAACCTGTCATATTATAAGTTGTAATACCAGCTGCTACCGAGCCCGAAGGGGTAGTCGTTCCATCAGGGGCAGTAGAAGAAGTGCTGTAATAAATATCATATCCGTTTGCCGGAGAGGAAGTTGATGCAGTCCATCCTAAAACCGCAGAGTTATTGGTAATTGAGGAAGCTGTCAAATTCGTAGGATTTACACAATTCGGTGTGAGAGAAAGGCTGAAATCATCGAAAGCTAGATAGCCCCAAGGAGTAGAACTTGCAGTTACTCTTATACCAAAGTAGTACACACCTGTGGTGGATGGTACAAAAGTTCTAGTAATTTTAGTATAGTTTGTTCCGTTAGTCGATGTTGTAGACGAAGTGATGAACGAACTGCCAAGTACTGTTTCTCCGGTAGCACTCTGTGCTGTATTTTGAATAATGTCACCATTCCAACCTGCATAACCATCACCAACAAAATAAACACTGAAATCATAGGAAACGTCCTGAGTTAATTCAAATCCGGGTGTCCATAACCTATCAGCCGTTCCACCATAGTAGCAACCAGCATACTTAGTTCCAGTGCGTGGATCATTGTACGTAGT
>JAGOLH010000010.1 GCA_017994175.1 Bacteroidales bacterium | reverse complement strand
CCGGCACCCTCCAATTTGGTGAAACCACATATCAAATGAATTCTATTTCAAGCAGAACGAATAAGGCAAATTCTTTGTGGACATATGGAGGGCTGCGATATTCGCCATCCGAAAATACAAGAATGTTTTTCTCGCTTGGGTTATACGATTACGGAGGCAGCTATCCGACAGTTGGAAACTCTTCGCTTGTATCGTATGCAAATGGTTCGTATTACGACAAGTATTCGCAATGGACAGTCTACGACTACAAATACATCAATAAATGGCTTAATGCCTATTTTTATCACCGTTTCGATACGGTTGGGCGCGAGCTGTCTGTGTATGCGGGTATTCAGGATCAACAAAACGACTATTTATCGGAGGTGTATTATTATCATGAATTTATTAACGGAAGCCCGGTTTTTCATAATACCAGCATCAGTACTGTTACCGGTATTGCCTCAAGGGGGATATGGGCAGGGGCATATTACAATCATCCCATCAACAACCTTACCCGCTGGAACCTTGGATACCGGAGTTGGATACCATTAAGCAATGTTATGGTTGAAGATTACACCCTCGATGGTGACGACTATCTTCCCAATTCAGGTACTACCCTGGCAAACACTCCATCCCATACCTTGTATTCCCGGTTTGGTACTACCGTAAAAAAGTGGAAATTCGATGCGGGCGTCTCTGTCGATTACAGCAGGAATAAAGTAGATTATCAACGATATAACGAGGCTTCGCAGGACACTGCGTTCTCGGTGGATAAAAAGTATTTGCATCTTACTCCTTCTGCAACCATTATTTATTCAGCCGATAGTTTAAACGATATTAAGCTTACCTATTCACGCAATGTTGAAGCACCGTACTATAACCAGATTAGCAGTTATATCGACAAACAGGACCCGAGGAACTGGTCGTCGGGGAATCCCGATCTGAAACCCATTGTTTACCATAATATTTATCTCGGTTGGCAATTGAATAAGCTAACCTGGAATATAAACACCGATTTGTTTTACAGCCTTACCACGAACGAGGTTTCGTATCTTACCTTGCCGGTAAACGAAGTTGTTTACCTTACCATTCCACAGAACATTGCGCATAAAAGCAGTTTAGGTGCTGATATATCTGCCTGGACATCAATAAAAAATAAAGTAGATCTGAATTTTTCATCCAGCATTTTTCACACCCTTATCGATGCCGAAAACCTGAACGAAAATCTGAAGAAAAAAAGCTTTGGTTATTCGTTGAAGCTTAGCTCCGATATACGATTTGCAAAACGTACCTCGGCCAATGTTTATATCAATTACTATAGCCGCGAAATTACGGTTGATGGGTATTCTTACGGATATTTCGACTCATCGGTGAGCTTAACTCAAAAATTCTTCAGGAACAGTCTGATGCTTACAGTGGGAGTGAACAGTTTACTCAACGACCTTCTCAAGCATGGCTCTTATACAGAGTATGGTGGGTTTCAATATTATTCCTATACCTATAGTGCTACCTACAAACCAACATATTTTGTTTCGGTGAAATATAACTTCCGGCAGGGAGACCGCGGTACACAAAATGCCGGGAAAATGTAGTGTCTGTAAACAGTATAATGCAAAAAAAAACAACTATAATTTGGATTTAGTCCAGCTGGTTTACGCCGGGCATATCAATATTTACGTTCTTCGATTAAAACACCCTGTTCGTCCCACATTTGCCATATACCGGTTTTCTGACCTCTCTCATAATGCATTTTGTAACGTAATGTCCCGTTTACATCCCAGATAAGCCATTCCCCCGATTTCAGATTATTATCGTACATTGCTGTGGCAATTTTTACCCCAGAGGTGTCGTAGCTGACCCATTCGCCGTGTTTTTTTCCTTTATGATAATTTCGCGCTTCGTTTACTTTTCCATTCTGAAAGAACAACAGGGTTTCCCCTTCTTTCTGCCCGTTCTCAATATGCATTTTTATTTTAATACTTCCATTATCATATAATTCGATGTAATCGCCGGTGTATAATTCATTTTTGTCGGTATAATACAAACCGTCGATATTTTTTACACCCTGCGAAAAGGAAAAAATGCTGGATAATTGAAAAAAAAGTAATATAAATGTAATTCGGAATAATGTATTACTCATGCTTTGTGTTAAAATGAATTACTGAAAAACCGAATACAGTGAAAACTAATCTTCGATAGATTTTATTTCAACCCTGAGCACCTGTTTTTCACCGGGATTAATGCGCAAATTGGCGATGGTGAAGGTTTCGTAGCTGATATAACTGGTCTGTAGTTGAAAATTACTGTTACCCGTAGCTATTAATTCGAAATTGCCGTTTAGGTCGGTATATAACTCAACACCGTTACTCAAATTTATTTTAACACCACTCAAGCCTTCGCCTGTAAGTTTATCAACAACCTGCCCGGAAATTACCCCGTTGTTTTGGGTTTTGTCTGCATCGGCATTGTCGTTACCGGCAAAGGCTGTCATTACGCTTATCAGGAGAATCAGTACGATGGAATAGGCAGTTTTCATAGTTTTTGTTTTTTATTCGATACAAAAATATTAGTAGTGTATTACCTCAAATTTATATCAATGTTAAACTTAGGTTAAATCATCGGGGAGGGAATTCACAAATGCGTGTTTAAAAAATACCAAAAACTAAATTTACTGCTTAGGCAATTAATTGCTAATTTAACACCCTATTATTAATACTGTACATGATGAAAATAATTGACAAAACGTTTTTTTTTACATTTTTACTTTTTATAATATCTTTTAGTGCTTATTCTCAGGCACCTCAGATAACACAGCACCCTCTTTCGGGAGAGAAATGCACTGGGAATTCAGTAAGTTTTAATGTCGAAGCAACCGGAGCAAGCCCTTTGCATTATCAGTGGTATTTCGAGAATAATCCGGTTGGCACCGATTCTCCCACCCTTACCATACCAAGTGTTAATCAATCAAATGAGGGCGTCTATTACTGTATTGTTACTAATCTGTCTGGGTCGGCCACCAGTAACGATGCTATTTTGCTTGTTGCAGGCGGAGCCCCGGTAATTGATAACTATTCTCCCGATACTATTTTGTGCCAGGGAGAACTCCTCTTATTGTCGGTGGAAGTAACCGCTGATTACGAAAGCTATTCTTGGTACAGGCAGGGTTCAGGGTTTGTAGAATATGGGCAGACTCTTGATATCGAAAATATTACAAGCGAAAACTCAGGCTTATATTATTGCGAAATATCCAATGTTTGCGGTTCCGTGTCTACAGGGAATATTACCGTGCAGGTGAATGATGCTCCGCAATTTGTAAGCCTTCCTTCAAGCGTCGAAGCTTGCGAAGGTAACGATGTGTCATTAACCGTTGAAACATCCGGAACAAATATTCAATACGCCTGGCTTGCCGATAATGTTGAAATGTCCGGCGAAACCGAGAACTCGCTCATTATTGCCGGAGTAGCTTACCCCGATTATACTTTCTATATACCTGTGGCTTACAATATCTGCGATACTATTTACGGACCCGCGGTTTCGGTGTCAGTACTTTCTAATCCGGTCATTACAGGAAATCCAATATCACAAGACCTGTGCGATGGCGAAGATTTTCAATTGATAGCAACTGCCACCAGCAATATTCCGCTAACATATCAGTGGTACCTTAACGAAGATATCATTACTGGTGAAACTGGCGATTCCTATGAAGGTATTGCAGAAGAAGGCGTTATCGATTCGTATTACTGTATAATTACCAATCAGTGCACCTGGATTTCTACCGATACGGCGTTTATTACAGGTCTCGAATCTCCTGTAATTACTCAGCAACCCGAAGATGTTTCGGTCTGTGCCGACGAGTATGTTACTTTACATTGCAAAGCATCCGGCTCAGAACCGCTCCATTACCAATGGCTTTTCAATGGGGCAAATGTTACCGGAAGCAATATCACCGGAGCCAATAGCGAAACATTGCAGTTCAGCGAAATTACTGAGGGGCAGGCCGGAAGTTATACCTGTTTTGTTTATAACGATTGTGGATCAACCATTACTGAGGTAGCTGTGATAACAGTGAACCTAACTCCCGTTATCCTTATGCAACCCGATGATATTGAAGTATGCGCCGGCCAGGATTTTGAAGTTGCGATAATGGTTTCCGGTACAAATCCGCTAACCTATGACTGGACAAACTTTGAAACCGGAGTAAGCTTTGGTACTTCCGAAGAACTGGTATTAACCGATATCGCAGCTGAGATGTCGGGACTTTACATTTGTACAGTAAGCAATATGTGTGGCGATGCTGAAAGCCAAACATTTCAGATAATGGTAAATACGCTCCCCGAAGTTCTCGGATTATCAGAAAATATGTCGGTATGCGAAGATGACTCCGTGGCATTGATTGTGGCTGCTTCCGGAACTGAACCGATTGATTATTTATGGTACCGCAATGGCTCAGCAGAATCGTGGGCAACAAACGATACAATTATTTTTAATCCGGCTCAGTTTGGAAATACCGGTACCTATTTTTGCAGAATGTATAATCTCTGTGGGCAAACCGATTCCGATCCGGTGGAATTATATGTTGGAACCCCGCCTAGCATACAGTGGAATACCGGCACACAATACCTTTGCGAATGGGATACCTTGAACCTTGTGGTAGATCCAGCAGGCGAATTTGTTGCTTTTCAATGGTATTTCAACGATGTAATAATTGACGGGGCTACCGACTCGGTGTATAATGTTCCGAATATTACACCGGGTATGACAGGAATGTATACGTGCAGAGTATATAATTCATGTGATGAAATTTTTACATCCGAAATAGAAGTGAATATCAACCCAGCTCCTGAAGTTGACTTGGGCGATGATATAGAAACCTGTGAAGGGATATCGGTTGTTTTGCATCCCGAGGGTGATTTCCAGAGCTATACATGGAACGATGGTCTGAGTTCGGGCCCGCAACTTGATGTTGAAATCAGTGGGACATACTGGGTAGTGGTAGTAGGACAAAATGCCTGTAGCAACCGCGATACCATACATGTAGAAATTCATCCGGTAATAGAGGTGGACTTTGGCAACGATGTTTCAGCCTGTGGCGAATACCTTCTTACTGCTCCCGAAGGTGCATATAGCTATCAATGGAGTACAGGTGCATCAGGGGTAAATGAAATTCTTGTCACCGAATCGGGGCCCTATACAGTTACCACAACCGGTGATAGCTTTGGCTGCCAGTCGGTGGGTTACATCGAAATAGAGATTTTTGAAATCCCGGTATTCAACTTGGGGCCGGACCACATTATTGCAAACGACTCAGCCATTACTGTAGGAGTGGAGACCGAATATGCCGATTATATATGGTACAATGGTTTTAACGGTCCGATGCTCACGGTTAGTGGTGCCGACCTTGGTACCGGAGAACATGACATTTGGCTTAGGGTAATGTCCGAAAATGGATGCAACTTTACCGATAGCATTGTGGTAAGTGTTTTTGATGCAAGTGGAATTGAAAATTTAGGTTTTGGTGGTTTAACAGTTTGCCCAAACCCGGCTTCCGGATTGATTTTTGTTTCGGCAGATGATGCAATAACTGGGCAGGCCTTGCTCGAAATCTACGATACTCGGTTGAACATTGTCTATTCCGACAAGCAAAACTTATATCCGATGTGGCAACGTGCAATTGATATTTCAAACCTTTCACCGGGCGTGTATTTTATTCATGTCCTTTTCGATTCGGGGAAACGTGTTACAAAAAAAATCAGCATTTTTTAAATTATTTACGAATGAAACGTAACAAAGAACAGGGTATAATCCGAAGCAGGCTCAGGGGTGCCTATGTAACTTCTACCATCAGTGTTTCGCTGGTACTTTTTCTGTTGGGAATAATAGGACTTCTCGTGCTTAATGCCAAAATGCTTTCCGATTATGTAAAAGAAAATATATGCTTCACGCTTATTTTGAAAGATGATATCAAGGAGCCCGATATTAAAAAGTTTCAAAAAACCCTTGACTCCTATGCATATATTAAATCTACCGAATATATTACAAAAGAACGTGCTGCCGAAATCATGAAGAAAGATCTTGGCGACGATTTTGTTCAGACACTGGGTTATAATCCATTACTTCCGTCAATCGACGTTTATCTGATAGCCGATTATGCCAACCCCGACAGTTTGGCGGTTATCGAAAAAAAGTTTGCATCGTATACCGATTATGTAAAAGAAGTTTCATATCAGAAAAATCTAGTGCATCTTATCAATAATAACGTAAGGGCAATCAGCGTTTTTCTCATTTTATTCAGCGCACTGCTGATGCTGGTTTCATTTGCATTGATAAGTAATACGATTCGCTTAATGGTGTATTCGAAAAGATTCATTATAAAAACCATGCAGTTGGTTGGTGCCACAAAAACCTTTATTCGGAGGCCATTCTTGCGTAGCGGTTTGATACAGGGAGTTTTGAGCTCTGTAATTGCAATGGCACTGCTTACTATTATACTGTATTTCTCAATGAATCAGCTTCGTGAAATAATAAATATTCAGGATTATTATAAAATAGTTGCATCCTTATACCTTATTGTATTATCTTTGGGCGTCATAATTTCGGTTGCCTCTACCTTTTTTGCAGTCAACCGGTATTTAAGAATTAAAACTTCTAATTTGTATTATTAGTATGGCACTGAAGAAAGAAACGAATATCCCGCCGAAGCAGAACAATGCCGATGAATTTGCACTCACTAAGCAAAATTATATTTTGTTGCTGATTGGCTTTATCATTATTGTGATCGGTTTTGTACTGATGGCCGGTGGCGGAACAAAAGACCCTGCTGTTTTCAGCGATAAGATTTTCAGTTTCCGGCGCATTACCCTGGCTCCAATTGTAGTATTATTCGGTTTTGCTTTCGAAATGTATGCAATAATGAAAAAGCCTTCCGAAAAGAAAGATAAGGCAAATAATCCGACTAAATAATTGCAATTCAAATGAGTTGGTTCGAAGCATTGATCCTTGGACTTGTTCAGGGACTTACAGAGTTTTTACCGGTTAGCAGTAGCGGTCACCTGGAAATTGGTAAAGCCATTTTTAATATAAAAGGAGAAGAAAATATTTATTTCTCCATCGCTGTGCACGGAGCTACGGTACTCAGCACAATTCTGGTTTTGCGCAAAGAATTGACCCGGCTCGTCAGCGGTGTTTTTAAATTTAAACTTAATGAAGAGACACACTATTTGCTGAAAATTGCAGTATCGATGATCCCTGTTTTGGTAATAGGTTTACTTTTTAAAGATTATCTTAAAACCTTGTTCGATGGTTCAAATATGGTATTTATTGGGTTGATGCTTTTGGTTACTGCCTTACTTCTCACTTTTACATACTTTTTTAAACCCAAACAAAAACCGATTTCTTATTTCGATGCTTTTATTATCGGAGTGGCACAGGCCATTGCTGTTGTCCCCGGTATTAGCCGATCGGGTGCTACAATCTCTACAGGACTGATGCTGGGAAATAAGAAAGAAGATATAGCAAAATTTTCGTTTCTCATGGTCATCATCCCGATTTTGGGGGAAAATTTTCTGGAAATTGTTTCAGGAAACTTCTCAGGGAGTAGTGGAATCGAAATAATGCCTTTGATTGTCGGGTCAATTGCTGCATTTATAAGCGGCTGGTTTGCCTGCAGCTTCATGATTAGAATTGTTCAGCGCGGAAAACTTATCTGGTTTGCCGTGTATTGCGCTGTAATTGGGTTGGTAAGCATATTATTCCTTTAGATTATGCAACTATTCGACGGAAGCAATGTTGACTTCATGGCAGGGCAACTTATCTTGGTTAATAAACCGCTTGCCTGGTCTTCGTTTGATGTGGTAAATAAGTTGCGACAGCTTATTTGTAAGCAAATTCATGTCGATAAGTTAAGAGTTGGCCATGCCGGCACCCTCGATCCGATGGCGACCGGGCTTTTATTGATTTGCACGGGTAGAGCTACCAAAGAAATCGAAAGTTTGCAGGATTTCGATAAAGAATATCTGGCAACCCTGAAGTTCGGTGCAACCACTCCCAGTTTCGATAGTGAAACAGAGATGGATGCTTGCTTTGAATTCAGTCATATTACTAAAGATGCCCTGATTATTTGCCTGAAAAACTTTGTCGGTGAAATCGAGCAGATTCCACCGCATTTTTCAGCAGTGAAGCTTCAGGGTAAAAGAGCGTATAAGATAGCCCGTAAAGGTAAAAATCCTGAAATAAAACCCCGCACCATTAAAATAACTCAAATTTCGTTGGAACATTTTAATTTGCCGATTGTTACTATTAGGGTGTGCTGCGGGAAAGGTACTTATATAAGGTCATTGGCCCGAGATATTGGTGCTGCAATGAATAGCGGAGCATATTTAACAGGTTTGATAAGGACAAAGTCGGGAGATTTCTCCTTAGAAGATGCTTACGAAATCGATGAAATAGAAAAAATTATTAGGAATATGTAACCTTTTTCAAACTATTTATGTATAAGTGAACGTTTTACCGAATGATAGAGATTTATACTGAAAATATACAGTTTATTTTAAATTGAAATGAAATTATCGCAATTTAAGTACGTTTTACCCGAGGAGCTGATAGCTTTGCATCCATGCGATAATCGCGATGAATCGCGGTTGCTTGTTCTCGATAGAAAAACCGGGAATATCGAGCATCGTATGTTTAAAGATATTAAAGATTATTTCGAAGACGGAGATGTATTTGTATTTAATAATACAAAGGTATTTCCGGCTCGATTATATGGTAACAAGGAAAAAACAGGTGCACGCATCGAAGTGTTTCTGCTCCGGGAATTAAACAAAGATCAGCGCTTGTGGGATGTTCTTGTCGACCCTGCCCGTAAAATACGCATTGGCAACAAGTTGTATTTCGGCCCTGATGATTCCCTGGTTGCAGAGGTAATTGATAACACCACTTCGAGAGGCAGAACTCTACGTTTTTTATTTGACGGCTCTTATGATGAATTTAAAAAATCCTTGTACGAACTGGGTGAAACACCGCTACCCAAGTTTATAAAACGCCCTGTGGAAGACGATGACGAAGAAAGATATCAGACCATATTTGCAAAGCATGAAGGTGCTGTAGCCGCTCCTACAGCAGGAATGCATTTCAGCCGTGAGCTTATGAAACGACTCGAAATCATTGGTGTTCAGTTTGCTTTTGTTACCCTTCATGTTGGATTGGGTAATTTCAGGCATGTTGATGTTGAGGATCTCACGAAGCATAAAATGGATAGTGAACAAATAATTATCCCTGACGATGCCGTTGATATGGTTAATAACGCAAAACTCAACCGCAGACATGTTTGCGCAGTTGGAACAACCGTGTTGCGTACTCTCGAAAGTTCAGTTACTACGAATCAGATGCTAAAACCTTTCAATGGCTGGACAAATAAATTTATTTTTCCACCTTACGATGTTCAGGTTCCTACCAGACTGGTGAGCAATTTTCACCTGCCTTTTACCACCCTGCTCATGATGGTTGCTGCTTTTGGTGGGTTCGACATGGTGATGAACGCCTATAAAATCGCAATAAAGGAAAAATACCGCTTTGGTACCTATGGCGACGCAATGCTGATAATATAATCTTCCTTACGGGCAATTTATGAATTTCTCCACTATTTCGGGCTCGTAACCTTTTCCGTACAGATAACGAAGCATTTTTTGACGATATTCGTAGGCGTTGTCTGTTTTGATTTTCTTTTGCGAAATAAGAAACTTTATTACATCGGAATATTCTTTTTCATTGATTGAATCTAGCGAATCAATTATAATGGCAGCAGGTATGTTTTTACGCTGCAACTCAAATCGTATTTTTATCCTTCCCCACTTGTTAAACCGGAATTTATCGAGAACATAAGCCCGTGCATACCTCGATTCGTCGATGAACTTCTCAGCAATAAGTATGGCGGTTATCATTGCGGTTTCCTTTTCTGTTATGTCGAATCTGGCTAAAAAATCCACGACCTCGGATATGCATTTTTCGCCTTTACTGCAACGCAATTTCGCTGCATTCAGCGCTTCTTTCATTTTTATATTTTCCATATTACTCCAATTCAATACAAATGTGATAACCGCTATGATTTCTGACATTGAAAACAATTCCGCCTGTAAAAATCAGGTATTGACCTTTCACACCAATCAACTTTGCTTCGAACTGTGGGGTATTTGCAAGTTTTAAGTTTGTTTTATATGCTACTTCTCCGTGTATAGGGTAAATGATTTGGGTTATCCGGTTATCGAGTGTAACGTATTGCTGAAGCTCTTCCGGAAGGTGCTCCGACAGCAAATTTTTTTGTGCAACCAAATCAATACTGTGCGTTACGGCTTGCAACATTGCGGCTACATTTGTTTTATCGGAAACATATTTTTTCAACTCTACCTCAATTTGTCCGGCAAGTTGTCTGTACGGTGTTTTAGCCAGTTTAACAGCACTGATTGCTCCCTGATCGATCCATCGGGTCGGTATCTGGGTGTGCCGAGTAACACCAACTTTAAGATTGCCTGTAACAGCGAGGTAAACGTAATGATCAATCAAAGAATTGGCTTTCGACCATTCCATATCCCGCGAAATTCCGAGATGCGATTTATCAAGTTCCGGGTGAAGCACTCCTGCATCGGTTTCGGCAAGAGTAATAAAACAGCTGTAGCAATATCCGTTATGAAACGATTGTTTTGTTTCTGCACCACAATGTATGCAGTTTATTACTCCATTGTGGCTGATGCGAATACTTCTACCTATTAGCGGGTTAACCCTGGTGTCATGCAATTCGTTATAGATACTGTAGCGAACAGGATTATCAAATCGTGTTTGAAGTTTACGCAATGTGCCAGAAAAAACCTTCTCCATACAACAAAAATAATCTATTATTTAAAAGTATAAAAACACATGATTGAACACAGTAAATCTGATATAAAAAATGTGTATTTTTGGCCATTAACTTAATATATGCCACTGGTAAATTCTATATTGAATCTGATTAACTACGGTAGGCTCGACGAAATTGAATATTTTCGCCGAAATCCCATCGAAGTTCAGGAAAAAGTATTTAAACAACTTATCGAAAAAGCCAGCGATACTGTTTTTGGAAAAAAATACGATTTTAAGAACATCTCCAGCCGTTCTGACTTCTTTCAAAAAGTTCCTGTACACGATTACGAGAAGTTAAAGACATACATTCATCGTATTATGAATGGAGAACAAAATGTATTATGGCATTCCGAAATAAAATGGTTCGCAAAATCAAGCGGTACCACATCCGATAAAAGCAAGTTTATTCCAATTAGCAGAGAATCGCTCGAAGATTGCCATTTCCGCAGCGGGAAAGATATTTTTGCAATTTTTACCGATCATTTTCCTGATACCACTATTTTCAGCGGTAAAACACTGACACTTGGTGGCAGCACTACGGTGAATACCCTTAGTGAAAATTCATATTATGGCGATCTTTCAGCGGTATTGATACGGAATCTTCCATTCTGGACATATTTTAACAGGGTCCCAAAACCCGAAATAGCTCTGATGGATGAATGGGAAGAAAAAATGAAGATGATGGTCGAAACCACATGGAATAAGAATGTTACCAACCTTATTGGTGTGCCCTCCTGGTTTCTTGTTCTGTTGAAAAAAATCATCGAATATACCGGATCAGATAATATATGTGATGTATGGCCAAATCTGGAACTTTTTGTTTACGGTGGCGTAAATTTTCTGCCATATCAAGAGGTATATCGCAGCATAATCCCTTCTTCCGACATGAAATATCTGGAAACATATAATGCTTCAGAAGGATTTTTTGGCATACAAGATGACCTGTCGAGCGACGATATGCTTTTAATGCTAGACTATGGTATTTACTACGAATTCCTTCCTATGGAAGTATACGGGGAACCCGCTGATAATACAGTTATGCTTGAGGATGTGGAATGCGGTAAAAACTATGCCATGCTCATTTCTACCAACGGTGGACTATGGCGGTACATGATTGGCGACACAGTGAGATTTACATCGAAAAACCCGTACAAAATTAAAATTACCGGGCGTACCAAGCACTTTATCAATGCCTTTGGCGAAGAACTAATTGTTGACAATGCTCAAAAAGCTCTGGCTGTGGCATGTATGCGCACTGGTGCTCAAGTCAGGGAATTTACGGCAGCCCCGGTGTATATGGGGCAGAATAATAAGGGTGCACATGAATGGCTTTTCGAGTTTATTACACCTCCCGATTCAATCGAAAAGTTCATGTATATTCTTGATATTGAGCTACAACATTGTAATTCCGACTATGAAGCCAAGCGATATAAGGATATCACGCTGGAGTTTCCAAAATACAATGTGCTTAAAGAAGGTTGTTTTTTTAAATGGCTGCAACAAAAAGGAAAATTGGGAGGGCAGAATAAAGTTCCGCGCCTGTCGAACAACCGGTTTTATATTGAAGAGCTTTTGAATACAAACAAAAATCTTTAGTTAGAACCATTCACTTTATTGATTTACATTACTTCAACGCCCGCAGATACATCTGAATGGTGTTTTCAAGACCATAGTACAGTGAATCCGAAATAAGTGCATGACCAATAGATACTTCGAGCAGTGAAGGAATTTGCTTATGAAAATATTGTAGATTCTCAAGATTCAGATCATGACCTGCATTCACTCCCAGTCCAAAATGTTGCGCAAGTTTTGCAGCCTCAATAAAACGGGCTATGGCAGACTCCCTGTTGGTTTTATATTCCGATGCATAAGGTTCTGTGTACAACTCAACCCTATCTGTTCCTGTTTTGGCCGCATAAGTTATGTTTCCCTCAGAAGTATCAACAAATATTGATGTCCTAATCCCATTGTCTTTAAGTAATTTTATAACGGCACTTAGAAACATCTGGTGTTTAGCTGTATCCCAACCTGCATTTGATGTTAACACATCGTGAGCATCGGGAACAAGTGTCACTTGAGTCGGTTTTACCTGAAGAACGAGCTCCATAAATATTTCCGATGGATAGCCTTCAATATTAAATTCGGTTGAAATAAGTGGTTTTATGTTTATAACATCACTGTATCGTATGTGTCGCTCATCAGGGCGCGGATGAACGGTAATGCCTTCTGCCCCGAATTGCTGACAACGAATAACTGCTTCACATACATCGGGAATATTTCCTCCGCGTGCATTTCGTAGCGTCGCTATTTTATTTATATTTACACTCAGTTTTGTCATTGTTTTTTCTTGTTTTTCATGGCACAAAGGTATTAATTTGTTTAGCTAATAATTTTAATTGTAACAACATTTTTATGATAGCATCGGAGTTAATATCAGAAGCTATTCCCTGTTTGAAAACATCCGATACCGGAGAAAAGGCATTGTTGTGGATG
Source organism: Bacteroidales bacterium (assembly GCA_017994175.1). Lineage (GTDB taxonomy): Bacteria > Bacteroidota > Bacteroidia > Bacteroidales > ML635J-15 > JAGOEF01. The sequence goes on along the minus strand of JAGOLH010000010.1, from coordinate 44,196 downwards.
GATACCTATCGTATTTCGCATCTGCCTGTTGTGAATAATGAGGAGTTCCTTGGTTTGGTATCGGATAACGATGTTTTGGACCACAACTGCCTTAGCGACCCAATTGGTTTTCATAAGCTCAGCCAGATAAAACCGTTTGTTTTCGATTCGCAACATATTTTCGAAGTTATTGAAATTGTTGATAACCTAAGAATCAGTGTTGTTCCGGTACTCGATAAAAACAGGCATTTCCTTGGTGTAATTACAAAAAAGGATCTGGTGTTTGCATTCGTGAAAATGGTAAACATCAATAAGTCTGGTGCCATCATTGTGCTCGAAATGAATATTCACGATTATTCGTTAAGCCAGATTGCTCAGATAGTGGAATCGAACAATATTAAAATACTCAGTTTGTTTATGTCGGCAAGCACTGATACTACCAAAATGAACATTACGCTTAAAGTTGATACAACCGATATCAGCCCGGTACTGCAAACTTTTTCAAGATATAATTATAGTGTTGTGGCATATTTCCTGAGCGAGGAAAACACTCAGGCTCACCTTGCCAGTCGGTTCGATTCATTTATGAATTATCTGAACATGTGAAAACGGTATTCCTGAAATATTTTTTTACATGCGTTTTAATTTGTGTTTCATTGGTGCAATATGTTGAGGCGCAACAATGGTATGTTGTGGATTCTATTATCATATCGGGAAATCAAAAAACAGTTCCTGAAATCATTCTCGATGAGCTTGAATTTGCGAAGGGCGATACAATTACACAAGAGTTGCTCGAAGCAAGCATAAGGCACTCCGAAAATAAGTTGCGGCTACTGGGTCTTTTTAATTTTACAGATATTGCATATTCTGTAAATGGATCTTCTGTTTCGGTTTTCATTTCACTTGTTGAGCGGTGGTATCTTTGGATATACCCAATTTTTGAACTTGCCGATCAGAATTTTGACACCTATTTCTTCAACCGGCAGTGGGAGCGACTGAATTACGGTGTTTCGTTTGAAAAGCATAATGTATTGGGGCGAAACCTTTTACTGAAAGCGAAAATTCGGTTTGGGTATAAGGAACAATATTCAATTTATTTCTCCAATCCGGGGTCTTTCAGGAGGAAATCATTCGGCTATTGGGCAGGGGGAGATTTCTTTAGAAAAAAGGAAATTGTTGCCGGATTTCGCGATTACATGCCCGTTTACGAATCGAGTGAACCAAATTATCTTTATCATCAATTTGGTGTTCAAGCCGGAGTAAGTTACCGCGTGTTTTACAACTCGGTGTGTAAGGCAAAACTGGCTTACCATAACTTCTATAGAAATACATGGTGCACACCTGATAGGTTGAATCTTTCGGAAAACGAATTTTCATGCACCGAATTTTCGATCAAATTTGAGCACGACACACGGAACAACAAGTATTTCCCAACATCCGGCTTTTTTGCGGGTGCAGAAATAACCCAGTACGGGATACCTTTTACCGATACGGATAAATGGATAAATCAAACGGTTTTTAATGCCGAAGCAAACGTGTTTTTTCAATTTTCGCAAAGGTTTTTTACTGGCATCGAGACCATGGCCTTGCTGCACCATAGCAAAAATACAAGTATCCCGCTTGGTTTGTATCGCAGCCTGGGTTACGAAACTTACCTAAGAGGGGCCGATAATTTTGTTCTGAATTCCGAAATCTATCTGTTGTGTAAAAGTTCATTCAGGTACGCAGTTTTTCGCGAACTGTACAAAGAACTAAACTTGTTGAAATTGGAACAATTCGATAAAATTCACTACGAACTCTTCCTCACTGCTTTTGCCGATTTAGGGTATGTTAAAAACTATAATATTGTTGCTGGTCTGGGCGCTGGCTTCGAATTGGTGACTTACTACGACAGGGTTTTGAGTGTTTATTACGCGTATAACAACCTGACCGAAAAGTTTAATATATTTGTTCAGTTTAAAACCCCGATATTAAAGCAATACTAACCATGAATGTTGCAGTTTACGGTCGGAATTTTCCGAAAAAATTCAATGGAGCAGCCATTCAACTGTTTGAAGCACTACATGATGCAGGGTGCAAGATTTTTATGAATGATCAGTTCTTGCATTTTATTACTGAAAACCTGATGTACAAACCGGTATTATCTGGTGTGTTTCACGACAAATTACCTGATAATGAAAATTTTGATTTGATGTTGAGTGTTGGCGGGGATGGAACTTTTTTAGAAACAATAACCTGTGTTTATAATCGCAATATTCCGGTTTTGGGTATTAATACCGGAAAACTTGGGTTCCTGGCCAATGTTAGTCAAGATCAGGTTCTCGGCACAGTGAAGCAGATTGTGGAAAAAAAATATACATTGACTAAGCGATTCCTGTTGGAGTGCAATACGCAGCAACCGATATTTGAGAAATATTCTTTTGCATTGAATGAGTTTACCACGCAAAAGCTACACACATTAAATATGATTAAAATAAAAGTTGTTTGCAATGGAGAATATATTAACACTTATTGGGCAGATGGTATCATAATAGCTACTCCAACTGGCTCTACAGCCTATTCGATGAGTTGCGGAGGTCCAATAATGACTCCTGATGCCGATTGCTTTGTCATCACTCCAATCGCTCCCCATAATCTTACGCTACGACCTTTGGTAATTCCTGCAAACAGCGAAATAAAGCTACAAGTGGAGGGCCCGGTTCGGGAAATTCTTGTTACCCTCGATTACAGGTCCAAAGCCGTTGGGTCAAATGTTGAATTTTCAATAAAAAAGTCTGATTTTCATATTAATGTTGTAACTTTGTCACAAAATTATTATTTTAGCACCCTGCGAGAGAAGTTGATGTGGGGTATTGATGTAAGAAATTAATTGTCAGGCTAATGTAAAATTAGAAAATAGTTGTTTATGAAAAAAATATTTTTCCTTTTGATATTTAGTGTTTTCTGCTCAGCTGTAGTGAATGCCCAATTAGGCACAAGCTGGAAAAAAATACGTCATGAAATTTATTTTGGTGCCGGACCAACCAACTTTCTGGGAGAATTGGGTGGTGCAAATCAGATTGGTACCCACTTTTTGCGCGACTTTGAAATTAAAGCCACACGAGCAGTTTTTGGTGTTGGCTACCGCTATAAGCTTGCGCCGGACTGGGCTGTTAAAACAGGACTTTGGTATGGGTGGCTCTCCGGTGCCGATAGTTTAACCCTTCAACCCGACAGACACGACAGAGATTTGTCTTTCCGCTCACCGGTGTTGGAATGGACAGCAAATATAGAATATTCAATTATCAAGGAACGCTATGGCCATCGTTACGACTTACGCAGGGTGAAAGGTAAGAAAAACCTGCCAAATCTCTATGGTTTTACTGGTATCAGTGCTTTCTATTTCAATCCCAAAGCAAAATATACCGATGGCGAATGGTACGCATTGCGTCCTCTTGGCACGGAAGGGCAGGGGTTGGTTCCAACCCGCGAAAAATACGGTTATGTTGCCATTGCAATACCTATGGGATTTGGGATGAACTACATGCTCGACCGCAACTGGGGAATTGGCTTTGAATACGGTTTCCGTTATACATTCTCCGATTATGTCGACGATGTGAGCACAACCTATGTTGATCCGAACCTTTTCGAAGATCCTATTGCCCGTTATTTCAGCGACCCCACTCTTGGGACTTGGAAGGGAACTGGTCCACTGCAACAAAGAGGCGACGACCATTACACCGATTGCTACATGTTTTTAACCATTAATGCTTCGTACAAGTTAAGGCCACGTCAACCCGGCATGCCGAAATTTTAATCTCATTGTAATTTTTCCCTGCTTTGTACGTTGTAATTGCAATGCTCGATTTATTGATTGTGATGATTGATGTAATTATTCGAATGTATGAAGCCAGTTACTAAATTAATAACCGGATGTTTACTGATATTGTCTTCACTTATTCACGGAGCGGCTTTCGGTCAGCGCAGTGGTGGGGGCGAGATCGGGGTAATGGCAGGTGGCTCTTATTACATGGGTGATATAAACCTGGCAATCCCGTTTTATCAACCCCACCTGAATCTTGGAGGTTTTTACAAACATCACCTTAATTCCAGATTGAGTGTTAGAGTCGGATTTTTTGCAAGCTCACTATCAGCGGATGATCAGGATTTCAATTCATATTACCAGAAATTGAGAAATTCAAGGTTTTCTACAAACATGATGGAAATTTCGCTGCAAACCGAGTTTAATTTTCTTCCCTACCTAATGGGCGAATTACGGAAACGAAACTATACACCTTACCTGCAAACAGGCTTGGCGTATTATCTCACACCCGGTTCTGCAAAAGTTACCGGCCTTTCAATACCTGTGGGATTGGGTTTTAAGGTAAATATCTCACATAGAATGGTTCTCTCTGCAGAATGGGGCTTCAGAAGGACTTTTACCGACCTCCTCGACAATACTACCGGAGAGGATTTATATCAATACAATACTGTTGATAATATTCCTTATAACGCCACAACAGGGATTCGGCAAATCGGATTTGCGATGAATAAGGACTGGTACTCATATGCCAGTCTGGGGTTGTCATATTGTTTCAGCTGGGGAGGTTTTCCGTGCCCTGCCTACGATGTTTATTAAATGAATTATGAGTTTACTGGAAAAATTAGATAAAACCCGAATCCCAGTACATATTGCCATTATTATGGACGGGAATGGCCGTTGGGCAAAAGAAAAAGGGCAACCCCGGATGTTTGGACATAAGGCCGGTGTGCAGGCAGTGAAAAGAGCTATTATTGGAGCCCGTGAAGCAGGAGTTCAATACCTGACCTTATACGCTTTTTCAACAGAAAACTGGAACAGGCCACAGACCGAAGTTTTAGGGCTGATGGATTTGTTGGTTAATTCAATTGAAAGCGAAATAGAAGAGCTACATAAAAATGGAGTTTGCCTTAGGATATTAGGCGATATGTCACGTCTATCACGAAAGGTGTATCAGAAGCTTCAGTTTGCCTGTGAAAAAACAAAAAACAATAGTAACCTGCAGTTACTTGTTGCTCTCAGTTATTCCGGGCGATGGGAAATTGCGGAAGCAGCCAGACGTATTGCAACCGATGCCTGTAACCATAGTATTACCCCCGATGAAATCAATGAGTCGCTTTTTGCCAGATACCTTACATCAGCCGATATTCCCGACCCGGAGCTTTTAATAAGAACCAGTGGTGAAATGAGAATCAGCAATTTTCTGTTGTATCAGTTAGCCTATTCCGAATTCTATTTTCCACCACTGCATTGGCCCGACTTCACAAAAGAAACCTTGTTTGAAGCCATATATAATTATCAAAATCGCGAAAGACGATTTGGTAAAACAAGTGAACAAATAAAAAACTAATTTTGGCGCATGAAAAAAATCGCATTCCTATTATTCATTGTTTACTTGGTTACTAGTGTTACAGCCCAGGAAGACATTTCGTCACGCATTAAAAAACTTGATTATTCCGATCCGGTCGAATACGAAATCGGGGGAATTCAAATAAGCGGAATTAAATATCTTGATCCGGATGTACTCGTTCATTTGACCGGATTACAGGTGGGTGATGTAATTATGATTCCGGGCGATGAAATTACAGCGGCAATTAATAAGTTATGGGAGCAGGGCTTGTTCTCCGAGATTAAAATCAGCCTCGAAAAAGTTGTCAATAAAAAAGCATTCCTCGATATTTACCTGGTTGAACGCCCAAGGTTATCGAAATTCTCATTTACCGGTATCCGTAAATCGGAAGCTGATGACATTAAAGAAAAAATCAAGCTGGTACGAGGAAACCAGATAACCGAAAACACCCTAATCAATACTAAAAACATCATAACAGATTATTTTGTTGAAAAAGGTTTTCTTAACGTGGATGTTAACATCGAATCAAGCTTGGATTCGAGTATGGTAAACCACGTAATCTTAAAAATTAACATTAATAAAAACGAAAGAATTAAAATAAATGAAATCCACTTTTCGGGAGCTATAGCCATTGGTAAAGAAAAGAAATGGTATAACTTTTACCGCTCGCCCGAAAAAATCACAGATTCCCGTTTGCATAGAACCATGAAGGAAACGAAGGAAAAACGCTGGTATGGTTTCTTTAAAGCCTCTAAAATGATCAATGAAAAATATGAAGAGGATAAGGCTAAAATAATAGAAAAATACAATGAACTGGGTTTCAGGGATGCCCGCATAGTGTCCGATTCAATTGTTAAATTCGACAACAACACAATTGATGTTTATATTAGTATTGAAGAGGGACCTAAGTATTATTACAGAAACATTACTTGGGTTGGGAACACAAAATATTCTGCCGATTTTTTATCGCAGGTATTGGGAATAAGAAAAGGGGACGTGTATAATCAGAAGTTGCTTGAAGAAAAACTGCTCTACGATCCGCAAAGCGTTTTTTCATTGTATCAGGATAATGGTTATTTGTTTTCAAATATCAACCCGGTTGAAGTATATGCCGAAAACGATTCTCTCGATATTCAGATGCAAATTTACGAAGGGAAGCAAGCACGTATTAACAAGGTTGCCATTTCGGGAAATACACGCACCAACGACCACGTTGTAATGCGCGAAATCAGGACTTCCCCCGGCAGCCTCTACCGGAGAAGCGAAGTGCAGCGTACTATTCGTGAGTTTGCGCAGTTGGGCTACTTCGATCCTGAAAAACTGAATGTTGACTTTCAACCGGACCCGGCAAAAGGAACCGTTGATCTGGAATACCTCGTTGAGGAAAAACCCTCCGATCAGATTGAACTATCGGGTGGATATGGTGCAGGAATGATTGTTGGTACACTGGGTTTGTCGTTTAATAATTTCTCGCTCAGAAATGTTTTTAATCCGGCAGCCTATAGACCTCTTCCGTCAGGCGATGGTCAGCGGCTTAGTATACGCGCTCAGGCCAGTGGGCTATATTATCAGAACTATAGTTTTTCGTTTGTTGAACCTTGGTTGGGTGGGAAAAAACCGAACTCCCTAACAACAATGATTTACCATTCTATTACGACAAATGGTAGTAGCGATGCCGAAGAAAGAACTTCTTTTAAGGTAACAGGTGCAGGATTGGGGTTGGGAAAACGCCTTGCCTGGCCCGACGACTATTTCACCAATTACACAGAATTGAGTTATCGCTACTATCTTGTCGATAACTATCCCGGATTTTTATATAAAGAAGGTCACTCAAATAATGTCAGCATTAAAACAGTGGTCGGGCGGTCTTCAAGTGGGCCAAACCCAATTTTCCCAACTATGGGATCCGAAATGTCGGTGTCGATTGAACTTACACCTCCATACTCATTATTTGCTAATGCCGATTATGCCTCAATGTCTGCAAACGATAAGTACAAGTGGATTGAATATCATAAGTGGAAGTTCAGTGGTGCATGGTTTACAACCCTGGTCGGAAGTAAATCGGGCGACTCTCGGGCTTTGGTACTGCTTACAAAATTCGAAGCCGGAATACTGGGGTATTATAACAGCGATTTGGGCCCTTCTCCGTTTGAAGGCTTTCAGCTGGGCGGTGATGGTTTGTACGGGTACAATCTATATGGCAGGGAAACAATTGGCCTTAGAGGCTATTTGAATAACTCGTTGACTCCTGGCGATGGTGGCAATGTGTACGATAAATTCACCGTAGAATTAAGATATCCACTTTCACTTAATCCGTCAGCAACATTGTTTGCACTGGCATTTGTTGAAGCAGGGAATGCATGGTACGATATTAAAAAATTCAACCCCTTCGACGTAAAACGGTCGGCCGGTGTAGGTATCAGAATTTACATGCCCATGATTGGATTATTGGGTGTTGACTGGGGTTATGGATTTGACGAAATCAATGGTTCAACCGGTGCAAATGGCAGCCAATTTCATTTTGTGATTGGTCAAACATTTTAATTTTATATCTTTGGCTTACATTTTGCAATAACGAAAGAGTTATTATTTAAACAACTAAAAACGATTTGTTATGAAAAAGACCATTTTACTGTTGCTTGTATCTGTGTTTTCGATGTACGCCTGGGCACAGAAATATGCTTATGTCGACACAGAATATATTTTGAACAACATCCCGCTTTACGAATCGGCTCAAGAGCAACTGAACGAGCTTTCGGAGCAATGGAAAGCTGAAGTAGATGCGATGCAGACTCAGGTGGATAAAATGTATAAGGATTTTCAGGCTGAGAAGGTGCTTCTTACCGATGAACTGAAAGAGAAAAGAGAACAAGAAATTGTGAATAAAGAACGTGAAATGCGCGATTTGCAAAAAAAATATTTCGGTCGCGACGGCATGTTGTTTAAAAAACGTCAGGAGCTTATAAAACCCTTGCAGGATGATATTTATAATGCAATAAAGGAAATTGCTGTAGAGGGAAGTTATGCTGTTATTTTCGATACAGCTAATAGCCTGAACATGCTTTATACCGATCCAAAATACGATAAGAGCGATGAAGTGCTAAAAAAAATGGGATATAAAAACTAATATTTTATTTTTGCATCAAAATAAATTAATTACACATAACAAAAACAGACAACAATGAAAAAACTGATTTTAATTACTTTACCTATCCTGTTAGTTTTTACAGCCTATGCTCAAAAATCAAAGTTCGGGCATGTGAATTCTGCTGCAATATTCGAAGCAATGCCTGAAAGAGCTGAAGCAAAGTCGGCTATTGAAAAATATGCAAAACAACTCGAAGACCAACTTCTTGCAATGAATAGCGAATTCGAACAGAAATACAACGCCTACCTAGAGGAGGCAGAGACATATTCGCCTGCTATTAAACAGAGCAAAGAAAAAGAACTTTCCGATCTTCAGTCGAGAATTCAGAATTTTCAGATGAATGCCCAGACTGATCTTCAGAATAAAGAACAGGAGTTGCTTGAACCAATCTATAACAAGATAAAAGACGCCATTAAACAGGTTGGGCAGGAAAATGGCTTCATGTATATATATGATATTTCTACACTGCTTTATTATTCCGATGAAAGCATCGATGTAACCGATATGGTTAAAACTAAACTTCAGAAAAAGTAGTATTAGAATAAATGATGAAGGACCATCTATGATGGTCTTTTTGTTTTTATGAGAAATGATGAGCCTATAGGTGTTTTTGATTCCGGTATCGGTGGGATTACTATTTTAAAATCGCTAATAAACGCGATGCCCTATGAGGATTTCATCTATCTTGGTGATAGCAGAAATGCTCCTTATGGCGAAAAAACCGTTGATGAAATAGTTAACCTCACCGTTAAAAATGTAGAAATACTTTTTCGGCAGAAATGCAAAATTATTGTAATTGCCTGTAATACTGCCACCGGGGCAGCGATTCATTTTCTCAGGAATACATACCCCGAGTATGATTTTGTGGGACTGGAACCTGCTGTGAAACCTGCCTGTCTGGCTTCAAAAACAGGGAACATCGGTGTGCTGGCGACCGAAGGAACTTTTAAAGCGCAACACTTTCGCAACACCAGTGAAAAGTACTCCGAATATATTCATATACATTCACAACCCGGTTATGGACTTGTTGACATGGTTGAGAGCGACATGATCAATACTCCCGAGGCTGAGGCGTTGTTGCAAAAATATATTTCTCCGCTCCTCGAAAAAAACATCGATTTTTTAGTACTAGGGTGTACCCATTTCCCGTTTTTTAAAAAAACTATACAGCAAATCTGTGGTGATGAGGTTGCTATATTAGATTCCGGGGATGCAGTAGCAAGGCGTACAAAAGATATTTTGATGACAAAGGGTCTGATGAAAAACCTTAATAACCTTGGGTTTATTAGAATTATTACAACAGGTGATGTAACAACACTTCAGTCGGTTGCCGGCAGTTATCTCGAAATTAATCAGGCAAATTATAGTTTTAGCCACATTGATAGGCTTTAGGTATAATTTATATAACTTACCCAACTTTGTGTGCGTATAAAATATTGTTAAAAATTTTCTATGAATTGCATTATAGTTGACGACGACCCATTATCCCGTAACCTGATTGAAGCGTTCATCGAAAGGACTCAAACATTGACTTTAAATGGGTCATTTTCGAATCCGATTGAAGCATTATATCTTTTGCAATCCGAAAACAATTCCGTTGACTTGTTGTTTCTCGACATTCTTATGCCGGAGATGAATGGCTTTCAAATTCTTGACACCCTCGACGGTAAACAGCAAATTATTGTGATTTCCGGTAAAAAGGAGTTTGCGTTAGATACATTTCAGTATGGTGTTACCGGTTACCTTCTTAAACCTATTACCTACGAAAGGTTTTTTAAAGCGGTCGATAAAGCTTACGAGAGAAACAGGGAAATTTATCCTCAACGAAACTCAGATAATTTTCTCGTAAAAATAGGTACTTCATTCCGCAAGGTAAATTATAATGATATATTGTTTATTGAGGCCGATAACGAAAATACTTATCTGGTAACCGATGAAAATAAATTTAAAATAATCAGTAATTTGGAAGAACTGGAGGTTTTTTTACCTAAACCTGCATTCCTTCGTGTACACGCTAAATATCTCGTTAATTTAAATAAGGTCTCAAGTGTTGAAGATGAAGAACTTACTTTTTTAATGAATGGCAATATGTTGAATATTCCTTTTGAATGTTTGGCAAAAAAAACTATTATCGGTAAAATTGAACTCTCAAAAGTTAAGGTATAATAATGGCTTCGAATAGAGAGTTGTTTTTAAGGATTTTAGGCCAGACATCCGAAGCGCCATATCTACTCGAAATTGAATCGGCACAGGGTATTTTTCTAAAAGACATTTCCGGTGCCGAATATATTGATTTAATTTCAGGAGTTTCGGTAAGCAATCTGGGTCATAATAATCCGGAAATTGTCAAGGCCGTATGTGCTCAGGCAGCGGAATATATGCATCTGATGGTATATGGCGAATACGTTCTTGGACCTCAGGTAAAGCTTGCAGAAGCGTTATGCTCGGTTATGCCTGAAAAGCTCAATTCGGTGTATTTTGTGAATTCAGGCAGCGAAGCTGTTGAAGGAGCGGTGAAGCTTGCAAAACGATATACGGGACGGAGCCGTGTGATGTCGTTCAAAAACGCATACCACGGTAGTTCTGCCGGAGCTTTGAGTCTCTGTGGAAACGAAGATTTTAAAAACTCGTTCCGACCTTTGGTTCCCGGGATACATTTGGCTGAATTGAACAGCTTCGAAGAATTGATAAATATCGACAGCGAAACAGCCTGTGTAATACTTGAGCCAATACAGGCCGAGGCCGGAGTGATGGAAACCGATACGCAATTCATGAAAGCACTGCGCAGCCGTTGTACCGAAACTGGTTGTTTGTTGATTTTCGATGAAATACAAACCGGGTTCGGTCGCACTGGGAAAATGTTCGCTATGGACCATTATGGAGTTGTGCCCGACATCGTATGTTTTGCGAAAGCTCTGGGAGGAGGAATGCCACTGGGAGCATTTGTGGCTGAAAAGAAAGTAATGAACAGTTTTACTTCTAACCCTGTGCTTGGTCATATTACAACTTTTGGCGGGCACCCGGTTAGCTGTGCAGCTGCGCTTGCATCGCTGCAGATTATTACTGCCGGGCAATTATGGATTAATGCAAATACAAGCGAAAAAATATTTCGACAACTGCTTAGCCATAAACTTATTAAAACCATCCGGGGTAAAGGATTGCTTCTTGCAGTTGAATTGCAGTCGGTTGAAGTAACAATGCAATTTGTAAGAGCTGCATTGACTCAGGGCTTGATAACCGATTGGTTTATCTTTCACCCTACGGCCTTTAGAATTGCCCCACCTCTAAATATTACCCGTGACGAAATTCAGCTTGCTTGTGCAAAAATTCTGAAAACTCTCAATTCTATAAATTTATAGTTACCAATACTATTGTTTAAATTCGCACCGTTATAATCGAAACATTGTTGTGGATTTGCCGAGAAAAATACATACTGCAGTATTGTTGTGCTCTTTATTCATTGTTACAAATAATGTGTTCTCACAAAAGAACGACGATTTGCAATATGCTGTCGATTCTATTGCATCATGGTTGAACCAGATTTCAGTTTCGAATGATGATAGCGAAAAAATCAGAATCAACAACTATGTTATCAGTTACATGGACATGGTGCTGCATGATGACGCTTCATTTGAAATGAACTTCGACTCTGTAAAATATCTCAAGGTGCTTGACACAGATAGCAAAAAACTGAGAATTTACACATGGAATATTTTTTATGAGGATGGAAGTTTTACCTATTTTGGTTATCTTCAGTATAAGAAAAACAAAGAGCTATTTACTTACCAGTTGCTCGATTGCTCCGACGATACGGTTGGGAATAAACGAAGCTTCACCAGCTACAAGGAATGGTATGGTGCATTGTATTATGAGGTTGTGGAAAAGAAATGGAATAATAAGGAACAATATGTTCTGATTGGCTGGGATGGAGCAGACAGACTGATTAACCGAAAAATAGTGGAGTCGTTGAGTTTTTCACGAAGCGGGTTGCCTGTATTCGGAGAAAAAGTATTTGTAGTAGGTAAAGAGAAAAAAGGAAAATTATTCTATGAGTACAGCGAAATGGCTACAATGATTCTTCGGTATAACCAGCAAAACGATATAATTGTGATCGATCATCTGGCACCCTCCAATAGCAGATTTACAGGTCATTACCAGTATTATGGACCTGATTTTTCTTACGATGCCCTGGAATACAATAGTGGGAAATGGTATTTTAAACCCGATATCGATCCCAATAAGGCCATCAACTATGAAAAGAACAAAAGAATTGATCGATTACAAAGAAGGGGAGCCTCAAAAAACTTTTAACATGTTCAATAAGATATAGTTTTATTAATACTTGTTTTCAATAGTAAAAAAATTCCATTATTTTCAACGGCTTTAAAAATGATATCCGATGAAGTCAGGAATGGGTAAAATGTACTGAAATTTATGAAGTCCACGAAACATATCGATTTTTACTTTGTTGACGATGACCTGTTGTATTTAAGCTTTTTCAGGAAACAGTTTAAACCCGACTTATCGTTTTCGCTTTTCACCTTTAGTTCCGGCGAAGCATTTTTAAATAAGTTTAAAAGAGATCAGGGAAATAAAAACTTAAAAATAGTTATTCTTGACTACGTTTTGAATTCTGAAGATATCAACGCGCGTACTGGTTTGGAATTACTACCAATTATTAAAGAAATCGATAAGTTTGCTGAGATAGTAATCCTTTCCGGCTTCGATAACATGGATGTTAAAGCCACCAGCAATTCGAAGTATCCGTTCGATTATATTAAAAAGAACGATCACACCTTTGTTCGACTTTATTCAACCATCAATACCATCATGAGCACATACAACCTGAAGAAAAAACGTCAGGATATGAAAATTGCCTGGTATGTATTTGGTGTTATTGGAACACTCCTAATAAGCTGCCTTATATTGCTTTTCATTTTTTCGTCGCAGTTATAAAAACTGCCGAAATGTCATATCATTTCAAATGGCATGTGCTTTGAAAAGTACAAAGCCGTAATAATAAAATGATTTCATATGGCATCAAAAAAAGGTAAGATTGGAGTTAGCTCAGAAAACATTTTTCCAATCATTAAAAAATTTCTCTATTCAGAGCACGATATTTTTCTCCGTGAATTGGTTTCGAACGCTGTTGACGCTACTCAAAAACTTAAAATCCTGGCTGCTGCCGGCGAAGTTACTCACGAGCTATCCGATGCACGAGTGTACATTGAGGTTGACGAGAAAAACAAAACGATTTTAATTCGCGACCACGGCATTGGAATGACCGAAGAAGAGGTAAAGAAATACATTAACCAGATAGCTTTTTCAAGTGCAGGTGACTTTCTCGAAAAATATAAAAACGATGCCAATGCAATAATTGGCCATTTTGGACTGGGTTTTTATTCAGCGTTTATGGTTTCGGAGAAAGTTGAAATTATTACCCGGTCATTCAGGGAAAATGCCCAGGCAGTACTTTGGTCGTGTACTGGCGACCCGGAATATACTTTAAAGGAGACTGAAAAAGATAGTATTGGAACCGACGTTATATTACATATTGATAAGGACTCGGAAGAATTTCTTGAGAAAAACAGAATTAGCTCATTACTCAATAAGTATTGTAAATTCCTTCCCGTTGAGATTGTTTTCGGAAAGAAGACCGAGTGGAAAGACGGCAAAGAAACAGAAACCGATGAGTGGAATGTTATTAATAACACCCAACCGGTATGGACGAAAAAGCCAGCAGACCTGAAAGATGAAGATTATGCTGGATTTTATAGGGAGTTGTACCCATATTCTTTCGAAGAGCCATTATTCAATATCCATTTGAATGTCGATTACCCGTTCAACCTTACCGGTGTTTTGTATTTTCCGAAAATAAAAAGTAATATCGATATTCAGAAAAACAAAATACAACTTTACTGCAATCAGGTTTTCGTTACCGATTCCGTTGAGGGTATTGTTCCTGAATTCCTCACATTGCTTCATGGGGTTATCGACTCACCTGATATTCCACTGAATGTTTCGAGAAGTTACCTTCAGAATGATGCCAATGTTAAAAAAATATCAGGTCATATTTCGAAAAAAGTATCCGACAGGTTGGCAGAAATATTTAAAAACGACAGAGCCGATTTTGAAAAAAAATGGGATGACCTGAAATTATTTATCATTTACGGAATGATTACCGATGAGAAGTTTTATGAACGTGCTGAAAAGTTTTCACTGCTGAAAAATACCGATGGGAAGTACTTTACTTTCGAGGAATATAAGCAACTGATTGAACTGGAACAGACGGATAAAAACAAAACAGTGGTCTACCTGTATGCCACCGATAGTGAAACACAGTTCAGCTACATTCAGGCTGCTAAAAACAAGGGATATGATGTGCTTCTTTTCGATGGTCAACTCGATATGCACTTTATTAATCATCTGGAGACTAAGTTTAAAAACTCACATTTTGTTCGCGTTGATGCAGAAACAGCCGATAATCTGGTTAAAAAGGAAAAGACAGAGGAGTCAAAACTCAGTGAACTCGAAAAACAACGTATACGACTAATGTTTGAAGGTGTTCTTCCCGAAAACGATAAATATATTGTGGGCGTTGAAAATATGAATGAAAGTGATATGCCGGTGTTATTAACCCGTGATGAGTTTATGCGTCGCATGAAGGATATGTCGCATTTCGGTAGTGGTACCAGTTTTTATCGTGATATGCCCGATAGCTTCCGGTTGGTAGTGAATTCGAACCACTCGATAATTGTTGAATTAAGTCGTGAAGCCGAAAGTGAACTCGGTGAAACCCTCATTGAGATCAGCAGCTCAGTTGAGCCACTTAAAAAACTACTTGAAGAGCTTACTGAAAAGCATAAGGGTAAGAAGGATGCTGATATTCCTGCCGAAGAGAAAGAACAAAAGATACAGTTACAGGAACAGGTTGATGCAATGAACGAAAATCGCTCGAACTTACTTCGTAATTTTGGAAAGAGTCGCCAAATAATAAGTCAGTTATTCGACCTTGCATTACTTTCGAACAATATGCTCAAGGGAGAAGCTCTAACAAGGTTTGTAAGCCGAAGCCTGACATTGATGGAGAAATAATTTTATGTGTGGGCAGGAGAGAATCGCATAATGATTGAAATTCAATCTATATGCGATTTTTATTTGGTAAGATCCTGGAAAACCTGCTCAAGGCTTTTGCTTTGCTCGGCCATGCTAAGGATATTCAGATTGTTTTTAACTGCAAATTTCATTATCTCCGGGCGTATGTCCTTTTTGCTGCATGACTGTAATACAAATTCACATTCACTTAAGGAAGCTACTTTTTCAACCCCGTTGATTTCAGTGAGGGATTTTTTGCTAACGGGTGTCTCGAAAACAATATGTATCGATTTTTTTGTTCCTGCGGATTCTTCTTGTAATATTGCGGCATCTTCGTTGGCAACAATCTTGCCTTTGTTTATTATGATAATCTTCTGGCAAATAGCTTGAACTTCCTGAAGAATATGGGTTGAAAGCATGACCGTCTTTTTCTTCCCTAACTCCGAAATTAAGTTTCTGATTTCAATAATCTGATTGGGGTCCAACCCAGATGTGGGTTCATCCAATATTAAAACCTGTGGATCGTGAATTATTGCCTGTGCCAACCCGACCCTTTGCCGGAATCCTTTTGAAAGTGCTCCTATTTTCTTGCTTATTTCGGGTTCCAGACCAGTGAGCTCAATTACCTCATTGATGCGTTTCGAACGGTTTGATCCAATTTTGTAGATACCTGCCACAAAATTGAGATATTCCCTGATATACATATCGGTATATAAAGGATTGTTTTCAGGTAAATACCCAATCAGTCGTTTAATGTGTATTGAATCTTCCAATACATGTACACCATGAATGTAAGCATCTCCCGATGTCGGAGGAATAAAACCTGTAAGTATTTTCATCATAGTTGATTTCCCGGCTCCGTTGGGTCCCAGAAAACCGACTATTTCTCCTGAGTGTATTGAGAAAGAAACATCATCGAGTGCTTTTTGTTTCTTGAAAAGTTTGGTGATATTTTTTACTTCTATCGACATTGTTTTTGTTGTTATTTGGGCCTTGCTAATATATGAAAGGGATGATGTATTTAAGCTTTTTTCTGTGAAATTCATCCCCAAAGAGTAACGAATATTTTCTATATGTCGATTTTGCTCTGGGTGCAAGATTGGCAAATGTCCATACGGCAAATACAACAGCCGCCCACGACCATGATAATAATGCAAATCCAACCCATTCGAGAAATTCACCAAAATAATTTGCCGATACAACATAGTTGAACATGCCGCCTTTGGGTAGATAGTAGTTGTTGTCGCCTTCCTTACGCAGATTCCTGATGATACTGTCGGATGAAATGTTAACAAACATTCCGGCTACGAAAATTATAAAACCTGCAATGAACTGAGGTGAGTAAAGCCACGAAACACTATACATGTCGGAAGGGGCAAAATAGAATAGCCAGCCCGCTTGCATAAAGGCATTCAGCATATTAAAGCTTACTCCCATGAGTACAATCGCAACAGGCATGGTATTTTTACCTTTCAGGCGAAACGGAAATATAAAAGCGCGATGGAAATAATGCGACATAAAAATGACGTAGATAATAAGCGGAGTAATTTCGAACCCCCTTTCCGAAAAAAGCCAAAGTAAAAACATGGCAATAAAAACCGGTGTTTCCATCAGAAACCAACCAATCTTATTTTTAATGCTGAACCCCCACTTTTTATTTTTGAATTTTCCATAACCGGCTTCAACAAACTGAAGAGAGACAAACACAACAACCGCCAGTACTGTCATAAACAGTAGGTAGTACTTATAATATATATAATTGAACTCCATTTTATAATATATCGTCGTAACACAATTCGGGGTAAAAATGGTCTTCATCAGGGGAGTGTGATTCATGCCAAACCTGTGCAAAAAACGGATTCCTTCGGGCAATTTCATCGTAATTCCATGGCGGAGCCTCACAAACCGTACACCAATGGCCTGCTTTCAGCACAGCATAGGCACTGGCTTCGAATCGATGTCCAAATTCACATTCCCAAACCATTTGACAATACATATCCTGATCCCATTCCTCCGAAATCAATTTACCCCCTCTGAAATTTGCAGCGCTTTGTAAATCGGATACTTCCAACGATTCTTTTGTTTGGTCGTAGCCATGATTCAGTTGAATACATTCTGGCTCGGGGGTCCCAGCAAGTCCTTCAGGGAGAGGAGCGTCCCAGTCTGGAATGGCATCATAGGCATCGCGTGAGCCGTAAAAGGCTGCAATTCGAAGGTCGTTATTCTCGGTAATCCACCTTAGGTTTCCGGTTCTGCGCATAGCCATATTTTTCATTCTGCGCCGTGTTATTTTTTCAACCATATTCCTGAAGGCCGGTACTGATTTATTGAGCTTAACAACTGTTTTCAGATACCATGGCAGATTATGAGATACCGATTTTTTGAAGTCATCTAATGTATCGCCCCAATGGTTAAGGTATTCATTAAGAATGTTTGAATCGGCATAATACTGCATGTGGAAATTGCGTAATGCAAACCATTTTCGCTCAAATATTTTCTGATAGCGTAATCCCATTAACCCAAACATATCGTTTAAAAAGTCAAGATAATTTGTGCGACACTCCGGTCCGCCACCCATATTATAAACCTTTCTCCAGAAATCAGAATTATGGGGTATTTCAAGGCAATTGGCCATGCCTTTGCCGGCTGCTCTTGCTGTTATGTTCTCCATAAAACAACCAATCGGCTGATGAAACATAATGGGGTCTTCGAGCGAGAACACGTTCGGTATCATAATAAAAGTCTGCCGTAGCTGAACCCAGTGTTTTAATCCGGATTCAATCACCAGCCTTTCTGCTTTTACTTTTGTAATGGCATATATATCAAAAGGGCTAACAACTACAGGATCTCCCACCCTGCCTGCATGTATCCTACCCATTCTGTCGCCATATTCGGCTATACTGCCCACATTAACAAACCGGATATGTTCAGTCCCGTTCGGTTGCTCTTTAATAGCCTTGATAATATATTCAACAGCTTTCAGGTTTGTGTTTTTTGTATTTTCGGGCTCTTTTTCAGCACGTGGACTGATTATTGCCATGCAATTTAACACGAAATCAACCCCACTGACTGCTTTTTGAATGTCTTCGTATTTTCTACCATCGCCCCATATTACCTTAAGTCCGTTTTTTTCGATGATTTTACTTCTTGAGAACCCAATTCCACATTCAAAAAGGTATGGAGCAAGCAGTTTTCTGTTCTTTCGGGAATCGAAGAGCAATAAAACAATGTCGAAACGGCGGTCGCCATTGGTATCACATTTATTCCATACAGATTTAAAAGTCTCGAACCCCATGGACCCGGCTGCTCCTGCTATAAAAACCTTTTCTTTGCTCATGTATTCAATAAAAGCAACGAAAATACTATTTTATTACAAGTTTTTTTTAATTTTAGCATTGATATTTACTAATTGTTTTTAGCTATGAGGGGAATAATAATTACTGGTTTTTTTCTTTTCTTTTTATTACCGGTATTTTCTCAGACCGACTGCATTCTTGTTACCATTAACAGTATACGCAGCACAAAAGGGGTTGTTCGCTATGCACTGTATAACGAAAAAAATGAGTACAACTCGCATACCGATATCTTTAAGGAGGGCCTGGTCGAAGTTCATGGAAGCACGGTGCGAATACTAATAAAAGGTGTTCCTGATGGGATCTATGCTATTTCGGTTCTTCACGATGAAAATAACAATGGGGATTTGGACATGAGTGCTGTTGGGATTCCCAAAGAGGGTTTTGGATTTTCGAACGATGCAAAAGTTACCTTCGGTCCTCCAAAGTTTGAATCAGCAAAGTTTGTCAAAAAAGAAGAAACAGCAATACGCGTAAAAATGCGCTATATGTTGTAATTTTTTTAAATGAAAAAATATAGTATCGACTTAGCCAATTATGAACGTTTCCCGTCAAAAGAGGTAAAGATTGGGCACGTTCCACTTGGCGCAATGCATCCCATCCGGTTGCAAAGCATGACCAATACACAAACCAGCGATACGCAAAACACGGTTGATCAATGTATCCGATTATTTGAAGCAGGTGCCGATTATGTTCGTATAACCACACCAACTCAGGCCGATGCCGAGAACCTGACTCAAATAAAAAAACTCCTACAAGAGAAAGGATTTACAAACCCTTTGATTGCAGATGTGCACTTCAACCCTGTTATTGCTGAAACAGCTGCCAGAATTGTTGAGAAGGTTAGAATAAATCCAGGTAACTACTACGATAGAAATCACCATCGTTTGAACAGCCAGGTAGATGAACCCAGGTTTGAATTGGAAAAAATACATTCTCGCATCAAGCCGCTTATTAGTATTTGCAAAGAATATGGTACTGCTATAAGAATTGGCTCAAACCACGGGTCATTATCTGAAAGAATTCTGAAAACCTATGGCAACACAGTAGAAGGAATGGTTGAAGCTGCGATTGAGTATATTAAAATATTTGTAGCGGAAGGTTTTTATCAGCTGGTTATTTCGATGAAGGCAAGCGATGTGAATACCACCGTGAAAGCATGTCGTTTGCTGAATGCAAGAATGCTTGAATTCGGATGGAATTTCCCTCAACATTTAGGGGTTACCGAGGCAGGTGAAGGAGAAGATGGGCGGATTAAATCAGCACTTGGAATCGGATCGTTGCTGAACGATGGGATTGGTGATACAATACGGGTATCGCTTACCGAAGAACCCGAAAACGAAATACGCTTTGCAAAAAAACTGGTATCTGCTTATGTAAACCGTGCACCACGGATACAAAATATGCCTATGGATATTGCTCCCTACGAAGTTTTTAAAACCGAAATACCGGGAGAGGGAAAAGAACTGAATGCACGTAAATGTGCTATCATGGTTAACTCAGAGGTTTTACCGTATTTATCAGCCCAGCACAAGGAAGAAATAGATTTTGTATTCTATTGTACTGGCAATGGGACAGGAACAGGCGAAAAATACGTCTCCCCATTACATGGTATTAATCCTACTGATGAAATATACCCTTACTACAATTCGGCTGAAGTAATAGCTCAGCTGGTGCAAGCAAAAATTCCGGTTGGTAAGCGTTTCTTTTTGGAAATGAACGTGGGAGAATTTCAAAAACTAAAGCAGTTTATTGTTCAAACTAAATTAAGGATCAGTATAGTACTCAATGCAATTACCCAGTACCCTGCCGGGGAGATTCGCTATTTTTATAAGCAGTTGCTTGATGCGGGTTTGAAAGTACCGCTAATAATAAGATATCACCATAATAAGTTTTATGACGATAATGCCAAAGCCGAAATGAGCCTCTACCCTGGGAGCATACTTGTAGACAGGTTAGCCCAGGGGATATTCCCAATGATTGAAGCGCAACACAATGAGCATTTTGATGCAATACTTGCAATGTTTCAGGCACTTGGGCTGAGATATACCAAGGCAGAATTCATCTCTTGCCCCGGTTGCGGCAGAACTGCATACGATATCGAAACAATTGTAAAGCAAGTAAAAATCAGATTTTCGCACCTGAAAGGAATAAAAATTGCCGTTATGGGCTGTGTGGTTAATGGCCCGGGAGAAATGAACGATTCCGATTACGGTTACGTTGGGTCGCAAAAAGGAATTGTAACTTTATATAAGGGTTGTGTGGCGGTACGCAAAAATATTCCCGAAAACAAAGCTATTGATGAACTCGTATCTTTAATAAAAGAAAACGGTGATTGGTGTGATCCAGATTATGGAGTATGAATAGATATTCTCCCATACCAGCAGATTTGTTTGTAAGGAATCGCAAGAAGCTTTATGGGAAAATTTGTTCCCCAGCAATAATATTGCTTTTCTCATCGGAGAAGAAACTCCGTTCAGGAGATCAGTATTACAAATACCGCCAGAATTCCGATTTATTCTACTTGTCAGGTATTGAGCAGGACGACACCGTATTGGTGCTTTGCCCGTCGCACCCTAATACAGCCTTGCATGAAACGGTGTTTGTTCCGGCCCCGGATGAGAGAAACCGAATATGGTATGGCGACTATATGAGTCAGAACGAAATTACTGACATATCAGGCATAACCAATGTAAAACTGCTTCCTGAGCTGGAATCATATATCGGAGAGCTACTTAAGTTTTCTTCCCGTATTTATGTCCCCTACGGGGTGAATGAAAACGGAGCTGTGATACATAGTTCCTGTGATAATGTGATGGCCAGTAAAATTTGCCATCATTTTAATGATTGCTGGTTTGGCAGTTTGAACCCTATTCTTTCTGACCTTCGGCTGGTTAAGGAGCCGGAAGAGCTTATGCTGATACAAAAGGCAATCAGTATTACTTCAGAGGCATTTCAACAGGCATTGAAAACGATTTGCCCGGGAAAGTACGAATATGAAATTGAGGCAGCCATCACTTCAGAGTTTATTCGTTCCGGAGCATCGGACCATGCATTCCCACCCATCGTGGCAAGTGGTTCAAACGCATGCATATTGCACTATAATAAAAACAGTGGTGTGTTGCAGGAGGGAGATCTTGTACTTCTCGATTTTGGCGCGGAATACGCCAATTATTCTGCAGATTGCTCAAGAACTGCTCCTGTTAATGGGTACTTCAGCGAAAGACAAAAGAGTCTTTATAACGCAGTATTATCGGTTTCGAGACAAATAACATCATATGTTGTTCCGGGGAATACAATTTTAAAGTTGAACGAAATTGCCGGTGAATTAATGCAGGAGGAGTTGCTGAAGCTGGGGCTTATCTCTGTTGCAGATGTCGCTGTTCAATCACCTGAAAATGCCGCCTATAAAAAATATTTTATGCACGGAGTTTCCCATTTTATGGGTCTCGATGTGCACGATGTTGGTGCAAAATCGGATGTTTTCCGCAAAGGAATGGTTTTAACCTGTGAACCAGGGATATACATTGCTAAGGAAGGAATAGGAGTTCGTATCGAAAACGATATTCTGGTCGGGGATGAGCCAGTTAATCTTATGGATGGCATTCCCATAGTCACAGAAGAGATAGAAGACTTAATGCGGCAGAATATTGGCAAATGATAACACTATTTTGAATTCATGGATAAAATTATAAAACTTCCTAATATCGGGGTTAAACTTACAGAAAGGCTTTCCGAAGCAGGATTTCAAAGCCTGTCCGATTTGAAATCTATGGGGGCTGAAGGTGTTTTTTTAAAACTTAAAACTGTTTTTCCAGATGCCTGCGTATCGACGCTTTTTGCAATTGAAGGTGCTATTTTAGGCATTCGATGGCATGGTATTCCGGAACAACGAAAACGTGAATTAAAAAATTTCTTTAATCAAACATGCAAAAAGTAAAAACTCTACTCATTTCTATTATTTTCGTAATATGCTCTGCTGCCGATATTTGGGCACAACATGTCGAAGATACAATTAAGCAACTGAATCATGAGCTTGCCAGATATCGAATAATTTCAGATAGTTTGGAAAATCTGCTTGAAGATGCAAACCTCAGAATGATTGCTGCAAACCTCAACATGTATGGTTTACCTGAAATTAAGCAAGGTGAGGAGTTGATTGAGCACAACGGTTACATATTGGTTTTTTCACAAAAACACCATCAGGCAGCATGGGTGGCTCATATGATTATTTCTGAAGTAGCCGAAAGTAGGGTGAGCCGAACCAATGATTTTCGGCCAGACCCGCTTGTGAAAGGAGGTTCTGCTGTTGAGTCCGATTACTTTTTACGTATTGTGGATACCGACAGTACAATAACATACGACGGTTTTGGTTTCGATCGGGGGCATTTGGTTCCGTCTGCCGATTTCAGGTGGTCGCAAAAGGCACTTTCCGAAACCTATCTGTATTCGAATATTTCACCTCAGCTTCCTGATTTCAACCGTGAAAAATGGGCGGAGCTCGAGAATATTCTCAGAGCTTATGTTATCGAAGGTAAGTCGTCAAGCGTGTTTGTTGTTACCGGTCCGGTTTTCTCCGACTCTGCGACTTTTATTACAAAGGGAGTAAACAAGCTACCGGTACCTTCATACTTTTTTAAAGCAGTATTCGATAAACCCAATATGCGTTCAATAGCATTTCTTATGCCTCATACTAAATTGGAATACCCTGTGGAGTGGTATGCCATAACAATCGACTCGCTCGAAAGTTTTACAGGTATCGACTTTTTTGCATCGCTTGATGATAGCCTCGAAAGTAGTATTGAATCGCAATGCGATTATAAGTATTGGCTAACCGTAGAACAAAAAAATGATGTAAAACCCCTGAAAGAAACAGAACGGCCTAAAAACACATATAATACTGTTGAAGCAGCTCTTTTTTCGGGTACAAACAAAAACGTGTGTATTTGCGGCACTGTGGTGAGCACTCATATATCGGCAAAGGGGAATGTATTTATTAATCTTGATAAGAGTTTTCCAAACCAGATTTTTTCAATATCTATTTTTAAAAAGAACCTGGTCAATTTCAGCTATTTGCCTCATATATATCTTCAAAACAAAAAAATCTGCGTGAAAGGTTTGGTAAAGGAATATGAAGGTACTCCGGGAATATATCCCGTAAATGAAAAAGCTATCTATGAAATAGAATAGAAGCTTCTGATTCGGACAAAATCCTTCAATCACTTTTTTTCTTCAATGGTGAATTGGTAAGTGCTTGCAAATTCCTTCTGTGCTTTAACCAATTTAGTGAACGACTCGTTGTATATGCTGTCTATGTCTTGTAGTAAATTGAAACACT
This sequence comes from Bacteroidales bacterium, assembly GCA_017994175.1. Lineage (GTDB taxonomy): Bacteria > Bacteroidota > Bacteroidia > Bacteroidales > ML635J-15 > JAGOEF01. The sequence continues at coordinate 19,914 of JAGOLH010000010.1, read as the reverse complement.
CAATTTCAACATCGGCTTTGAATAAGCTGTCGGGAAGAGAATATCTATCAACAAGTTTTGGGAACTCATTAGTAGCCAGTCTTTTATACATCGACGCAAATTCAATGGCAGCATTTTTATATGCACTTTGATTGTCGAAATCATCAAGTTTGGTAAAAAACTCAAGCGAGGCATCTGCCTGCTTCAGGGCTTCCTGAAGCTTTGAAGACATTTCTTCTTTTTTGTAATCGGCAAACGTCGCTTCAAAAGCGTTAAAGTTATCTTGTAGTTTAATTTGTTCCTGTACGATTTTCTCATTATACTGTGCTGCTTTTTTTGCAGATTTACCACATGAAAATAGTAATACTGTCGCAAACAGAATCAAAGCAATTGAATAAAAGAAACGGCTTTTCATAAGTAAGATTTTATTCAGAGGTAAATGTACTTATTTATTTAGTAAATCCCAATACTCCACAGCGCGACGGGTGTGCGGAATAACAATGGTTCCGCCCACAACATTGCAAACTGCAAGTATATCAAATATTTCATCGGTGCTAAGCTTGTGCTTGTAGCATTGCTCAAGGTGATACTTAACGCAATCGTCACAACGCAACACCAGCGATGTGGCAAGCCCTAACATCTCTTTCACTTTTGCAGACAGAGCAGAATCGGTATATGTCATGCTGTCGAGACTAAAGATGCGTTTGATAATTTTATTGTCGGATTCGAGCAAACGTTTATTCATCTCCGATCGGTAATTGGCAAATTCGGTAACTTTATCCATGATTAATAATTTTTCCTTTTAATGTTGCTGAGCTGGCATCGGTAATCATAACTGTAACAAACTGACCAATCTGAGTCTGATCTTTTTCGAATACAACAGTTTTATTGGTTTCGGTTCGCCCAGAGAAATAATCCTTAGAACGTTTCGATTCATTTTCGACCAGTACTTCAAATGTTTTCCCGATATCGTTTTTATTGCTTTGCAAAGAAATTTTATTCTGAAGCGAAATCAGTTCATTCAGTCTTTTTATTTTTACTTCTTCCAGAATGTCATCTGCCATCTTTTCAAAAGCCAGAGTGCCCGGTCTCCCAGAGTACTTAAACATGAACGCAGAATCGAAACGAACCCGACGCAACAGTTCAAGCGTTTCGGCATGGTCGTCTTCGGTTTCCCCGCAAAAACCACAAAAAATGTCGGTACTCAAACCACAGCCCGGTATTAGTTCCCTGATTTTTTCGACCCTGCTCAGGTACCATTCCCGCGAATACCTGCGATTCATAAGTTTCAGAATTCTATTGCTTCCCGACTGAACCGGAAGATGAATATGGTTGCAAATATTTTTATATTTCGCAATCACCTCGATTAACTCATCGGTGAGGTCTTTTGGGTGAGATGTGGTGAAACGTATTCGCATATCAGGATAGCTATCGGCAATTAACGATAACAGTGCGCTGAAATTCAAGTTGTTATTCTGATAACTGTTCACGTTCTGGCCAAGCAAATAAATTTCACGATATTGATTCTTAGAAAGGTCTTCGGCCTGCGAAAGTATATCAGTATAATCGCGGCTGCGTTCACGACCCCGGGTGTACGGAACAATGCAATAGCTGCAAAAATTATTACAACCCCTGGTTATACTTATAAATCCGGAAATGTGATTAATATCGCTACGCTTTGGCAGAATATTATGATAATTTTCGTCGATGCTAAAATGTGTATCCGACTCCTTTTTACCTTGAAGTGCCTTTTCAATCAAACCCGAAATGCTACGATACGCATCAGGACCTGCAACAAAGTCAACAGTTTTATGATTCAATATTTCTTCACCTAACCGCTGTGCCATACAACCGATAACCCCGGTAACCAATTGCTTGTTTTTGCGCTTTAAACCATGAATATGCTGCAAACGGTTCCAAATTTTTTTCTCAGCATGTTCACGAACCGAACAGGTATTAATAATAATAACATCTGCGTTTTCGATGCTGGCGGATATAGCGAACTTCTGATCAGGAAGCATCGCAGCTACCAATTCGCTGTCGGCGACATTCATCTGGCATCCGTAGGTTTCGATATATACTTTTTTTTGTTGCATTGAGCAAAGTTAAACTGCATACATTAAGGGATGCTTTATTTGTTTGAGTTTTTTTGTAAGCAGGGCTTCATTATTATCACAAATCTGGTTGACAAGTGCGTGAAACTGATGGCTGTGGTTTTTAAAAACAGTATGGCAGAGCTCATGCATTATAATAAAATCTATCAGTTCTTCTGGAAGCAGCATCAGATAACACGAAAAAGTGAGTTTATTATCGGAGCGGCACGACCCCCAACGAGTGCGGCTTTTCCCTATTTTAACCGAATGATAGTTAAACCGATGCAATTTCGCAAGATATTCAACCCTGCCTGGTAATTTTGCAGAGGCTTTAATCTTGAGTGCTTTTTCGCAGAATTTGTGCAGTTGTTGCTGTAAAAAGCTTTGCGTCAAATCACTTCCCATAGGTAGTTTAACTTCGATATTTTTATCGTGGATTCGGGCAGAAATTTTTGCATGGTCGCCATGATTGAATAATAACTTATAGCCCGCAAATTCAAATCCATCGCCGATGAAGCCCTTCCGTTCGGTTTGCATCTGCTTAAACTCTGTTTGCTTTGCGAGTACCCAGTCTTTTTTCAGATGTAAAAATCGGACACCTTCTTCATAGCTAACATACCAGGGAATGCTTATTTTCACTCCTGTAACAGGGTGCACTGATAAGCGAATATTTTTAGTGCCTTTCTTTTTTAGAATCTGGATTTTTCCGAAATCTCCGGAAACTAAAATCTTTTGCATCAACGAGGCAATTTGCTCAGGGTTTTATAAGATGCATCGGTTTTTCCTATTAGAGTAACCGCAATTTCGTTGATCTGCGATTTTAGTTTTTTAGCATCTTCGGTATCTTCGAGATGATTTAGCTTATAAATCAATTCTTTTCTCATTTTCAGGGCTTCGCTGATGATTTCAGCTATTTCTGTTTCAGCTTTTCCGGGCTGCATTTTCATATATTGTAAACAATCGGCAACTAGTTCATTTACGATGCGATTGATATCCTGTTTTAAGTTCTTTTTACTTGCCATAATCGCTGGTTAATTTCAAAATTTCTGGTTTATACTTCAAATAAAATCACAACTATTTAATTATCGATACCGAAATTATTTTAACATCCTCAAGTGGTCGGTTCGCTTTATTAGTTTCCACAGCAGCAATCTTGTCGATCACATCCAGACCATCTGTAACTTCTCCGAACACCGTATATGCTCCATCGAGATGAGGAGCCCCTCCAACGGTACAATAAGCATCTCTTTGCTCTTTTGTGAAAACCTTGCCAAGCTGCTTTTCGTAAGAATCGAGTTGCATATCGGTGAATACCTGCCCCTGGACAATATAAAACTGACTGCCGCTGCTTCGTTTTTCGGGGTTCATATTGTCGCCGGTACGTGCTGCAGCCAGGGCTCCTTTTTTGTGGATATGCGTTGGGACAAATTCTGCAGCAATGGTATATCCTGGGCCTCCATTGCCAAGCATTTTCCCTGCCGGTGCATTTCTCGAATCAGGGTCTCCAGCCTGTATCATGAATTGTTTGATTACTCTGTGAAATAGTACGTCGTTGTAATACGACTCGTTGACAAGTTTAATGAAGTTGTCGCGATGCAACGGAGTGTCGTCATACAACATCACTGTAATATCGCCTTTGCTTGTTTTAATAAGCACTTTGGTTGTCTGTGAAAAAACAGATGTGCTTAACAGTAAGCATATAAAAAGCATGGCTGCTATGTTTAAAACCGATTTCATAACCAATTAATTTCGCACAAAAGTAATAAAAATAATAAATAACAATATTGATACCAATAGCAGATAGTAGAAAACTCAAGATTTTAGCAAACAGAGTCAAATATTAAAAGGAATATTGTAGTTTTGTTTGCTTAATACAAAGCTGTTGACAGTTGAAAATTCTTGTCAGAATATTGGCCATACTCCATGGTTTGGTTTGCATACCCCTTCTTGCTGCATATCTGGCCAGATATATAGACCCTCTGAAGATTAAATGGCTGGTAGTAGCCACATATGCTTTCCCGTGGCTATTGTTGCTAAACGCATTATTTATTCCGTTATGGCTTATTTTTAAAAGGAAGATGCTATGGTTCGCTGTTCCATTGCTGTTGCTCGGAACCCCAATGATTAATGGACTCATTCCTTTAAGAAACTATTTCTCTGCTACACCTTCAGGAGAAGGGCATCTTAAGATAATGACGTACAATGTGCACGTTTTTGGTTTGTACAACTGGAGACAGAAAGATATTACCAAAAACGAAATGTTTCGGTATATAGAAACCGAAGATCCTGATATTGCCTGTTTTCAAGAGTATTTCTACGATTCAGGAGGTTTTTTCCCTACCACCGACTCGCTGCTGAAAATTTTAAAGGCCAAATATTATTATCAGGTGTTTTCTGCACATTCGGCAAAAACACAAAAATTTGGTATAGCCACTTTCAGCAAGTATCCTATTATTGCAAAAGGAAGTATCCGTTTCGAAAAAACACATAACCTGTGTATTTATACCGATATTTTATATGAGAAAGATACCCTGCGGGTGTACAACTGTCATTTACAATCGTTGTATTTCAACGATAAGAACTACCGAGAACTCGAAAACTTCGATTCAAGCGATATTCCTAAAGGTAATGTTGGGCAGTACCGAAACATCGTCGGTAAAATTCTTCTTGCAGCACAAAGGCGCAGCTCGCAGGTTAAAATACTTCGGCAGCATATCGATTCATGCCAGTATAGCATAATTGTTTGCGGCGATTTTAATGATAATCCATTTTCGTATGCGTACCGTATTGTTTCGAAAGGCTTTAAAGATTCGTTTTCGGGTGCCGGATCCGGTTTTGGGTATACTTGGGAGCAAAAGGGGGTGAAGCAACGCATCGATTATGTGCTTTATAGTAAAGATCTGGTTTGCAGTGAACATAAAATTACCAGGGTACCTTATTCCGATCATTACCCGTTGGTTGTTAAAATTGGTAAGAAATGAAAGTCTTTGGTTGGTTTATTATCATATGGTGTATTTCAGTTTTTCGCATTGCAGCCGGACAGGAACTGAAATTGGAATTGCCATTTACTGATGATACTGATACGGTGATTTGTCATACACAATACTGTTTTCAGTACAGTGAACAACATGAACAGGCCAAGTGGGTAGCATATGAGTTTACTTTGAAAGAACTGCCCCTTACCGCAGAACGTGCCAAAGCTTTCAGAACCGACCCCGAAGTAGCTACAATCACCGCTGACAATGACGATTACTACAAAACAGGTTATGACAAAGGGCATCTTGCTCCTTCGAGGGATATGGCTTTCGACCCGATTGCGCAGGAAGAGAGCTTCTATTTTAGCAATATCTCACCGCAGGTTCCTGGATTTAACAGAGGCATTTGGAGAGGGCTTGAGTTTAAGGTGCGTAAATGGGTTGAAAAGTACGACAACGTGTACGTTATCACAGGTCCGGTTTTGCGCGATAACCTACCTGTGATTGGTGAAAACAGGGTGTCGGTGCCGGAATACTTTTATAAAGCTGTATTGGTGGATAATGACACAGTTTGTAAAGCTGTTGGCTTTGTAATTCCTAACTGCGACAGTTTGGGCAATAGGTATTCACTCTATGCGGTGCCCGTAGATACCGTCGAAAAATTGCTGGAGATGGACTTCTTCTATGTTCTTGACGATAATTTAGAAAACAAAGCTGAGGCAGCGGTTGATTATAAATTTTGGGAATTGATAAAACCGAAAGAGGAATGATTTTTGTTACCTTTAAGAGATGCTTTAAACAATTTTCTAACCGCTAATAATGAATCTACAGAAGCTCACTTTACTTCCTATATGTTTGTATGCAATGCTGTTGATGTTCGTTGTATCAGCATGCGAAAGAATCAAACCTGCAGAAGTTCAGCCATATGTTACCGAAATTGAAATGCCTGAAGAGTTTAATGTCGATAAAATTATATTCCTTTCTAACACTAAAGGCTTTGCTGCAGGTGGCAAAAAGAATGCAGGGTGCAGAATATATATGACAACCGATGGTGGTGAAACATGGGTAAAAAGATATGGTAACGACAGCCTTAGCATTAATGATATGGTATTCTGTAACGACAGGGTAGGGTTTGCCTGTGGCGACAGCATGATGCTGCTTAAAACCATCGACGGAGGGCTTTCGTGGAAGGTATATAACTTACCAAACCTGCCATACCCCGAGTACAGGGTTCCATATAACAGCCTGGCTGCTCTTGATTCGACCCATATATTTGTTGCAGGTGGCGAAAACTATTATAAAGGATTAACATCAGAATTGGAGCCCGGTGCCAATCAGTGGATACATCATAGTTTCGATAACGAAATCCGGGATATATTATTTGTTGATGAAAACCTTGGCTTTTTTGCTGCCTACGGACAGGTGCTAATAACCGAAGATGGCGGAAACACCTTTAGTTACCTTGAAATCGACAATGAATATTTTTACGACCTCGAGTATTTCCAAAATACAATATGGCTTCTCGGACGTTATGGTAAGCTCTACACATCCGGTGATAGCGGGAATAGTTGGACTCTCCAAAAAGAATTCGGTGAAATGACTTTACAAGACTTATGGATTTGCAACACTGACTCTTACATTTGCGGTGGCGGAGGTTTTCTTCTTATAAGCCGCGATCAGGGTGAGTCGTGGTACAGTGTTTCGGGATGTGGCAATACAAACCTGAACAGCATTAGTGTGACACCCTCGGGAGAAGTCTGGGTCGGTGGCGACGATGGAAAACTATTTGTACTAAACCGACATAGAGGTGCTGAGTAAACCGTTTTCCTTCGGGGAACACTTCCATAATTAAATAAAAATGCTTTTTCCATAATTGGAAAGTAACATTTGAAATTTTCAAACAAAAGAACTTCTTATTATTTCCAGCTCTAAGATGTAGTTTCAACTTAAAACAGGTATTTTAGCGTAAAATATTCATTCTAAAGCATCAATATATGAGTATAAATCATTTGAGAGCGGCACTTCTGCCATTGTTACTGGCAAGTGTGCTTTCTGTTTATGCAGGCGACAGTATTCCCTGCGGTTACAACTTTTTGCGCATGGGCATAGGATTTACAAAGAACTCCGTACTCGATCAGGTGAACACCTGTTTGCCATATACCGGCCCGGGTATTGGAATTTCGCTGGGATATGAAAGGTGCAGGAAAAACTGCATCGAAGTGGGTAATGATTTTGCATTCGGAACCCTATCCCCTTACAACTTGCCCGAATATGACAACCAAGTGAGTTTTTATTATGACAATTTTTATGCGAAATACTTATGGCGTTTACCCATACATAAATTCTTTGGTTTGAACTTGTTTGCCGGCCCCGAAATAAGGATTCAGTTTGGAATGCGGATTAATGGAGCTGCTCTTGCAAACTCAGTTTTGGCATACGACTTTGCTACATCAACGGGCGTTGCGCTTATGTTAACACGTGATTTTTCGCTGCATTGCCTTTTTAAAAAAGCAGGTGATCGCAAATGTATTTCGGTTAGCGCAAAGTTGTCGCACCCTTTACTTGCCATGGTTCATACGCCACCTTATATTGGAATGCCTGAAAACCTATTGCAACAAAATGCCTCTTTGTTCGATTTGTCAAATCATTACGAAAGTGTAATAAACCGATTTATTAATCCTGATTTCTGCTTAAGCCTGAGCTACAATATGAAAAATGGTAATGCATTGGCATTGCATTACCGGTATAGCTATTTTGCAACTTATCCGGAATACAACCCGACCAAAGCAGCCTATAATTATTTTGGCTTTTCTCTGTTATTCAATCTTAAAAAACCATGCTCATGAAAAAAATAGCGAATTTGTTTTTGATTTTTGCCGGACTTGCTTCATTGGGAGCTTGCGAAAGGGCGGTATTGGACCAGCCGCCTTCATCAAAAAAAGATGTTTTTAATTTCTTATGGAAATCGATTGATGAAAGGTACAGCTTTTTCGAAATGAAGCATATCGATTGGGATTCGGTGTACACTGTGTATGAACCGAAAATTACTGAAACCATGAGCGAGGAAGCCTTTTTCGACACCTTGTCGTTACTGATTGATGAACTGCGTGATGGGCATTCAGGTATTAATTCTTTCAACAACGGTCATCAAAATGTGTGCTTCTTCTTTAACAGTCCTGAAAACTTTAACGAAAGAATTATTACAGATTTTTATTTTAAAGGTTACGGGAACCGTACCGGAGCTTTTCAGCATGCACACATAAGACACCGAAATATCGGGTATATTTATTACGGGAGTTTTAGTGAAGATGTAACCGATGAGGATATGGAGTATATTCTGGATTATTATTCCGATGCGATGGGATTAATTATTGACGTCAGGAATAATTTTGGAGGTACAGTTGAAAATGTGTACGATATTGCCTGTCATTTCACAAACGAACCGGTAACTGTTTTGGGATCGCAGCTAAAAATCGGCCCAGGGCATGAGGATTTTACCAATATTACCTATACCACAATTGAACCCAGAGGGACTTTCTGGACAAAACCGGTAATTGTTTTAACCAACCGAAAAACCTATAGTGCCGGTTCAATTTTTTCGCTGGTTATGAGCCAAATGCCTTCGGTAATGGTGGTTGGCGACACTACGGGTGGTGGTTTGGGTTTACCTATTGGAACGGAATTGCCCAACGGCTGGCAGATGCATTGTGCCGGAAGCCGTATTTTATCACCCGAAGGTGTTTGCTATGAATTGGGTGTTCCTCCCGATGTACAGCAAAATATGGACCCCGAGCAAGGCTATGACGATATTATTGAAAAAGCCGCCGATATTATTATGTTCGGAAATTATAGGGATTAGCTTGCTTATTTCCTGTCGAAGAATGGACTTTTTCCCTGTACCGACAGTGGAATGGCCACAATATCGCGGATATTTTCGCTCATCAGACCCAATTCCAATGCGGCCTTCCCGGCTGAAAACATTACCCTGTTATCGATGTGATGTGCTGCAGCAACCGATACTGCAGAACCGGCTGCAATGCCCAGGTCAATTAGGTTGAATGCGCAGGGTACATTCCCAAATTTCTGCTTGTTTTCGCAGGTTTCCATCCCGCAATAACCGCAAAAGTTCAGTCCTGTTGTGTTAATTTTAACTCCGATAAGCAACACAGCCTGCGATAGTAACAGATTGGCAGCGTCGCGGCTAAAAAATGGCATCTGCATAGCAGTCGAAATTTCCTCCATCTTGTTGGAAAGTTGCACTATGGTCTCGCCTTGAAGAATAGCTATTTCGAGGTTATCATTTCCACGCGCTTTGGGTGCTGTGCGGGCAGCTACTGCCATAAGCCTGCAAACCTGAATTACGGTATCTTCTTTAATTTGTTGCTCGTGTATTAAACTCATAGGGTTATTCTTTTTGGTAAAACCTGATTATTTTTTCGGCAAGTACTGCTGCCAGCTTATATTTTGATTCAATTGTCCAGCCTGCAATATGTGGGGTTATTATCACTTTTCCGGACGATATTAAATTACGAAAAGCATCGTGATTCAACATGTCATCGGTTTTTTCAAACGATGATTCTTCATATTCAATAACGTCGAGGGCAGCGCTCGAAATTTTCCCATTGATTAGGGCTTCGGCAAGATGCGCAGTTTTTACAACTGGTCCCCTTGATGTGTTGATTAGTACAATTGGCTTGGCAAATTTGGCGATAAAAGCAGAATCGACAAGATAATGCGTTTCAGAAGTAAGTGGTATATGCAAACTGAGGATATCGGCTTCGGCAAAAATGTAATCCATACTAACTTCGTTTACATGTTCACTGGAAAATCCGAATTTATATTTGTCGTAGGCAATTACCTTACAGCCAAACCCTGACAATCGCGCAGCAAAGGCAGACCCCATATTCCCGTAACCGATGATTGCTACGGTTCTATCTTTAATTTCAATGCCCCGATTGGATTCACGCAGCCAAAGTCCTTCTTTTACTTCCATGTTTGCACGGCAGATATTATTAAGAAGATTCAGCAGCAACCCAATTGAGTGCTCCCCAACAGCATCGCGATTCCCTTCGGGAGAGTTGAAACATGCAATATTTTTGGCTGCTGCATATTTTGTGTCGATGCTTTCCATGCCTGAACCGATTCGTCCTATGAACTCTAGGTTTACAGCCTTGTCGATAATCTCTTTGTCGATGGTGATGCGGCTGCGTAAAATAATTCCATTGTAAAGGTGCGCTGCATCGATAAGCTCATGTCGCTGCATAGAAGGTTTCTCATCAACAGTAAACCCTTTTTCTGTGAGTTTTTCTGTAAGAATGCTGTGGGCTGTATCAAGCAGTAAAACGTGTTTCATTGAATCCTGATTTTTCGGGCTAAGTGAGTTATAAATACTTTTTATAAACCTGTTAATGAATAAGTGTGATTATAGGTATATGTAGTTAGCCCATTTTCCGGGTCCAAAGCACTGATATCAATATTCAATATTATCGAGGTATCGTTTGCAGGTTGAATGTCTTTTCGTAAGGAATCGGAAATTTGTTGTTCACTTGCATCTAAATTTCTGAATATTAATATCATTTCGTTGTCGATAGTGCCTTTTCTCAAATTAACAGACCCGGGAATGCAAACATCAATGGCATTACGGGTTGCTTGGTTCCCAGCAGTAATAGTGTAATTGAGGTCGTAATTATAGATGGTTTCACAAGCTATAAAAATCAGAGTTGCTACCAAAAATGCCGGAACAGTATTTTTCATTGTATAAAAATCTTTTTACAATAGGTTTCTCCGTTAGAATAAAATCTGAGTATATAAAAATTACTATCGGTATGGTTAACAGGCAAGCATAGGCTACCAGGGTTAAGGTCTCCCGAATAAAGAGTTTTTCCCGTAACATCAGTTATTACACAAAAGGCCGAAGTAGAGCTACTATTGGTAATATTAATTTTTCCGTACTCATGGGTCACAATGAATGGTGAATTAATCTGGTTCTGATTAATGTAATTTGGTTCACAAAAACCAAGGCTTTCTATCATTTCGAAGAAACTTATTTCGGCTCTTCTTTTATCGGGACAAATTATATGAATCTGAGGGTAATAAGTTACTTCGAAATACTCATACACCGGTTCATTATCAATGTTCGAAAAGCAGGGGAACGAAATACCCGTTTCTTCCTTGAACAATTCGACATCTTGGTTGGTAGAAGGTTCAAGTGTGCTTGATTCAAATCCCCATACCAGCACTTCGCCTGTTCCACTTCCGAGTTGTTGCCAAACCGAGTCGACATTTGGAGCCTGGATATGACAATGCCCGCAATCGACGCTGAAAAAGAAAAGATAAACGGTTTTATTTGCATCAAGCTCATCATATAATACATATGTATTGCCGTCGGTATCGGTAATTGAAAAGTTCTGTGCAATAGTAACATTTTGGGAAAACAAATTTCCCGTTATGCACATAACTGATATAAGTAAAGCTATTCTCATTTTAATTACGATGTGCAATTTACATAAAATTTGCAAGCAGATGTTGATGCATATTTTATAAAAAACGCAGCGGTTAAAGCTGCGTTAATGATAGTGGGCTAATCGAAGCTTTGCAACGAAATAGTGAAAGAGGCGAATTTATACTTGATACTCTTTTGTGTGTAAGTATAGAAGTAATCTCCATATCTGGCAATCATCGAAGGAACAATAATGTTTTTCTGGAGCTTCTTGGTAAACATCGGATATCCAATTATATCACCATCAGAAGCAATACAAACAACAACCGGCGAACCAGACCTGTCGGGAAGGAAACAACTCTTGTATTTTTCGCCATCTAAAACTTTCTTGTTCAGGGCTTTAATGTTTTTGGGGTTATCGTTGTAAAACAAAAAGGCCCATAAGCCGTTTGAATTAGCAGCAGCATAATACGATGAATATTTACCGAAATCATTATAGCTTACCTGGCTTTTCGGAATGCGCTTCATCCACACCATATTGTTCTGGGCATTTGTATTTGCTATTAAAAGGTCATTATACTTCATATATTCGTAGTAATTCGTCGTTTTTGTTTGTGGATCAGGAGTGGAATCAACCCAGTAGTTTTGATGCTCAGCAATCACTATCGATTCATCGTTGCCCAAATACAGAATATCTTTTAAGGCATAATTATAAATTTGATCATAACGTTCCGACACCCTTTCGTTTCTAAAATCGGGCAATTCTTCGCGTTTAAAAACGTAGTATGCCTTTTTAGCATCAGCCGCAAGGAATTTACCACCTTCAATATCGAACTTTTTGTGGAAAAACCCCTCGAGTTCGTTTTTACCTTTTCGCGACATTAATCCGTATATATCAACATTACCTTTGAAATCGACACCCATCAGGACATTGGCAAGTTCGAACTTTTCAGCTTTCACGTCATAAGCGGAGGTCTTATCTTCTTTTACATTATAAACAAGCAATTTGAACTGACTTGTGGTTGACACATTGGTTCTTTTACTTCTTTTTTCAGGAGTGATTTCAGCCATCATATAAACGTACCCTAATTTATTGGTCTCATATTGAATAATATTAAAGACCTGATTATCCAATGGTAAGGTTATCTTTTTGCCAAAGCGCTTTTCTAAGTCCGAACCAATTACTTTTAAATAGAACTTCTCCTGCGCATATTTTGTAAATTTTCTATTATAATGAATAAAAATATATTGACCATCAGTGCTCAATTCAACGCTGTAATCAACATCCATCATCGGATCCTCTGGATCGCTCAGGATAGTTTGAGAGTTTTCGTCAACTTTACCAGTTTCATCGATGTAGTGAGCATACAATACATCAGTGTTGGTGTTGTCGGCAATATTATTCGAACGCTTAACGACTTTTGTAAAAAGAATTAATTTGCCGTCCAGAAAAATCAGTTCAACAAATTTGGATTGAACATCTCCAATTATCGGCAGCGTAATAGGGTTTGCCGAAATTTGCTGCATAGAGCTGGAGTTGTACTGATCGAGATACAGTTGGTTTTTTTCATCCATTCTTACTGCAAAAATGCTCTGATTATCCCCTCCGACCATTTTTACGTAATCGTGACCCCTCGGTATTGTATATTCGAGTTCTCCAAAGTTAACCGACAATGCCTGCGTAAATCCCGAAACGGCAAAGAACAGAAAAGGTATTAATGGCCAAAATAACTTTTTCATATGCTTATTTTTTGTTTGGTTGCTAAAATAATGAAATTCCTGATAATTACGAAAAAATATCTTTTATTGCTCTATATATTTATTCGTTTTAACCGACTCAAGTTTTGTGCCACATCAATTAATGTGAAAGCGATTTGAGCAGTTGTAAATTCAGTATTTTTACAGATTTCCCTTTCACCTCAATACACCCATCTTCTTCAAGCTGCTTTAATGCCCTTGCCAGTGAAGGCCTTGCTACTCCGAAAAACTCCGATAATTCGGTTTGGTTGCGCTCGAAGTAAACAAATTGTGAATTGGGTTTTACGCGCTGGAGAATATAAAATGAGAGTTTTCCCTTTATTGTTTTCAAACTCAGGAAATGAATTCTTCCCGTCAGGAACTGGGTTCTTTCCGATACCAGAATCAACATGGTTTCGAGTAATTCGCGGCTCTTTTGCAGCATCTTTATCAGGTCTTGCTTAAGAATACGAAAAATTTGTGAATTTTCGTTTGCAACTACTGTAACAGGGTACCGTGCATTGCGGCCAAACAAGAAAGCCAGCGCAATGGTGTGCCCGGCCATAACATTTTCAATTTTCAGCACCTTACCCTCAGGGTCCGACATTTCTCCTCTGACGCTCCCCGAAGTTACCAGCATAAACCATTCACAGACATCGTTCTTGTGCACAATAATATCGCCTTTGTTGTACGACTTCAGTTGGTAGTGAACCGATGCAAGTAATTTCATTACAGAAGTCTCATCAAGATTTCCGAAAAAAGGAGTATTTGACAACAGCTGATAAAAATTGATCTCTTTTTGCATTTTTTAAAATTATTTTGTATTTTGTAACAAATGTTACAAAATATGAGCAAATAACCATGGATATTTGCGATATAATTTAAAAATAGCAACATGAAAAGAAAAATAATAAGAATTGATGAAGAATTATGCAATGGTTGTGGTAATTGCGTACCGAATTGTCACGAAGGTGCTTTACAAATAATTGATGGGAAAGCCAGATTGATCAGCGATTTAATGTGTGATGGGCTGGGTGCTTGTCTCGGACATTGCCCCGAAGGAGCTATAACTGTTGAGGAGAGGGAGGCAGAGGAATACAACGAAACTGAAGTGATGAAAGGGATGATCCCCAATGGAAAAAATACTCTTATAGCTCATTTCACACATTTGCTCGACCATGAGCAGGATGAATATTTTAAAGAGGGTATTTCCTATCTTTTCGACAGGAAGGATGAGCTGGCATTTGATGTTCAAGAGGTTATTGAAGGAATACGCAATCATGTTGATAGCAAGAGCTGTGGTTGTTCCGGCCATTCTAACCATCCGGGTGGTTGCCCCGGTTCACAGGAACAAAGCTTTGAAAAAAATACCAAAAGCACTGATCTGATATCATCTGATTCTCAGCTTACCCATTGGCCTATTCAGTTGCATCTGATAAACCCATCTTCGGCACATTTTAAAAATTGCGACCTGCTTGTAGCAGCCGATTGCACTGCTTTCAGCATAGGCAATTTCCATCCGGACTATCTGAAGGGGCGGAAATTAATCATAGCTTGTCCGAAACTTGATGATGGACAGGATAGTTATCTTGAAAAAATTAGAAAACTCATCGCCGTTGCTCATGTGAATACCATTACGGTAATGCGCATGGAAGTGCCATGCTGTTTTTCACTGGTACAAATGGTAAAACACGCCATTGATGAAACGGGTGCGAAGGTTCCGCTCAAAGAAATCGTAGTAGGAACCACCGGAGAAATTGTAAGCAGTAACTGGATTTAAATCATTTAAGTAAATAATAATCTAAAACCTATAAAATTATGAGTATGTTTTGTTATCAATGTCAGGAAACCGCCAAAGGAACAGGTTGTACTGTTGCCGGAGTATGCGGAAAAACAGAAGAAGTTGCCAATATGCAGGATTTGTTAATCTATGTAACTAAAGGCATTTCGATCTACGCAACTATTGCCCGCGAAAAAGGCATCGAAAACCACGAAGTGAACAAGTTCGTGTTCGATGCATTATTCATGACAATCACCAATGCCAATTTCGATAAGGCAGCTATAATTGCAAAAATTAAAAAAGGTTTCGAAATCAGAGACCTGATTAAAGCAGAAATTTTAAAAGCAGGTATCAAACTCCCGGAAAACATGCATTCCAGCACCGGTTGGTTCAGTACCGATGAAGCCGAGATGGAACACAAAAACAAACTTGTTGGAGTATTATCCATTGGGAATGAAGATATTCGTTCGCTGAAGGAATTATTGACATACGGAATTAAAGGTATGGCTGCCTATGCCGAACATGCATTCAATCTGGGATATGAAAACCCCGGTGTTTTTGCTTTTATGCAGAAAGGACTTGTTGCCACAACAGAAGAAAAAACCGTTCCTGAACTGATAGATTTGGTTATGGAATGCGGAAAATTTGGAGTTGATGTAATGGCATTGCTCGATAAAGCAAATACCGAAACCTTTGGTAACCCCGAAATTACTGAAGTAAATATAGGAGTTCGTAATAATCCCGGCATCCTCATCAGCGGTCACGATTTGAACGATATGGAACAATTGCTGAAACAGACCGAAGGAACCGGTGTAGATGTTTACACACACAGCGAAATGCTGCCTGCCAATTATTATCCCGCTTTCAAGAAATACAAACATTTTGTTGGTAACTATGGAAATGCATGGTGGAAACAACGTGAAGAATTCGAAACATTCAATGGTCCGATTCTTTTTACCACCAACTGTATTGTTCCGCCGCATAAAAATGCAGGATATCTTGGGAAGATTTATACTACCGGTGCTGCCGGACTTGAAGGTGCAAAACATATCCCAACACCTCCAAAGGGTCAAAATAAAGATTTTAGTGAAATCATTGCGCATGCTAAAAAATGTCAACCTCCTGTTGAAATTGAAAAAGGTAAAATTATCGGAGGTTTTGCACACAATCAGGTATTTCAGCTTGCCGATAAGGTGGTGGATGCCGTTAAATCAGGTGCAATCCGGAAATTTTTTGTAATGGCAGGTTGCGATGGACGAATGAAATCGAGAGATTATTATACACAGTTTGCCGGAAAACTGCCCAAAGATACCGTAATACTTACGGCCGGTTGTGCAAAATATCGTTACAACAAACTCGAACTGGGAGATATCGGCGGAATTCCTCGCGTATTGGATGCCGGTCAGTGCAACGACAGTTATTCGCTTGCAGTAATAGCCCTGAAACTGAAAGAA
This sequence comes from Bacteroidales bacterium, assembly GCA_017994175.1. GTDB lineage: Bacteria > Bacteroidota > Bacteroidia > Bacteroidales > ML635J-15 > JAGOEF01. The sequence continues at coordinate 3,457 of JAGOLH010000010.1, read as the reverse complement.
GTTTTCGAACTGAACGATGTGAATGAATTGCCCATTGTTTACAACATTGCCTGGTACGAACAAAAGGCAGTTATTGTGCTGCTTGCATTGCTGTATCTTGGTGTGAAAAACATCCACCTTGGACCAACATTACCAGGATTCTTATCACCTAATGTAGCCAATGTACTGGTGCAAAATTTTGGGATATCGGGGGTTTCAGAAGTTGAAAAGGATATTGAACTTATGATGGCATAATATGTTATATCTTAGGGGCGGCAACAATGCCGCCCCTTAAAATTTATACAATATGGAAAAGAATAAAATTATTTGCACCTGTAATCAGGTAACCTATGGCGAAATTGAAGATGCAGTTTTAAACCACGGCTGCGACTCAGTTGAAAAAGTTCAGGAGAAAACCGAAGCCGGTACTGTTTGTGGCGGATGCATCGAAGATATTGAAGAAATTATTAAAAAACTGAAAGGTTAGAACTATGGAAGCGACCGATTTTCCACGGGCTGAAGTGATGCAGCTCAAAAGTATGGTTGAATACCAGCAGGGTGCTATTGTGAGCAGAACTATCATTAAGAAACTGCAGGGTAACCTCAGTTTATTTGCATTTGATAAGGGTGAGTCGCTGAGTGAGCACACCGCTCCGTTCGATGCTATGATTCAGGTACTTGACGGAAGTGCCGAAGTGATTATCGGAGGAAAACCATACCGTGTTTCTTGCTGTGAAACGATTATTATGCCGGCAAACATCCCCCATGCTGTGAATGCGGTAGAAAAGTTTAAAATGCTTCTTACCATGATAAAGGAATAACTTGAAAACAATTCATTTCATTTCATTAATAACATTGGGAAAGAAAAAGTAAGGATACTGATTTTTAAGAGGCTGTAGTTTTAAACGACAGTGCGCTTCAGCTTTCAGTTTTTAATCGCAGCAATTTCTTTGAGCGCATCAAGAGCTGTGTCGATTTCTTCTTCGGTATTAAAAGCGCCTATACTTAATCGTACCGTACCGTGAATTTTATCCGTACCGATGCCTTCATGCACTTTTGGAGCGCATTGCAATCCGGTGCGGCAGGCAATATTATAATCAACATCAAGCATAATACCGACATCGCCCGATTCAAACCCATTGATGTTCAGACTAAGAACCGGGTTGTGGTTTACCATACTGTTTGCGCAATAGGTTGTAATGCCAGGGATAGCATTGACACCAAGGCGCAATTTTTCCCACAATTGCATTTCCTGCTTGTGAATATTTTCCATACCCTGGTCGAGTACCCATTTCAGACCGGCATGTATTCCTGCAACTCCCACCAGATTTAACGTGCCACATTCCATTCTGTAAGGAAACTCCTCAAGATGAGTAAGTTGTGCAGATCGCACCCCTGTGCCACCAAAACGGGTGCCGTGGATATTTACATTTTCCTGAACATAGCTTCCACCGATACCGGTAGGACCCATCAGGCATTTGTGACCTGTGAAAACGACAATGTCGATGTTCATGGCTTTAATATCGATAGGAATGGCTCCTGCACTCTGGCTGGCGTCAATAATAAAATACACTCCTGCCTGACGGCATATTTTACCAATTTCGGCCACCGGTTGAATGGTGCCTATTACATTGGAGCAGTGGTTTACAATAACAAACTTAGTGTTTTTACGGATGGCTTTTTTAATATCATCAGGATTAACAAAACCGTTTTTATCGAAAGGTACGTGAGTTACATCGATAATGCCATTCATTTGCAAATGGTACAGAGGACGGAGCACTGAGTTGTGCTCAAGATAGGTTGTAATAACATGATCGCCTTTTTCGGCAAGTCCCTGAATTACCATATTCAGCGAATCGCTGGCATTATAACTGAATGTTAGGCGGTTTGGGTCGTCGCCGTTGAAGAATTCGGCAAGCATTTTTCGGGTATTAAAAACCACTTCTTCGGTTTCGATGGCAGCATCAAATCCGGACCTCCCGGGATTGACCCCATGTTTTTTATAAAAGCTGCACATAAAATCGTAAACCACATCGGGCTTCGGAAAGCTGGTGGCCGAGTTGTCGAGATATATCATCTGGCTCATGTTGCGTTGGTTTATTGTGTTTTAACCCCGTAAAAATCAATCTGAATTAATTACGCAAATCTAAAACTTTATGTTGAAGTAAAAAAGGGTTGCTGCTTGCGAAATAATTACTCGCGAAGACGAAATTATCCAGTAGTCTGAGTGGTGGTTCTTGTGGTATTCGAAGTGTACTCATTGGCAGGAGGTAATTGGGTGGCAGGCAACTGGCTTGCCATGTGCTAATTATTCTTATTAATCAGGTTTACAATAACTTTTATCATTGTATCTTTTTCCTCAGGCTTACTTACTGCAATCATTAATGTCAATGCAACCAACGTATTATCTGCAATGCGTTTGTTCCCATCATCATTAAATAATACTCCGTTACGTTCTAAAAATAATAAGAACAAGAATGCTGCAATGCGTTTATTCCCGTCGGAAAACGAATGATTTTTTGTTATAAAATACAACAAATTTGCTGCTTTTTCCTCAATACTTGGGTATAAATCAACCCCATCAAAAGTCTGATATATAGTTGATAAAGAGCTTTGAAAGGATTGGTCTTTTTCATGTCCAAACAAATCACTGTTACCATGAAACTTTTTTGCCAACTTAATCTGGGTCATTGCTTCATCATATGTCAATTGATAAAGCTCTTTTCCAGAGGTGTTTTTTATCTCAAGGTTTTGATAATCATATTGGTCTAAAATATCTAACGCATATGCATAATCCGAAATTATTCTAAGTAATCCGATTCTTTCATCATTTGTCAACTGTTTATACTTCATCGAATCAGCAAGTATTTTTACTGAAGTTTGAAGTTCTTTTAGTTGATTATTTTGCTGAATTAATCGCTTGTTGTCAACAACAAAACCCTTTAATAAATACTCTTTTATAAGCTTGCTTGCCCAAATTCGAAATTGTATCCCTCGTTTAGAATTTACTCTATATCCAACCGAGATAATCGCATCCAAATTATATAGTTTTATTTTTCTATTTACTTGTCGTTTGCCCTCTTGCTGAACTACCGAGGATTCCTCGGTAGTTGAAAGTTCCTCTAACTCACCAGATTGATATATATTTTTGAGATGAAGTCCTATTGTGTCAGAGTCTTTATCAAACAACAGAGCCATCTGTTTCTGAGTTAACCAAACTGTTTCCTTATCAAACTTTACATCAATTTTAGTCTGCCCATCATCCGTTTGGTATATTTTAATCTCTGATGCAGCCATTTATTCTTTCTTTTTCACAAATCTACAAAAACAATTATAATATTTCTCTACTATTGGTCTGGCCCCCTATAAATCGGACAATTTTATAAACGGTTAAACAAAGGTACACATAAAAACGTAAATTTGTATCAGCAAGGGACAACCGAAGGGGAGTAATCTACCGATGGTTGTAGAAATGTTT